>JACQDW010000086.1 GCA_016200845.1 Burkholderiales bacterium | reverse complement strand
TGGCAACAGCCTGTTGCCAAATTGTAGGGTCGCCGTAGAAACGAAAAAATGCGCGGCAATACCGCAAATTCTTTGACGAAAATCCACCTAGTTCAGGAAAAGTCGCTCTCAAATCGTGGCTGAACGCATCAATGAATCCACTTCCCCATTGCGCACGCGACTCTCGATCTACGATTTGAGCACCGATTTCGAAGTACAGTGAAATTAACTCCTCATTAGCAGCCAAAGCGACTTTCATCCGAGTCGCATGAATTCTCTGCTTAACAGCATTAAGCCAGTCTTGATACTCAGCCAGCGCAACAGGTGGAAGACTCAAAAGATTTGTCATGGTGGGTTCGTTCGTGCAAATTGAGATTCGCGATTAAAGTGGCAAGGGTGTCAGACCGATTCGATACCAAAAATTCCACGATAGATTCTAACAAGCTTCCATGAGCCTCACAAACTCTCATCACGCTGAGACCCCCAAGCCTTCATAATTGCTTCACAATACCAACGTACACTAGGACAAACTTAAAAATCACTCGCTCAATTAAGGAGTCCCAACATGGATCATCGTTCACTTCCCAAGCGTTCTGCGCTTAGTCTGGCTGCGCTCTGTGTTTGTCTATTGGCATGTGGTGGCAATACAGCGTCCGTCGCCGTCAATAGTTCGCTTGCCGCGGCACCCACAGCCACATTGATTCCTCTGGCCTCTGCGCCTGTTGCCGACACTGTCAATCTGAACGGTCCACGCAGTCGCTATAGTCTGCGACGCGCTGGTAGCACTTACTTCATCACTGATCTCAATAGCAGCACTACCTCAAGCTACAGCAATATCAACAAAATCGCCTTTAGCGATATGAGTGTGAATTTGAAAATTGTCGATCTTTTGCCGCAATTGAGTGAGGCGCAATTGCAATCGCTGATTGAGCTTTACATCGCGTTTTTTAATCGCACACCGGATGCCGATGGCATGGTGTATTGGATGGGTGAATTGATCAATGGTCGCAGCATCGCCACCATCGCCGAGAATTTTTATCAGGCGGGACGTTTGTATCCTGACTTAACCGGCTATTCGGCCAACATGAGTAGTGCTGATTTCATTCGCATCGTTTATAAGAATGTGTTGGGACGCACCGGCAACACTGCGCCCAACGATACCGAGGTCAACTACTGGGCAAAAGAGCTCGATCTCGGCACTCAAAGTCGCAGCAGTATCATTAACGCGATGCTGGTGTCGGCGCGCACCTTTGCCAACGATGCGACTTATGGCTGGGTCACCACCTTACTCAATAATAAAATCAGCGTCGGACGATTTGTCGCCATCGATCAGGGCATCACCTATTTGAATAATCAAGACAATATCAGCATCTCCATGGCGACCGTCGCCGCCGTCAGCGCCAGCGACACTAGCCAGGCATTGGCAACATTGGCGCTCAAAGATACGCAGTTTTCTTTAAGCACCAATGGCACCAGCAGCACCACCGGCGTCAATTGCCAGATCAATTACAGCGCCTATAACTCTAGCAGCAAAGTGATGGCGACCAGCATGTATAACTGGACTTGCAGCAGCAGTCTGCGCACCCTAAGCGGCAATGGCATTCCAGATCATGCAGTCATCGACGGCAATTTTGCGACACCGATTTCGGCGCAAGTGTTGAATGTGAATATGCCTTTGGCACCCGCACTCACCAGCGGGCAAACCAGCGCAACCGGACACATCGGCTATGCGATGAACGGCGTCAAATTTGACCCGGCAACGGCTGGCACTTGCAAAAGCAGCGCCACCGGCACTGGCATGGGCAGTGGCTGCGTGATGGTGGCGGGACAAGATCCGTGGAAGATAGAGGCGATAGGCGGCGCTTTTGTTTTTGGCGTCGATTCCAACAACGCCCACGTGCAGCCGAACGGCCAATATCACTACCACGGCCTGCCCGAAGGCGTCATCACTAAGCTTAATAAGGGCAAGGCGATGACACTGGTTGGCTTTGCCAAAGACGGCTTCCCCATCTATGCGCGCTATGGCTACAACATCGCAAACGACAGTACGTCTGGCGTGCGTTTAATGCTGCCCAGCTACGCCAAAAAATCCACCCCAGACGCAGGCCGCCCCTCCACCAGTATCTTCCCCATGGGCACGTTCACTCAAGACTTTGAATACCGCGCCAACGCGGGCGACTTGGACGACTGCAATGGCCGCTACGGTGTCACGCCAGAATTTCCAAAAGGGATTTATCACTACTACATCACTGAGAGTTTTCCTTACGTGCAGCGTTGTGTGAAGGGGAGTTTGTAGTCTTTATTGAACGCGCGACTTCAATACGAGGCACACACAGGAGTCGAGTCGCACAAGAACACACTCCCTTCTCCCGCAAGCGGGAGAAGGGTCGGGGATGAGGGTGGTCGAGCTGGCGAAAACTGCGTCTGCTTTGGACATCTACATCCTGTCATCGTGTCGCTAAACAGACTCCCCAACCCGCAACACAAACACCACCAGCGACAACAACAAAATGGCGCCATTCAAAAGCAATCTGCCACGCGGAACAAACACGATCATCCACCTTATTCGCACAAACAACCCAGCACATATCAACACCACCAGCAAGAAAGCAATTTGCCCCAACTCTATCCCCACATTAAAAGCGAGCAAACTCAGGCTACGGTAGTCCGCATGCAAACCCATCGCCGACATCGCCGCCGCAAATCCAAAGCCGTGTAGCAAGCCGCAGACAAAGACAATCGCGGCTTGGGTCTTGGTCGACGTCGAGACTCTACCAACGCGCCACGTGTACGATAAATTGAGCGCCGCCATCAAAGAAATACTCAGCATAATCAGCGCCTCGACTGCCATCACCGGAGGCTGCACGACACCGAACAGCGACAAGCCCAACGTGATGCTATGCGCAACAGTGAAACTACTGAGCACCGCCAGCCAATAACGCCACGATCGCGCCGCTTGTGTTGCGATGATGATGGTGAATAAAAAAAGAAGATGATCCCAACCAGTCAAAATATGTTCAACACCGAGCACGACATAATCTTGAAAAATTTCGGCTGATCCGCGAAAAAAAACATGTCCAGTATGATGCGGCGTCAAGACAGCCACTTCTGCCTGTTTTTCACGCAAAACCTTGATGGAAAATTGCTGTTCAAAACTCTCTTTTCCGAACAAATTGAATTGCAAACGCAAGCGCGGAGTCTCGCGCGTCCAGCTCCATTTCATCAACACTAAAAAGTGTCGGGCTCCGGCTGGTGCCAGCAGCTCTGCATTGAGCGACCCACTTGCATCAACGGACTCATGTTGCTCTTCACTGGCTTGAATGAAATCAAGCTGCAAACTTTGTGCCGCATCGAACAACTGAAACCCCGCCTGCACTTGTGCCTCGATGCCATCTCTGTGCGCCGCCATTTCTTGTGCAGAAAAACGCCCATCGCGATTATCATCAAATTGCGGCATGGCCGAGACCGGCACCGCCAACACGACAAATGCCGCCTTGCCTTGCAAATTCACGGTGCCCTGCTGGGCGGGCATCAGATGCGCCTGACTCACAGCGGCGACTAAGCACGCGCCACATACCAAAACTCTTCGCAACACCGTCAAATCCATGCGCTAAACCCTTACATCTATCATTGTCCCCGGACCACATTTGCCTGCATCAGAAGCCGATGCCGACGCTGTCGATTCGCCCGCTCCAGAAGCGCGTTCAGGCAATGCCAACTGCGTCATCTGAAAACCCGCCCCTTCCACCGCAGAGCGTAAATCACGCCCCGGTGCAATCTTGGCCGACTTAAACGCCTCCCTGATCGCCAGCACATCGTCAGTACTGAGATTATTCACATCATAGGCTTTTAGAATCTCGGTCACCTGAGTTTTCTGCGCATCGCTCAATCGACGCCCAGCTTGTGGCTGATTGGCTGCAGCACTCGATATCATATTCAAATGAAGGTTCAACTGATTCATCGCTATCTCCTCACAAAAATGGATATTCACAAAGTACAGGCTCAGCCTGCGCCAACAATGTGAAGCAAGTATGAACGCAGTTTCGCGCCCCCAATACCAGTCTCTTTTTCGCCCAAATTTGTGCAACGCTTTTTCATAGTGGCGTATTTTTTCAATTTTCAATAAAAAAACACTTTTTAAAAAACCACTTGTTTATTGCAATCTCATCGTTAAACTTCGATCTTGGATAAACACCAAATTAATACCACTACAAAACCATAATAAGCCGCCATTTCTAGAGTTTTGAGAAAATCGGCGCGCCAAAAACAAGTGTCTATCCGCCCAACTCTCTCAGAGCATCGTACTAGGGAAAGCAGTATCTTCCCGCGGAAATACGCGTAAGCAATTTGAGAAAGCACCGATTTTGCAAGTGTCATCCACGACACTCACAAAATCACCACACACTAAAAAAATCAGGAGACAAAGATGAACAAGCAACGACACCCGAAATGGTTCTTGGCCGTTTCACTACTACTCGGCAGCAGCTTCGCCCACATTCACAGCGCACAAGCTGCCCCAGCCAGTTTTCTACCAGCCTGCAGCAATTGGTCTGCCAGCAAAATCTAAACCAACGGCAATTACGCGGTCTATGCCAACGCAACCTGGCGCGCCAAATGGTGGACGCAAAACAATGAGCCGGGCAAAAATGACGTATGGGAAGCACGCCCTGCTGGCGAATGCACGTTTGACGGCAGCACCGATCCCGGCGGCACCACACCCAAAGGCGTCCCGACTTTGAAAGAAGCACAAGCGGACGAAGTCGCCAAAACCTCTAGCCCCTTATTCCAACAAATCAAAGCATCGATACGCACGCTAGACACGGCGTCAGTCGAGGCCGTCACACCTGGTCGCAGCGCCAATCCGGTCAATGTCAAACGCGTCGAACGCCTGCTCTCTAGCAACGACTGGCAAACCCTGTTCCCACTGCGCGATCAAAGCTATAGCTATGTGCGCTTCCTGCAAGCGATTGCGAAATTCCCCGCGGTGTGCGGCGACTATACTGATGGCAGAAATGCCGACGCCATCTGCCGCAAAGGTCTGGCGACCATGTTCGCCCACTTCGCACAAGAAACCGGCGCGCACGATCCCAACTCTGCCATTCCGCAATGGCGACAAGGGCTGTATTTTTTAAAGGAAGCAGGCTGTCGCGATGACGACACCAGTTGCGGCTACAACGCAGAATGCGATCCCAACACATGGCAAGGACAAACCTGGGCCTGCGGCAAAAACCCGAATGGCACCTGGAAAAAATATTATGGACGCGGTGCAAAACAACTCTCGTACAACTACAACTACGGCCCGTTTTCTGACGCCATGTTTGGCACAGTGCGCACACTCTTAGACAAGCCTGAATTAGTCGCCGACACCTGGCTCAATCTGGCTTCTGCCGTGTTCTTCTACGTTTATCCGCAGCCACCTAAGCCATCCATGTTGCACGTCATCGACGGCACCTGGCAACCGAATGCTGCCGACGCTGCCGCTAACATCACCGCAGGCTTTGGTGCCACCATCAACATCATCAACGGCGGCATAGAATGCAATTCCGGCACAGACAAACCACAAGCCACCAACCGCATCAACTACTACAAGAGCACCGCCAATTATTTTGCGGTGCCGATCGCCAGCACTGAAGCCTTAAGCTGCGCCACGCAAAAGCCCTTCCCCTCCAACGGCGGCGGCGCACAATTACTGAACTGGGAACAAGACTGGAGCTACGACCCAACGCGCGCAGATGGCAAGAGCTATGCCTGCAAATTGGTCAGCTATCAAACGCCGTTTAATGCATTAAAAGCGGGAGACTATGTGAAATGCGTTGAATACTATTTCAAGGTTACGTTGAAATAAAACCCACAGATTTTTCCTCCAGCGCAGCCCAAACTTTCCCCAAGAAGGGCGGGCTGTGTTGGTAGGAAAATCGTTTTTTTATCTAATACCTCGCAACATCAAAACACCCGATGTAAACTCAAGGTCAGCTGGGTGGGTTTGTTGTCGAAATACAGCCGCGTATTATCAGGGTGAAGTGTTTTTCCCCATGCTAGCTGCGTGGTCCACAGCGAGCTACCAAATAGGACGCCAACACGCACGTCGCTGCGCGTCCCACGGTCTTGCAGATGAAGTATTCCACCGTGCGCCGTGAGTCTCCATTGTTCATGCAGCGGCAGATCGCCATTCATCTCCAGATAGAAGGATTTCTTCTTTATCCCAAGATAGTCTGCTGAATAATGGACACGCAAATTCAGATTATCGCGATTCATGCCAGCGAATAATTCCGTGTAATTCCAGCGAGGGACATCAGGCAAGATGATGCGCGTCACGCCAACTTCCCACCCAATGCCAGAAGCAAGTCGTTTCGCAATACCCGCATAGGCAATGGCTTGCGCCCCCTGCTTACTCTGCAATTCTGAGAGTGACTTTGATAAAAACCCACCCGCAAAAAGACCTGATTCTGCATCTGCATTTGCATTGAGTTGAACGACCGGACGGCTCTGACTCAAAGAATTGCCGCGATAAATGTAATCACTAGCGAGTGCTGCACTCGCGCTCCATTGCGCAGATACCGAGGAAGAGCAAAACAAGCCTGCAAGCGCAATCAAATAACGCCAAGAACCGAAAACGAATAGAGCGTTCGGAAGTTGTTTTTTCATGGGGTCCTAGTTACGACTAATCACAGTTATTTTCCACTTTGACAGGCACAAATGCACTGGGCTGTCGCTTTGGAAAGAGTATCGCACAAACTAAGCAAACCTTCGGGGCGTCCCTGCATATCTGGCATGCGAGTCAGGCTATGACGCAACTGATCGCTTGATATCGTCGGTTGCAGTTGCGTCAGCAATGCAAGCATGCCAGTCACATGCGCCGTCGAATAAGAAGAGCCAGACACAAAGCTCCATGTCTGTCCGGTTGATGTGGTTGGGATATCCTGACCCGGCGCCACCAAGACTGAAGAAAACGTGGACTTCATTTTCTTATCACTCACTGAGAACACCCCCGGATGTGACGCCGGGTAGCCACCATTTGCCCGCCGCACATCAATCGCGGTCACCACTTTAATATCCCGCGATAAAGCAAGGTCAATGAGCTGTCGAAGTAAACGATCATCTGGTCCAGACAAACTCAGATTAATTATCTTAACGCCTTTATTGATCGCAAAATAAAGCGCCTTAGCAAGGGAAAATCCACTGCACTGAGTTTTGCCATCAACATCTTGCGCACAAGCGCGTAGTGCCATCACGCGCGCATCAGGCGCGATACCAACGATCCCCAAATGATTGCCAGGCTTGGCCACAATCACCCCGGCGACGTGGGTGCCATGGGATTCCGCGACCCATGGTTTTCCATCGACAAAGTTTTCTTGGGATTCGATTTGTCCCCGCAAATCGGGGTGCTGTGTTTCGACTGCACTGTCGATCACGGCGACCAGTACTTGTTTTCCGGTCGTCACATGATGCACCTCCCGTAACGACCAATAGAGTTGAGCTGGCTGTATCGAGTTACCCGTAGCGCTATTTCCAGCGCTCGCCTTAGCTTCAAATTCATTAACGACCTGCGCCCATGCAACCCGCTTATCAGATTTCAATTTAAGAATCACGTCTTCAGCGTTCGCATCATCAATCAGCTCCATTTGAAAACAATCGATGTTCAGAAGTGGCATAGGCCAGTCTTCAAGAATTTTCATGTGCATAGTGTGTGCTAACTCTTGCGCCACTTGACGCCGTGCAACGCGCCCCGCATCCTGTCGATACGCACCCGCGTATGAGACGTCCGGCCGAAAATGCTGTGCAGGCAAATGCAGCATGACCAGGAGCTTTCGGTGAAGCTCTTTTTTCTGCGGAACCGTCAACGTATCTTCTTGAGCCTGCTCTTGCGCAGACGCCGGCGACAGTCCGTTCAGTATCCACAATATGCTCAACAAGAAAGTGAAGTTGCGCAGATCAAGCACAGGTTTCATTCGCATCATTGCCGTC
>JACQDW010000085.1 GCA_016200845.1 Burkholderiales bacterium | reverse complement strand
GTGATGCGGAAATTACTGCACGCTTTGCATGGAATGTTGATCAATAATCAGCCTTTTGATAACACCCGCTTTTACGCTAAACCTAGCGAAAATAATCAGGTTTTAGCGTAAAAGGCGGTTGTTTTTCAACAGAGTATCTACGACATCTGAGCGAACCAATGTCCCTTCCTGACCCTCACTCAAAAATCATGATTACTCGGATAATTCGTATAAAAATCATTATCCCAAATGAAGTGCGTCGCCGAGATAGTCACTGAGATCGCCAATGATTGCACATAGTGCCACCAGCCGACCGGCAAAAATAAAATTTCTCCGGGCCCTATCTCGCATTCCAAAATAGGCACATCGCGCATTTGTGGGAAGCGTTGCAAATCGATGGCCGCACCGTCGATAGGCGTAAAGCAATGGCGTTCATTTTGCAGACGCGGTAGATGACAAGGTGCGATGAACTTCACTCGTTTACTACCTATCATTTGTATCATGAAATTATTCGTCAAATCATGATGGTAGGGCGTCAGCGTGCCTGCCGGGCCTAGCCAGAAAAAACCTTGCTTGCCCTGATCGGTACGCAGATACTCTGGCAGATCGGGGAACTCGTCCCAGAGTTCATTTAAGGCCAGGCGATTACTGGAATCGTTATTGGCGGTCATATAAAAATCGTTGGTGTGCCCACTCTGACGCACCAGATCGACATACTCGCCAAACGCCATTTTGCGCTTATGCGCGATACTGTTCATTTCGTAGTTCGCGTCTTTGGTTCTACCCATTTGCACTTCCACCTGACGATCTTGAAAGCGCTCTTTGAAGTAATCCAGATCCCAACGCTGGAGCGTCGCTGCATCGTCTAACATGCCAGTGATGATCACAGGTTGATTGCGACGATAATAATTATGCAGAAAATCCTCGCGACTCAAGCGATGTTCGCGTCGGATTTCTACTGGGGAAATACGGTCAAGTTTGGCTTCGATGTTCAACACCCAATCACGTTTTTCTACGCGATTTTTAACCCGGCGCACACCTTGAAAATAAGGACTATTCATGGCGGCGTCTATCTCTCGAACCGCCACCGCCTGACTAACGCCATGTTGTTGCAACACAGCCGACAAAGCGCCAGGGTCGGTCGCCAAAATCAAGTTCTCTGCAATCCAGCGCTTCCATTCATGACTCAACTCTTGGGGCGCAATTGGTTTTAGTTGTACTTGCATCATATCTCCCATTTGGTTAGGACTTACGCAAAACAGACGCTGGCGTTGTTAAGTTCGTCTCGCCGTACAATTTTGCGTAAGTCCTATTGACGAAAAAACTGCTTCCGTCGCGCACGACGAAAGCAGTTTCTATTTCATTTGCGCATCTGAACGATGCGCAGTCACCAGATTAACGTCCCTTCCAGACTTCACCAGTCAAGGCGCCGCTGGCGTCACCGTCCAACTCCCACGAGAACGCGCCGCGTAAGCTTTGATCGCGAACATACTTCATCTTAATCGCAATCACAGCAGGATCGTCATAACTCCACCATTCTCCAGTCGGCGTGAACAACATCAATTGCTTGGTCACAGGATGCAGAGTACGGGTACCAACTTTATTGATCAAGACTTTGTAGTCTTCGATACCCGCTTCATAGGTCGCTGATGCTGCACCTGTTGTTGTTTGATACAAGCCATTGCCATTCGGTCCCGCTGCAACACCCTTCCAGCCACGTCCATAGAAAGGAATCCCCAGCAATATCTTATTACGTGGCATACCCGCGGTGATTAAGGCTTGTATGCCATCGTCACTATTGTATTTCGCCAAAACGCCCGTCGCCGGATCAGCTGGATCATGATACAGAGGCGAATGGAAGTTAGTTGTATTCTCCCAGCCGCCATGGAAATCATAACTCATCACGTTGACCCAATCCATGTATTGACTATACAAACCTGGCTCGGTTTGCGCGATTTTTTCCGCGCCAGCGCCGATCGCAGCAGTCAGAGAATAATGCTTACCATCAGTGGCACCGATCACATCTAATTGTGCACGGAACTCTTGCATCAACAAGGTGAAGTTATGCTTATCCGCCACCGCATCAAAGGTGTTGTAAGGCTGACCGCCACCGCCCGGATATTCCCAGTCGATATCGATACCGTCAAACACACCTTTGGCCGCACCCGCTCCGCCACGACCATCTTGTACCGGCAAATCGCCAGCAATGAATTGCTTGACGCAGGACTTAACCAACTGCTTACGTAATGCATCGGTTTTTGATGCAGCAGAGAAGAACTTCGACCAGGTCCAGCCACCCAAAGAAATAAAGACCTTGAGATTTGGATGCGCTGCCTTCAGTAATTTCAATTGCGCAAAATTACCCGTCAGCTTTGCGTCCCATGGAATGACTTTGCCATCGACAGTTCGTGTTGGCTGGCGCTGGTAATCAGCAAACGCGTCACCACCGGTTCCTGCATCAGCAGGCGGCGGATTGTTATTACCCGTCTCTGCTTTAGTCACCATATCGCATTCATAGCCACCATTTTTTTGATACACATTGCCAAAGGCATAGTTGATGAAGGTCAGCTGATCCGCAATGCTAGTTTGCACGCCATTCACTGGAGTCTTCGTCGTATGGATATCCGCCACTTCATACGAACGTCCATAGACACCCCACTGCGCGAAATATGAACCGACCTCACGTCCACCTGGCGTTGGCGTTGGCGTTGGCGTTGGCGTCGGCGTCGGCGTCGGTGTCGGTGTCGGTGTCGGTGTCGGTGTCGGTGTCGGTGTCGGTGTCGGCGTTGGCGTTGGCGTCGGTGTCGGTGTCGGTGTCGGAGTCGGTGTCGGTGTCGGTGTCGGAGTCGGTGTCGGCGTTGGCGTTGGACATGCACTTGAAGTTACTGCTGTCCACGCACTGGTCCAAGCCCAACCCACGCCAGGCTCATAGGCCGAAGCACCGGAGGAACACCAGCCACCAACATCACAACGATAGAAGCCACCTTTGTTGGCGACAACCGTACCTTGGGTGTAAGTAGTGCCTGCCACATAGGTCGCGCATCCGGTAGGTGTAGGTGTTGGCGTCGGAGTAGGTGTGGGCGTCGGCGTTGGGGTAGGAGTCGGCGTTGGGGTAGGAGTCGGAGTCGGCGTCGGTGTAGGAGTTGGTGTCGGTGTCGGCGTTGTGCTGCTCAACTCCCAAGGTCCCCATTGCTCAGTGCCTGGCACATTCCCTTGCGTCCACCATTTCGCGGTGTAGGTATAACCTTGATACGTCACGCAGTTACCCTGGGTATACACTTGTGTGCTGACCCACACTGCACAACTTGCCGCCGTCATTGCCGCCGGTGGCATTGCCATATGCGCGCCCATTTTTGGCGCATCGCTCACACCTGAGCCGCCGCAAGCGGCCAGCATGCTGCTGATCAGACCCAGCATTAATCGATTTGAAGCTTTTGTATGTCTCATCCTTGTCTCCCGTCTTATTTTATTGAAGGTAAATGACTCATTTTTATGTTGTCGGCGGAACGAGCCAAACTCCGCTTTTTTCTTGAAACTGGTGATCACAATGTTGCTCAATAAAAGAGCAGTCAAGTGGTTTTTGTGTTCAAAAATGAGACAGAAGACAGTCGCAAAAAATCGATTCCATCAAGCAATAAAAATCAAGCCATAAGGGGCTAGGAGCTAGAATTTCAGATAAAACACATAGAAACCAATAAGATACCACTAATAAATTTTACATTAAGTGGTATTAGATCAAAAAATGGGAAATTGGAGGAATTCTCAGACCAGCAGGGGATGGAAGATTTTACGAAGATGCCGATTCTGAGATCAGCGAGAGGCGTTGAAGTGAGGGCGAAAAACGAAGTGCCGGTTCTATCCGGCACTTCAGACAATTGACGATTTATTTTGGAGCGAGATGCGCTCTTATTTAGCGACTCATTTTGACATAAGCATTGAGTGTCACAACTTGTGCTTCATCATGCGCCTCTCCATTCGCGGAAAAATTATCAACGTCAGTGTTACTCCAAGCTACAGCACCACGGTTGCTTGTGGTGATGTTGTGTTGACCAACCTGACGCATTTTTCCAAACGAGGCATTCGAGCGCGAGTCGAACATATTGTCCAGCAAATTAGACAGAGAGGGCGTCGCACCACTGATGCGCATCACATTACGATTGCGCGAAATATACTCGCCTTCACTCGCGCCAACTTCGCTCCAGGCCACCGCACCAAAGCACACAGTCACTTCTTGCGGGTTACCATTCGCATCAAGATAAGCATAGTGATCTTCAAAGCCTTCGGCACGACCAGGAGGAAGTTCTATACCCGCCTGTAACATGGCGTTGCGCAAATCAGTACCACAAATAAAAGAATCTGTCGTGCCGTTCACCAAACCTGTCGGTGCAGCCACGACGTCACCGGGTGGTCGGCCGCTTCCCTCGTAAAATCGATCGTAAGCAGTCATCCACGCTTGCACAAAATCACTGGAGACCCGTTGATAACCAGCTCCACGCTGCACATTGGTGCCGATACTCACAGCACCGATGATGAGCCCAACGATAACGAGCACGATCGCCATCTCCATCACAGTGAACCCACGCATGCGCTGCCCAATCAGCTGAGTTGACAGTGATTTTCTTTTTTTCTGGTGCGATACCAACATCATTTTTCCCATCGTATAAATTTTTTTGAATTCACTATCGATAAATTCCGGCGGCATCCGATGCTTTTGCATGGGCGCGGATGTCTTTCGCTAAGATCTCTGCGTCTTTGACGATGTTCGCGTTAGAAAAATCGTTGACGAGCTTTTTTGCATTGTCGCGAGACTTAATCGTCAAATCCAAGCTAATTCCCGCTGACACCACGCTCGCTGCAGCTAAAACCGTTGACGTTGCCGCGAGGCCGATACTCCACGACCAGACACCGAAAGAGGAAGTCGCGATGGAAATCGCGGTAAGTGTGGTTGATGCCGCAGCCGAAACTTCACCTATGGCAGAAGCGACAGCTACCCCCCCGGATAAAACCGCCAATTCAGACATTTCCAACTGCAAATCGAGTTGCACTTTATAGTCAAGCATCGCTCCATACATAATCGCTGCAGCGCTCGCGACATTCGGATGGGCATGGCTAGCTGAAGCTAATACTCCGGAACAAGACAAGCGATCTGAAATCTGCGCAAAATCCATGGTGATCACCGTATCTTGCGCACCCACAACCAAGGGATTGGAGGGTGCAGCAAAGGCGTTGTACATGGTATTAATATTGGTGGCAGGATCGCTCTTGACCGAAGGGAGCGACAGTCCATATGCGACATTTTTCAGAATCTTCTTATTGGCATCGCGAACGTGAATATTCGAATCAATCTTCGATTCTATCCCTAGAATGTCTTCTGGCTTAGTCGCACTAGTCACGCGGGGTAGGGCATTTCCTAAACGCAGAGCATGACAAAAATCGATGCCATTAATTTCTTCCAAGTCGGTCAGCTCGCCCTCTGGGGCAACACCAGAAGAAGTAGAAATTTTAGTTAACCAAGGTTTAAATCGATTTTGTGCGCTAGTCAGATTTATATCCTTACCAGCGTCAGCATCTGACTTCACAAAAGCGCCATATCGCACTCTCATCATGTCGGCGCGAGCCAAACCTAAGGTCTTATATGGCAACTGACCAACCAAAGCGCCACCACAGTGCTCGACACCATCGCCCCGGGTATCAGGACAAGGAAGTCTATGCTTTGCCGCGATAAAACCAACTAATGCATTATCCGCTACGATCAAAGTTTGCGGGCTCGCGATTTGTTCTAGCTTTTGATTTGCCACAAAGCCAAAACGAACTACGGCGACAGCGATCCCACCCAACACAACTAATCCCAACGCGAGCTCCAGCAACGTATACCCACGAATTTTTCCTTGCATCATAGTAGAATTCCTTTCGTGTCCAAAAGCTTGATCGTGTCCATCGCTGTGCTCAAATCTTCGGAGGTCTCGGATTTAAATTTTTCCGAGGCTACTTTTTGCTTGCGCGCAGTTGCCAAGGACGCCTCTGCACTACTTACTCGTTTTATTGCTCCCACCAAAGAATTGGCTGCCGCAAGCGTTCCAGCAGTCGCCGCCGCTACACCTATCTGGGCACCTGTAATCTTTAATGGGTCCTTAGTCTGCGAGAGGAGAGTAATGGCAACAGCCATTTTTGCGGCCGCTATCGCGATATCTGTAGCCGCTAAGTCGCGGGCTGTGTTCGCAATGTCCAGGTCGAGCTCACGCACTTTGATTTGAAAAGTTCTAAAACGCACATAAAATTCAGCGACCTGATCAAGGTCGTAAGCAACGTAAGCAGCGCGCCCGACTGAATTAACACTCGCTAACTTTTGCGTGCATCCCAGGCGTTCAAACAATTCTGCACTACCCACCGTTCTGGTGTCGTCGTCATAAGCGGCCGATTTATACTGACCAGTTAGTTCAAAACGACCCTGGACAGAATTAAGCCCATCAAACTGCCCTTCCTTTCCAACGCCGTGATTGTCTGCATTAAACTTACCCGCGGTCGCAATACCGTAGGCAATAGGGATCATACTGCTACCTGCACTTAATACTGTGCCGCCCTTTTCAGTTAAATTTAAAAGCCCAATACAAAAATCCAAACCGTTTTTCAATTTGGGATAGGCCGTCGCATGACTATCAGGAAGCAAAGGCACATATCGGTTTTTGAGCACGGCGAGATCATAGTCTTTCGCCTCTTGCGCGTTACTTTGGCGATAAACACCGTAACGTACTGGTTCGCTCAAACTGATCCCCAAAGTACGGGTTGGTAACCATCCCACGATATTGCCATCGGCACAGTTTTCCTCTCCAGTTCCATCGACACTGGTATCAGGACAAGGCAAGCGGCTGTTAGCTAAAATAAAGCCATCAATTGCCCGCGTTGCTTGCTCTGAGCTATTGCCAGCATGCTGTGAAAAAGCAGGTAAGGTATTTATCTTAGGCAGAAATACGGCCATTGCTACGCTCAATACGCCTACCACAGCTAGCGCGACGGCTAACTCGATCAGGGTAAATCCCTGCCGGACTCGAAAATGAGAGAACATCATTTCACTGTCCCTTTCTGATCTGCTGTCTTAAGTATCTCCGCCACGTTTTTCGATCCAGAGTTTTAAGCAGCCATTTTTTCTGAGTCCCACTGCATTGACACGAGATCCCACAACAACACACCACCATCAAGCCCGGCGAGGTCAATTGCTTTCTGCGTTGTTATTCCAGATTCGACTGTAACTACGCCATCCAAAACAAGCGCCGATGCATACGCGGCGATTGCCACTGCAGCTGCCACTTGAGCTGCGACAGCCTCTGCCATCGCTGTTGCAAACGTTGCCATCAATGGACAGTTCACTGGTGCACTTAAGGGTATCGCACACAAAGGAGAGTTCACGGCAAAGCCAGCTGTCGCAGTCACTAATGCTTCGGCAGCTACCCCATATAACAAATAACTAGTTCTCACACCATTGCCTGCCAATAGAAACTTGACGCTTGCTGCGGTAGTTGCAACGAGCATCGCCATCGCATTATCCATTTTTTGCTTGGTGACTTCACTCGCCGTCTCTGCAGTTTGCGCCAATACGTCCAGGCTGCGTTTACCCTGAGGGCAACTCAAATGATTCGCCAAATCAAGAAACGTACGAGCAAACACGCGGTCGTCGTAATCTTTATCTTCTGGTTTTAATGGTGACTCGAAGCCCGGGTCATTCGCCGCAAAATTACGAACGCTATCAAACCTGTTTCCATCGCTATCCCGATCAATTCCGGGATCTGCCAGCGCATAGGCGACGTTAGAGGCATCACCCGTTTCTGTCAAAACATAAGCATCGCTGCTTGAAGGGGACGCACTGGTCTTAATCGCCTGAGTTAATCCCTCACAAAAATCCAAAGCATTAGTTTGACCTTCGCTAATTGGCTTACCATCAGATGGATCTGCATATTTTTCCCAGCCACTTGGCTGAAAGCGATCTTTTAACTTAGGGTCAGCCAAATCAGCAGCTGCATTGCGATAAACGACGTAGCGGATTTGCTGTACTCCTTTCGCTGGGCTAGTCGCATCCAAACCCAAAGTTGCCACCGGCAGCCACCCTTTTTGCCCTGCAGCGCTACAATTTTCCTCACCCGAATCCAGATTAGTCGCAGGACAAGGCAAGCGTCCATTTTCAGAAATAAAAGACGCTATCGCAAAATTCGCCGCCTGCAATAATGCGATGCGATCCGATTCTCGTTGACTGCTATCGCTTGCCTTGAGTAAGAGACTACCCGCAGTGAGACCGAGCGCTACCAGACCCACCACAACTGCCAATTCCCATAAAGAAAATCCACGCTGCGTTCGCGTTTGTTTCACGATTTTCCGTCGCATGCGATTCATGATTCGATAGGACATAATTTCCTCAATTCATATTGGCCATCGACGCCTGTCTGACCAGATCGTAAATCGGCAATAACAAGGCAACGATTAACAAAACGAAAAACAAACCAGCCAGCAAAATAATCAGCGGCTTAATCACTTCGGACAAAGAGGCGATCAAATGTGCCAGGCGCATACGATATTCCTGCGCCAATTGCTTTAATTGCTTATCCAGCGATCCGGTCTCTTCACCCACCGCAATCATGCGTAATGCCATCGGTGGAAAACCACCGGTCTGGCGCATCGCTGAGGCCAGCATATCGCCCCGCTCCACGGAAGCGCGTACCTTCTTAATACGTTCGCGGTAATACTCATCCGACAAAGCGCGCTCTAACACACCGAGGCTGCGCATAATATCGACGCCAGAGGCAATCATGATCGCCAGATGTTCGGTAATAAATGCCATGCCCGATGCCGTCACCAAAGTGCGGAGAATTGGGATTTTATGCGCCATGCGAAAGGTGAAATGCCGCGTACCGCGATTGAGCTTCACCATCAGCCACATCCCAACGATCAATCCCAAGATAACAAACATGGAGGTATTCGCATGCCCTTCCATCCACTTTGACGCATCCAATACCATCTTTGTGACCGCGGGTAACTTGACGCGCATTTGCGAAAAGAGTCCCGCCAGATTTGGGATCACGTAATAGATCCAAAACAAGGCTGCACCGAACATCGTCGCGAAGACAAACGCGGGATAGATCAGCGCCTGACGCATATTGCGCTTCAACGAAGTCATGCGTTCTATATGCTCGGCCGCCTCAAGCAGCATCTTATCGACCGTGCCCGATTCCTCGCCTATCTCCATCAGATTGCGCACCGATTCCGGAAAAATATTCGGGTGGCGATTAAACGCCTCACTAATCGGAGCACCAGCATCGAGTGCCGAGATTAACAAGCGTGCCGTCGATGCAATTCGTCTTTGCGAGCGATCGCTTTCTTCTGCAATCGCTTTTAAGGATTCAATAATTGGCACACCTGATTTTGTCATTACGGCCAAATCGCGCAGCAAACCACTCAACTCTATAGGCTGCAATTTTTGGCCTACCGTACCACCTGCGCCTATCAATTTGGCGAGCCAATATGGCAAGCGAAACAAACTCAAGACCACGGCATCGTAATGACGCTCCAGCCATAATTTGGCAGACAAATCGCGCTCCACCATCAGGCGCAACATGCCATAACGGGTACGCCCGTTGGCCAACAAAACTCGATATAAATAAGTGTTCATGATCGCGCTTACTCCGGGCTCTCGCCGATAACCCGCCATACTTCTTCAAACGTGGTTTGACCTTGCGCGATCCGCCATTTCGCCATTTCTACCATAGGCTCAAAATGCGCGTTAACCGCTGTCTGACGAAGTGCTGCGCGCCCCTGCCCTTCAGAGATCGCATTGGCCATTGCCTCATCCACATTCAGAATTTCATAAATCGGCAAACGACCGTGGAATCCAGTGTGACCGCAACGATCACAACCTACGCTGTGACGGCTGTGATCGACCGCGTATTTGCCCAGCCATTTTTTTTGCGTCTCATTCAAGGCGAGGGACTCGGCGCAGTGAGGGCAATTAGTTCGCACCAGACGCTGATTAATCACTGCGACTAAATTTTCTGCGATGGTTTGCGGCTCTAAACCTAACGGCACCAAGCGCGTAATCACACCAAACACGCTCGCCACGTGCAAGGTCGACAGAACTAAGTGTCCGGTTGCAGACGCCGTCACCGTTGCTTGCGCCGTTTCCGCATCGCGAATCTCTCCGACCAAAATCACATCAGGGTCATGTCGTAAAAAGTGGCGCAAAGCAGTACTGAATTCATAGCCAGCGCGACGATTCACCTGGGTTTGTCCTATCGTCGCCAAGCGATACTCAATCGGATCTTCCACTGTCAGCACATTACGTTCAATCAGAGTTTGCAGACGCAAAGCCGCATGCAGCGTGGTGCTTTTTCCTGAACCAGTCGGCCCGGTCAAGAGCACCATGCCCGATGGCTTGGCGAAGATTCTTTGCAGTTGCTGAATGTCTTTTTCGCGGAAACCCAATTGCTCCAGACGTGCCAAATCTGAGCTCTCCGGCAACAGACGCATCACCATGCGCTCACCATATTCGGTCACCAAAATAGACACCCGCACGGTGAACGAGGTATCTAAAATCGTGGTCTGAAAACTACCATCTTGCGGTCTGCGTTGTTCCGAAATATCCATCTCGGCACCGAGCTTCACATACACCACCAAACGCGATAAAGAATTCGGCAAAGCGAACATCGGGCGCAGGACACCGTCGATACGGAACAACAAGTGATAACTGGTTTCAGACGGTGCAATATGAATATCCGTGGCCCGCTCACGCACCGCCAAGTGCAACACATATTCCAGCAATTTCTCTGGGCTGCGCGCATGATCGATATCGTCGGTCAATAAATCGATCTCTTTTTGAATCAGCGTTTCCGCCGGATTTTGCGCGAAATAATAAACCTGTCGCACCCGCTGCAAGACATGGGTAAATTCAGCTTGATAAAAAATCGGCGCATGACCGCAGCGACGTTGTATCAACTCAGAGAGTTTAGATGGATCGCCATCGCCTAACAGAATCTCGACCTGTTCGCCGCGACGCACCAAGGGCATAAAGCCGCGTGTCAGACAAAGCTCGCGATTGAACATACTCATCAATTGCGGATCGGGTTCTGGTGCTTCATCAATTTCCATAAACGGGAAATTTCTCTGCTCAGACAAATTCTTGGCAAGATCACGTTCGGTCAACAGTCCATGTTGCACCAAAACTTGCCCAAGACGCCCCCCTTCCACCGCTTGCTTTTGCAGCGCGTATTCCAATTGCACCGAGGTCAGCACACCTGCCGAAATCAGGCGCTCGCCCAAAAATCCAAGATCGGGTTCATTCACGTTTTGCTGTTTATTTTCTTCTACGATCATTTCTATTTTCCACGCTATGATTGGTTGATGAACCACGATCGCATCAGATTCCGCTGATCGACTCGCGTTCCGGCAAGCTCAGGACTGCCAATTAAGAAGTCACTTTTCCAAACTCATGCTCCAATAAAAACAACTGCCAGGCATCGACGCGATCTTCCGTCGCTAATCCATGCCAACGCTGAAATTGATGCAATGCGTCGATGGTGCGGCGACCGTAGACACCATCAAGTTCATCCGAATACAATTTATTGTCGGTCAGTCGCTCTTGTAGCCATTTCACCTGATCTGACACCAAGCCACGATGCAAATCAAACGGTGCCATGGCAGATTTCCACAGCACCCACGTGCCAGCACGACCTAAAGACAAGCAAACCCGGTGCGTTGCAGTGTCCAAGGAATCGGGCAGGCGCAGACCAGCTGGGACAAATGCCAAAGCAAAACCCTGTGTTGATAAATCACGCACGATGCTGCGTCGCTTAAACGCGTCTAAACCATGCTCCAAATCAGAGTGAAGGTTTTCCAAACCAAATTGACGCAGACATGCCAGGCTGCGTGGCACTGAGTTTTCCTGTGGGGAAGCGCTTGATTTTTCTGCGGTTGCGACTGAAGAGAGCTCCTTCGATATTCCATTCAAAGGTGTTGCTGATGCCACTGAACTCACTGCGCCATGTGGTCCGCTCCAAAACCAGCTTGCGGTCAAAACCAAGGCGAGGCACGCACTGATCCAAATCGGCGCGCGCCAGTTTTTTTTCTGGCTGATGCCAACTTCACGTACGCCGGAAGCCAACAAACCAACCCCAATGGTTTGCTTCAAACCAGGAGCAATGCCATACAAACAGCGATCCATAATGGCGTGGATCTTGCGCGGGTTTCCCTTGGAATACCAATGCAATGCCCAGTTCGCCATCTTGCTCAACACAATGCGGCCATCGTTGCCCGCCTTAGAAATACGGAAATTGACATAGCGCTCGCATTCTTCACGTGTGAACGGCCAACGCTGTATGTGTTGCACGATGCGACTGGTCAATTGGCGAATCTCTTTTTTCTCCAACAGATCGAGTAATTCAGGCTGCCCTGACAACACGATTTGCAATAATTTATTTTGCCGTGTCTCCAAATTCGACAACAAGCGCAACAATTCCAAGCTTTCCGAATTCAGATTTTGTGCATCGTCAATCACTAGAACACAGCAACGTCCAGCGGCGTATTGCTCGATCAAGTAGTGATTAAGCAGATCGATGTCTTGGGCAAAATCACTGCCCGGTGCAAGACCAAAATCACGGTTCAGAGCGAGCAATAAATCTCGTCCCTGCAAAAAGGTGTTAAACACAAACGACACAGCGCAATCTGCATGATGCAGTTCATCCATGAGTGAGCGCAAAAAGGTACTTTTGCCCGTCCCAACTTCGCCGGTCATCAGCACAAAGCCTTTGCCCGCACGCAGGCAATGAAAGGCTTCTAAACTATGCTGGGCGATTTCTTCGGTTCGGAAATAGCAATCTGCATCTGGCGTTTGCGGAAAGGGATTACGGTGAAATCCCAGTGCTTGCAAATGCACCGGTAGCGTTCCATGTTCACTCATTGTTGTACTCCAAACTGCCTGGCATAGGCTTGTAATTGTTCTGATTCTGGTTTGCGCGCATAAATTGCTGCAATCGTTTTGCGCGCTTCAACTTGTTGTCCACCGCGCCACTGCAACAGCGCCAAATTGATCGCAGCCACTTCATCTTCTGGATTGCGATTCAAAATATGCAGATATAAATTCATCGCCAGATTTGCATCGCCTCCTTGCATCTGACGCCAGGCCTTTAAATGAATCAGGGTCAGGCTGTCGGGGTCGAGCTTGGTTTGCAATTGCACAATCAAGTTGTCGGCGTCTGCTTTTCTTCCGGTTTGAATCGCCGTTTTCACGCTTGCAATGAGAATGGCGACGTCCTGATTTGCTTTATCTTCATTGGCGACCCGCTTCACCGTGCTTGCGGCATCAGACTTAGCTACACTAAGTTTTTTGCTGTTCTCTTTTGCTGATTCACGACGCCCTTTTTTGGACTCCAGAGCACTCATGCCTGACTCCACCCGAATTTCAACGATGGAAGCTTGCGATGCGGCGCTTTCAGCCTGCGTAGTGGCCTGACTTGGTTTACTCTCTTCCGCACTCGCCGTCGGCATCTGCTTAAGCTCACTCTGCGATTCCGGGCGAGCCTCTGCTAAATTGATGTCCTGAACAGCTTGATGTTTTGCAGCAGGAACAACAGGCGCCACCACATCGGCGGCAGCGACTGGCACGTTCACAACCGCTGAAGCCGATGCAGACATCGATGCTGGTGAGGCCATCACTTGTGTTTGCAAGTGATTGAGCTGATTTCTCAACATCGACATTGCCACCAGACCAGCGACGATCCCCACAATACAAACGACAAATAGAGCTTTCACCCACTGGGGCATGCCAGAGCGTTGCGACGCCAACACGTATTGATCCGTGCTGATATGACTCAAAGACGATTGCATACCGTTTTCGATTTTCTTCTCCAAACGACTCAGTGCGTGATAAATCAAACTCACAACAACTTCACCTTCAAGACAATCACCAATTCACGTGTGTGCTGACTGGTTGATTCATTACCAAACATTTTTCCAAGCAAAGGCACATCCGACAAGCCCGGGGTACCGCGATCATTGCCGGAACTAGTTTGATCGATCAGACCGCCGATAATCACGGTGTCGCCATCTTTGATATTGAGTGTCGTCGTCATGCCCTTAAAACTAATTTTCGGCAAGGTGACACGACCACCAGCGCCGACATCGATCAATTGCAAACTGGTTTGATCGACTTCAGTTTGCATAGGATTGATCATCAGCTCGACGTTACCCTGCTCGCCAATAAAAGGAACCACGCCGATAATCACGCCACTAAACACAGAGTCAGTCAGCACATCGGTCGAGATCGACGCCGCACCAACCCCTGGGTTACTAATCGTCACCGTCGATTTGGCGACGTAGCGACTCGAGCTACCTACGCTCAATAAAGCGGGCACGTTGTTACGTACGCGAATACTTGGGTTAGACAAAATCTTGACGTTACCAAAACCGCGCAACAAATTTAATGCTGTCGAGAAGCTGCCATTGCTGTAAGCCAAACCGCTAGAGCGGCCTTCTGAATAACCCAGGCTAGAAGAGGGGAAACTCAGGGTACGAACCGGGAGTGTGCCATTTGAATTTGGCAGCATCGCGGACAAAGCAGAAGTCGCAATAGGCGCGCCGCCTACCAGACCAGCGACATTACTACGCAACATATTCCAGTCAACACCATATTGGAATTGATCATTCAGCTGCACGTCCATCAGCTGTGCTTCGATCAAGACTTGACGGCGCATCACTGATTTATAGCGGTCTATCATCTTGTCGACCATCTTCATTTGAGATGGGTGTGCGCGAACAAATAAGGTACCGGAGTTTTTATTCAGGCTATAGACCGTACGTTTTTTATCGTCGTCTTTATCACCTTGTGGGTTTTCGGCAGACACACCACCTATCATGCGCTTTAAATTCGCTTCTAACTGATCATAGGGCTCGACTTGCTTGCCGCTTCCGCCGCTCAAAGAAACATTGCCACGAATTTGCTCGCCGCTAGAACCGCCACTACCACCACCTCCGCCGCTACCACTTCCGCCACCGCCAGAATTGGAGCCAAAGACATTACCACCAGCCGTAATATCGAGATTCATACGCGAGTTCAAAAAGTCGATATTGAAAAACTTCTCTTCGAAGGTCCCAATCTTGATGGTGTTACCGTCCACGCTGCCGGCCAAATCAAACACATCTAAAATATGGCGATACAGTTCTCTTGCGGTGACGCGACTCAAATACAAACTGGCACGTTTGTCGATCGCCAGCACTTCTGGATCAACCAGCATATTCATTTTTGCCTGCTCGGAGAACACTTGCAGAATTGAACTCAGACTCGCATTTTGCAATTTAACCGAAACCACGATATCGTTTAAAGGATCGTGTTGTGGAGCGACCGGCTCAGGTAAAACAACTTCTTCCTTCTTCTCCATCAGCTTGCGCATCTCTTCATTCGCGGCCAGCAACTTGGCCGACTCGTCGGCCAAATTACTATTCACCTGTTTGATCGAGGCCTTTTCCGCAGCTGGTAACGTGGACAGACTACGGGGTGTCGTTGAAGCACAAGCCGCCAACAAACCTGCACCTATCAGCGCGGTCGCGATACCGGACACACCTCGTGTTGGAGTAGCCCCAAGTAGGGAAAACGGAGATTTTTTCATTGTTTCACTCGCCTTTTCATTCATTATATTTATCTGTTTTTGGGGATACCAAAACACGTATTTTTCGGACCTGGAGTCATGCATCTATCATTGAGTGACTTCGTTTTGAACGCACTCGCGACTCACTCATTTATTCAATTCAGCCAACAAGCCATAAAAACTCAAGGCCAGACTTCTATCATCAAAACTGCCATCAATACCCCTGGAGGCAGCGCTAAAACAACGGCCACCCGATGCCAGCCCAATATTGATTCCATCTAAGCTGCCGCCAACGCCATCACGATCTTCACCAGCCGCTAAAATGACATACGCTGGATTGCTGGCAACATAGCCACCACAACTCTCTACACCATTCGTGGTAGTGCCATCACCCGTGACGTACACAAAACTGGGACTGACCGCGGCGGTCGCCGCTGCCGTCAAATTATTTTGCGTGACAGAGACCGTTAAATCAGCAGCTGGGTCTGTCGTGGCGTTTCGATAGACGCCGTAATAGGCGCGATCATCATCCGAAGGCAAACTCAATCCTAAAGAAATGTATGGCAGTCTTCCCACTTGTGTGCCCGCAACGCAGACACCCGCATTATCCAAATTTTCGTAGCCATTTCCTTTGGTGTCAGGGCAAGGCAAGCGATGATGCGACTTCGCGAAAGTAATCACACTACCGGACAAAGAAACCAAGTTCGCATCCACCACAGTCTTGCCACCGACCTTGCGCCACAAGCCCAGATAGTTAGTGGAGGCCACCGAAGTAATCAGACCCAAAACGACCAAAGCAATTGTCACTTCCAACAAAGTGAAGCCACGCACAGCAATGTTCATTTTCTTTGCGCCGGTCATTGTCATTTCGCTGGCGTCGCCGCCCTCGCGTTAGTTACAGTCACATCAGTACGCATTTGCGCTTGCAATTTCTTCAAGCGTTCTATGTTCTCCTGCATTTTTTTCGGATCAGGCCCGCCCGCTTTTTGCGACTCTTTCTGCATCTCTAAGGACAATTCTTGTAATTGCTGCGTCTTTTCGAGATTGTTAATCAAAGCATCGATATTCACGCCCCCTACGCTAGAACCTTGGGTTTGTTTTAGCTTATGCAGAATATCCAGCAATTTCTTAGGGTCAGTGTTTCCCGACTGCACAAACGCTGTCAGCTCAGTCTGCATTTTTCCGAGCTCCGCCAATTTTTGTTTAGAATTGCTCGTCGCAGACATCGGCACTTCGCCAGCGCCCATCCCTTGCTTAGCATCCATTCGAGGAAGAGTGTTCGCGCCCGAATTGACATCGGCAACTTGATTGCCGTTATTAACCCATGGTGGCGGCGCCTCCGTTTCTGGCGTTGGACTAACGCTAGGAGCGGCCACAGAAGTCACTGAGGTCGCGACTGTCGTTTTCGGCGCTGTGGCAGTCACTTTGATCTCATACTTCGAGAAAAAAAATCCTAGCGCAGCTGCAACACCAGTCAATAATGCGTAAAACAACCATTTCTTATTCATTATTGCCCCCTCTTCATTCGGCTGATTTCATGGCGCTACCCAACACCTGTTGACGAGGTGCCTTGATAACATGCCGTTTGCCAGCCAATTCATAGACGATGGAATCCATATCAATTGCGGCAATGCGACCGCCGTTTTCTAAACGATCTCCCTCACCCAAAGTACGTCCATTGATCACGACCATTTTCATATCCGTAGAGAGAAAGATCACTGAAATTTCTGGCTCTTTCTTTTTGATTGCCTCCACAGAATCAACTTTGCCAAAAGAAGTGCTAACTGAACCAGATCCCACGCCCGTTGATTTTTTTTCAGGAATGTCTGCTCCCACTTGCATCAGCGGTCCGGTATGAGGCATTTTCCAGCCCACATTTCCATCAAGATTTTCTAAGCTTGCAAGAACTCTCGACAGACTCTTTAAGTAGTTATCTTGATTTTGCCCTTCTTTCAAAAAAGCAGTCTCTTCCGTAGTCACGGCTTCTTTTGGATGAGGAGACAACTTCATTTTCGTCATCACCACCAACACCCAAATCAAGCCAAACAGACTCAAAATGCTCAAGCTCAAAGCGGTATATTTTTTCATTTCGCGGCTCCCGCAAGTGGCGCTATTTTGCTGATGGAATACGAAAACAAACCAGTTTGCTGTCCCTGAACACCGGGATCTTCCGACTTCAGTTGATAGCCCATTTTCTGCATCTCACCCAAAAAGCTAGACAAACTTTTTTCAGAAGAACCATCGGTATAAGGCACACCATCCACACGGAAGCTACTATCCTTACCGTTCAGTCGCACCCGCATCACACGTACTCTTTGAAACGAGGCCTGACGCAAGTCATTCAAAAATTCCAAGGGATCCGGACCATGCAAAGCGTCGCCCAACTTGCTCAGAAACGTCGTTTCCGGGTTAAATGGCTGCATCAACACATCCGGTGACAAGGCCATTTTTCCGTTGCTCTGATCGATTTTTGCAATTTCTTGCTTCACTTCCTGTGCCTGATCTTGCAACTGCAATGCCTGCACGCCCCACCAACCAGACAACGCCAACAGACCTATACCGCACATCGCTGTCAAGGCTGCAATCGGCACCCCAAAGCGATCCGAAGCGGCGGCAACTCTATCCAAAGCAGGATTCAAGGCATTGCGCCAATCAAGTACACCCATCAGAGCGCCGACTGCGCTATGACGCGGCTGCTCCGCGGTCCCGAATTTAACGCAGGGCGCTGCTTCCACTTTCAAATGCAAGCGCTGCGCGACATGCGCCAAATGCGAGCGCTCCAGTTCGGCACCGGACGCCAACACATCGACCCACAACAGTGACATCTTGTCGTTACGGCCTTGCCACTGCTGACGCGCCTGATCGCACAGATTATTTAAAGCAGTTTCGATATCGTCCTGATCATCCGAGAACGCATTCACAGAAATCGAGACGAGATTGGTCGAGTTCGACACCAACAATCGAAATTGCCGGTCAATTCTGCAAATCACCGCATCGTGCTTTTGCGCTAAAGCGAGCATCGCTGTTTCCAGCGAAAACAAAAGATGAATCGAAGTATGGGTGGACAACCATGCATGCACTTGCTGCCACTGACTCAAAGGAACAGCCGTATAAAGAACCCGCGAACCGCCGCCGACTGCAAAGATGCGATGCGGCAGCATATGCACTTCACCGTCCACCAAACCTTCGGCGCGCAGCGTCTTTTCAATCACCGCCGCCGCAAAATCTGGCCGCGTATCAACTGGCATCACACCAAACGGTGCATTACCAAAATCAGTCAAAATATTCGTGCCAGAGGCTAGGCGTGGAAACTCGGTGTGCTCTTGCCAAACACCATCACGACAAGACAACCAACCATCTTGAAGTGCTAGTAACAAAGACGACTTCATAAAGACCTTTCAGCTAATCTGAAATAGAGGGAGCCGCGAAACGAGAGCAACAAGGGTTGACGTGAATTGATAATCACGTCAAACAGCCCTTCATCCGCATGGGTCACCGACAAATCAAATTCTTCGAGTTTCAACAATTGATCCTTAGTCTTTGCACTCGCTAGCAATAAAGGATTGACCTGTGCGCGTGCCAGATTTTGCTGTTTCAAATTGATTTGACGCTCGCCCCATTGCGACGCTAGATAGCTCTTTTCGCTCGCCTGCTTTTGCAACTGCTGAACCTCAGACAACAAGGCACGATTACGCTGAGCCAGTTGTTGTCTGTCGTTCGCGGCGACCAATAAATGATTCGCCTCAGAAAATTGCATTTCAGCTTGCACATGGGCGATCCGTGCGCGATTGAAAAAAAACACACCGAGCAAGAGCAAAATAACTGCGCCCCCCAGCATCACCAAACGAAATGGTAATGGTCCAGTGACGCTTTTCTCTGGCGCAGTTTTCATTGGTCCATCGTCCAGATTGCCGTTACCAAGACCACCTGATCTTCGTCCAAACGCTGACCAGTTCCAGTCGCTGTCGCCACACCTGGGTTCGCCTGATTGTAGGTATTATTCGCTGCCCACTGCACACCCGCCTGATTATTGGTTGCGGTCGTATTAGCGGCGGTATTTTGTTGACGGAAACGACCTTCCATCGCATCAGCTTTGCCATCAATCATTTGATCAAGATAACGCGCTAAATCTGGTGTCAAACCGCGAATCACCATAGAGTTACCAGCGCCATGTGTCAGGCTCGCTGGATTCCATTGAAAGCACACTTGCAATTCAGCTGGATTACCATTGCTGTCTGTGTACACAAAGCGATCTTCCTTACCTTCGCCACGGCCTGGCGGCATACGGTTACCGATTTGCTGCATCAATGTGCGCAAGTTTTGCGTGGAAACAGCAGGGTCACCAGCACCCACTGTGTTCGCTGCAAAGCCTTGACCATTACAGATGCGACCACCGGTGTTGCCGTAACTAGCAGGTACGCCAGCAACTGCACCGTTCAAATTCGCCGTTGCCGCAGGTTGTCCGCCTATGGTAACCAAATGACCATCGATCATATTCAAAGGTGCGATCTGACTATCACCTAAGACCACACCAGCACGCTGATAAAAGCTGTCATACGACTTCTTCCATTCATACACAAACTTGTTACTGATTTTTTGGTACTCGGCATTTCTTTGCACGTCTTTACCAACCGCTAAAGCGCCCAAAATCAAACCAATGATGACCAAGACAATCGCGATTTCCACCAAGGTAAAACCAGCCTGTGCCTTGTTCATGTTTGTCATTTTTTTTGTGTTCATCTCAGCATCTCCCTAAAAATTATTGATTCATCTTGTAGTAAGCAACAACGGTAGCAATCTGATTCTCATCAAGATTAGTTGCTGCTGGTGCAGCACCAACGCCACCTTGTGCAATATTGTGTTGATTGTCGCGTGCCCACTGAATACCAGGCGCATTACCGTTACCGTTCGCTACACCCTGCTGACGGAACATGCCTTCTTGTGCATCAGCCTTGCCATCGATCATCTGATCCAAAGCACGCGCCAAATCTGGCGTCAAACCAGTGATGACCATGACGTTACCCGAACCAGCTGCGTCGTCTGGGCGATTCCATTGAAAGCACACTTGTAATTCTTGCGGATTGCCATTGCTATCCAAATACACATAGCGGTCTTCCGAACCTTCCGCACGACCCGCTGGCATACGCACACCGGCTTGCTGCATCATCAGACGCAAATCAAAGCTCGCCGCCGTTTCCATTCCGTGCGTCATATCAGGGCCTTTCGCGCCATGGCAGATCGCAGGATGTACCGCAGTCGCACCCGTCATATTGCCACCAGAGATAACCGTACCTACGGCTGCATAATGCTCACCATTCACCATCAAACGCGGTGCCACCTGACTATCACCGACCACCACGCCGGTTCTCTGTGTGTGTGCGTTATAAGCGATCACCCATTGATCAATAAATTTTTGTTTGACCTTGGTATATTCCGCATTACGTTGCACATCTTTACCGATCGTGATCGCACCCAAGATCAGACCAATAATCACTAAGACGATGGCCATCTCGACCAAAGTAAAACCACGTTGTAATTGACGCTTCATTCCTTACCTCCATTTGATAATTTTAAATACCGAAGTTCGGCCCACAGTAGCGAGCTTTTCGGCAGAATTTTGTTACTCTCGGTGTCTCAAGACCACCCTACAAAAATCACTTGCAGCCATCTTAAAAAAAAACGAAAAAGCGCTGCCCACGCATATCGGACAGACAATGCGACCAAGCGAAGAGAATTAATTTTCGTTTGCGACTTTAATTTTTAAGATTGACGCAAAACTCCACTACAAGACAGGACCAGACACTCGCCAAACTGGCGAGTCAACACATAAAAGTTGAAACACTCTTAAACACGCCACCGGGTTCTTTCTAAGAAATTTATCTGGCGACGCAGTTGATTTTCAAATCAACCAAAAAGGAAAACTGATGAGCATTCAGCAAAAAACATGCCACAGAAAATTGAAGCTTAAAATTGAAATTGCAGCGAAAAATCACCTCCCAATGATCACCATCGCCGCAAGCAATAAATTTTACACGTAAAACATTTACACCTGTACTAATTCCACCCTATTTCGACTGCGCAACAGCGATTTTTTGTGCACTTCCAACAAAAAATTTCTCTTTTAAATTGACCGTTTTACACATCAAAGTATTGCGATCTACTCTTATTGATAATGGTGTTAATTTTTATCGCTCACCGGAAAATTTCACCAATTAATGAAAGAAATAATGGAAGAAATGTTAAATTCAAAATACGAAGTTGATATCAGCCCAGCACAAAAAAATTCGTCGTCATGTGAACCTTTCGACGCCCCACCATCATCCAGTTTCCCCTACAAGTGAACAACAACGAAGAGTTGTCGAGCACCTGTTCGAATCGGTTAGAATGCCGGACACGTTTTATTTTTAAGCCCCCAACTTCATCTCACTATGAGCCAATTACTTCGCGCATTAAAAACAGCCGATGACAAACGTAAGGCGTCGCGGGGAATTCAAACTGCCAACTCAATTGATGCAAATCAATTTCTAGACCACGACGATAAAGAGTCCGCGCAGACTGTTCAAGAGGGAAATGCAAAGGAATGTGAACTCGCCCCAATCTCGCCACAAATAAGCCATGTGAACGACGCGCATCCGCAACAAACAGAGCTTGCCACTCTCAAAAACCGACAATGGCCGCTCTATAGCCTCATCACACTTGGCTTATTATTAGCGACGTTTGCCCTGTGGAGCCGAGTCCAAACATCGGACACGACATCAAGGGCCAAGTCCGATCCTGCACTTGCTTCCATCGCAAATGCAAAAAACGACGCCAATCTGGAAGCACTTCCCGTCACTCAATTGCGGCTCGATAAAAATTTCGAAGGCTTGCATCACGACAAATCAACAGAGAAAAAATAGTGTTCGCGTGTTCTTGCCCTTATCCGCCTTTGTTGTTGCTCAATAGCGCACTTCCCTCATTCGCTTAATTGACAAACACGCGAATTCTCCGCCTGTCAAGACTGGCGCAAAACGACAAACTGCGTATCATCACGCTCTAGTTCCAATTTAACTGTCCCATTTTTCACGAAGATTTATGCTGCCAACTATTGAACAACGTCTCGCCCTCGAACTCGCCGCCAAGCCCGTGCAAATTGCCGCTGCGGTGGCCCTGCTAGATGAAGGTGCGACGGTGCCTTTTATTTCGCGTTATCGTAAAGAAGTCACGGGCGGTTTGGATGACACCCAATTGCGTTTATTAGAAGAGCGTCTGCGCTATTTGCGCGAGTTAGAAGATCGTCGTGCTGCCATCGTCGCTTCGATAGAAGAGCAAGGAAAAATGACACCCGCCTTACTCGACGCCATCACGCATGCCGAAGACAAAACACGTTTAGAAGATTTGTATTTACCGTACAAACAAAAGCGTCGCACCAAGGCGCAGATTGCGGTCGAAGCTGGCTTGCAGCCACTGGCCGATGCCTTGTTAGCCGATCCAACGCTCACTCCAGAAACCGAGGCGGCCGCCTATCTCAAACCGGCGTTTACCACACCCAATGGTGAGAACCCCGGAGTTGCCGATATCAAAGCAGCCTTAGATGGCGCGCGTCAGATTTTGATGGAACGCTTTTCGGAAGACGCGACGCTATTACAAAGCATACGCGAATACTTACTCGATCACGGCATCGTCGAAACCGCAGTAGTCGCAGGCAAAGAAGAGGCCGGTGCCAAGTTCAGCGATTACTTCGCTTACTCAGAAACCTTGGGCACCATCCCTTCGCATCGTGCCTTAGCAATTTTCCGTGGACGTCGTGAAGAATTTTTGACAGTGACTTTGCGCTTAGATAGCGAAGAAGAGAAACCAAAATGGGATGCCCCTTTAAATCCTTGCGAAAGCCGCATCGCCACCTGTTTTGGCGTCAGCAATAAGGGCCGCGCCGCCGATAAATGGCTGGCCGATACCGTGCGTTGGGCTTGGCGTGTCAAAGTCTTCATGCATTTAGAAACCGAGCTGATGGGAAATTTGCGCGAGACCGCCGAAGTCGAGGCCATCAATGTGTTTGCCCGCAATCTCAAAGCCTTGTTACTTGCCGCACCTGCTGGCCCGCGCGCCACCATGGGTCTCGATCCCGGCCTGCGTACTGGCGTCAAGGTCGCGATCGTCGATGCCACCGGCAAAGTGGTCGAGCACGCCACCATCTATCCGCACCAGCCACGCAATGATTGGAATGGCTCTTTGCATGTGTTAGCGCAGTTGGCAGAGAAACACAATGTCTCGCTGATCTCCATCGGCAACGGCACAGCATCGCGCGAGACCGACAAACTGGCGCAAGATCTCATCAAGCTAAAACCCGAACTCAAGCTGACGAAAATTGTGGTCTCTGAAGCGGGCGCATCGGTCTATTCCGCCTCCGAATTTGCCTCCAAAGAATTGCCTGATCTGGACGTGACTATCCGTGGTGCAGTCTCCATCGCACGTCGCTTGCAAGACCCGCTGGCTGAGTTAGTCAAGATCGATCCTAAGTCGATCGGTGTTGGCCAATATCAGCATGACGTCGGCCAAACACAGTTAGCCCGTTCGCTCGATGCGGTGGTGGAAGACTGCGTGAACGCGGTCGGCGTTGATGTGAATACCGCTTCTGCTCCTTTGCTGGCGCGCGTCTCTGGTTTATCCAGCAGCGTGGCGCAAAGCATCGTCAATTATCGCGATGCCAAAGGCATGTTCAAGTCACGCGCCGACCTCCGCGCCGTGCCACGTCTGGGTGACAAAACCTTTGAACAAGCGGCCGGATTTTTGCGCATCATGAATGGCGATAATCCCTTAGATCGCTCCGCGGTTCACCCAGAATCTTATCCTTTGGTGGAAAAAATTCTGGCTGATATCAAGAAAGATGTGAAATCGATTATCGGTGACAGCTCCGCCTTAAAAAACATCAGCCCCGCCAAATACGCCGATGAGAAATTCGGGGTGCCAACGATTACCGACATCCTCAAAGAATTAGAAAAGCCAGGCCGCGATCCGCGTCCAGAATTTACCACCGCCACCTTCAAAGATGGCGTGGAAGAAATCCGCGATCTGCGCCCCGACATGATATTAGAAGGCGTGATCACCAACGTCGCCGCCTTTGGTGCTTTTGTTGATATCGGTGTGCACCAAGATGGTTTAGTGCATATCTCAGCACTCTCCAACACCTTCGTCAAAGACCCGCACAGCGTCGTCAAAGCCGGGCAAGTGGTGAAAGTCAAAGTCTTGGAAGTCGATGAAAAACGCAAGCGCATTGCACTCACCATGCGCCTGACCGACGCCGCACCACAAGCGGGCAGCAAGCCAGAGCAACGCGCCACCCGCGACGATAACAAGCGCCTCAACCAACATCGCAACCAAGCCCCCGCTGCACCCATCAATAATGCGATGGCATCCGCGTTTGCGAAGTTGCGGTCTTAAATTCAGAAAGCGCGCATGTCCCTTACCAATCACCCTCGCGACGACCAGCACCTCGCCAGCATACAAGCGATGCGTGCGGTCGCCGCCCTGATGATCGTGGTCGGACATGCCTTAGCTTTCTTTGCATTGGAATTGCCAGGCTGGCTTGGTGGGGGTTTGATCCATACCTTTGCTTATGCTGGCGTCGATATTTTCTTCGTCATCTCTGGCATCGTCGTGTGTGGCGCAGCCAGCAGAGCAACACAACTGGCGGTGGGACAATCACGTTTAAGTGCATGCCGCACTTTTCTGCTCAAACGTGTTTTTCGTATTTATCCAGTGTATTTGTTTGTGCTCGCCTTAGTGCTCATTTTTGCAGCCCCACTCAAACTTAATCTACCTGATCTAAACGCGACCAAACTCATCGCCACAGCACTTTTGGTCGACAAATATAATCCCTACATTCCGCAAGCATGGAGCCTCGTTTTTGAGCTGTATTTTTATCTGCTACTAGCAAGCGTACTCCTCCTGCCGCGCCGCTATTTTTATCGTAGCCTCGCACTGTGGCTGCTGACATCAATCGGCTTGGCAACAGGCTTACATCACTACGCAATCACCGTCGAAGTCTTATTTGATCCTTTAGTATTGGAATTTGGCTTTGGTTGCTTAATCGCTTACCTGATCAGAGTCGAAGCCATCAAAGCTC
>JACQDW010000017.1 GCA_016200845.1 Burkholderiales bacterium | reverse complement strand
GTTCCACCGCAGGCTGTGGCGCACCTTGCGGCAGGTTTTCCAAATTGCCTGAGGGTGCCGGGCAAGCTGCATTTTTGGCGTAATACAAAGCCGCCGATAAACGTGACTCCGCTGCGTTGCCCAAAGCATGATCCAGATCATCAGACACTTTGCACTGCGGCGCAAAACCATTCACATAATCTCCAACGCCCGCTGCATTCACACCAGAAAACTGAATCGCAAAATACGCCGTTTTGCAATTGTTGCGCTGCCTGAAACCATACGGTTTACCGCAGGTATTTTCACCGACTAAGATCACTTGCAGGAAAGGCGACAAGCCATTAATGATGGACTCGCTTGCCGAGCAAGTACGGCTGCCAGTCAATACAAACACACGCGGCAAGTTCAAAGAAGGCAAACGTGCTGCGGTCGTGCTGTATTGATAGAAATTAGCCGTGGTCAGAGCGGGGCTTGCTGTGCTCTTATCGTTGTACAGCAATTTTTCAAAGACCTTATCGGTCACGCGATTGCCGGCAATCATGCTGGCGACTTCGTTGGCAATATACAGATAGCCGCCGCCGTTATAGCGCAAATCCAATATCAGGTCATCGATTGCCGCATCCTTGAATTTCGTCATCGCGGCGATCAGCGGCGCCTCTGCGGTAGCGATGTGATCGTTGAACACCATGTAGCCGAACTTGCGCCCATTATCAGTCAGCACCTGGCTATCCAACACTGGCGATTTGGTCACGGTGGCCGCTGTCATCGAGATAGTACGTGACTTCAACTGCACATCAAGCACGTCAAAACTATGGGTTTCAGCCTTGCTGGGATAGAGCGCTGCAAATTGCACTTCGTTTGCCACTTGTGCCAGTGAGGTTCCATCTACTTGCGCCAAGGTCTCACCACGTTTTAAGCCAGCCGATTCAGCGGGAGAGCCCGGCTCGACAAACAATACCCGCAAACGCGTGCCCTGCCGCAGCAAAGAATAGCCGTAGCTAAAACTTTTTCCCGAACCAAAATAGGCATCAATCTCGGCCTGCGGTGAGGTGAAACTAAATTTATCCTTGGCCTTGACCAAGAGCGAATCAAAATACGCAGTTGGGGTGCTATACGCAGTGTTCGAGGTTTCGACCACTTCGCGATACCATAAATACTGCTCATCTAAATGAGCGCGTGCCCAGGTCTTTTCAACCGCAGGAACGCAAATCTCCGAGAGCGCGGCGTAACTTGGCGCTGTCTGTAAATTAAAGGCGAGATCTTTACTTGGCATCAGATTGTTCGCTTGCGTCGTGCCTGTGACATCGACCGCAGCCGCGATCGCCATACTCTGCGTCATGCCCTGCACGGCATCATTAAAATTCAAACCCTGACTCACCGCGAACAAATTCGACGCCTTGACTTTATTGTCCAAAATGCGTGGCACCCAAGCCCACGTCAGATCACCTACAAAACTGCGTGCCGAAGCCAACATGCTGCGCAATAAAACGCCGCGCGGCATTCCTGCTTTCAATTGATCTGCCCAGTATTTCACTTCGGTGGCGGTTGGCGTCGCGCTACCGCTGCGGCCTAAGACATTCTTATAAATAATCTCAACAAATTCTTCCGGAGTCATCGCAGATGAATATCCGGTCTGTGCGGAATACACAATCGCCGCCCGATAAAAATGATCTGCGATCTGATCTAAGGAGGCACCTGCTTTGTATTGACGTATCCAATACGCCAAACCATCAGCGTCGGGCACGCGGTTGAAAAATCCTATGTATAAATCGATGAGGGAGTTCAATTGCGCTTCGGTGATGGACTTGGCTAAGGCACCGATTTCCAGATTCACGCGCACGTCTAGAAACTGTATCGCCTTCTTATCACGCACAGTCACAGAACCCAAATTGCCTGCGATATCGGTCACTACAAAACCCAAGCTAATCGGCGTGATCAGGTAGGTGTCGCGCTTGCCTGGAAACACTTGTACCTCATCAGGTGCGGGTGCTGATATTGGAGCTGGCGCTGCGGCCAAACGCTGAGCGTCGCTCACAGCACTCTCGCCGCCGCACGCTGTCAACAACAGTGCAAACAAGGGACAAATCAGACTCAAACGTGTCATGCGCATCGCGATTAACCTTAAGAATTAGGGCTTACGCAAAATTGCGCTGGCTAGGCGTGGAGCCGAAGACAGTACAATTGTACGGCAAGGCGAACACAACGACGTCAGCGTCTGTTTTGCGTAAGTCCTAAGAATAATCAAACGAGCATCATACTGTAATTCATCGGCGCTAATTGTATGAACTTAGTGAAAAAAGCCTGAGGTCTTTCGAACATCAGGCTTTTTTATGGCAGCAGAAAAACTTAATCACGCTTGAATATATCACCCAAACCACCCAAAACAGAACCCTCTTCACCGCCATGACTACCACCCATCTTCGACGCGCCAACAATACGATTCGCCATACGTGCCAAGGGCAAGGATTGCAGCCAGACTTTTCCAGGGCCACGCAAGGTCGTGAAGAAAATACCTTCGCCGCCAAACAACGCAGTCTTCACACCACCAACAAACTGCACATCAAAATCAACATTGCTAGTAAACGCCACCACGCAACCGGTATCAACTCGCAAGGTCTCGCCAGGCTGCAAATTCTTTTCGATCAAAGCACCACCAGCATGCACAAAGGCCAAGCCATCGCCTTCGAGTTTTTGAAGGATGAAACCCTCGCCACCAAAGAACCCCGCGCCCAAGCGTTTTTGAAAAGCGATTCCAAGTGACACACCTTTTGCTGCACATAAAAACGCATCTTTCTGACACAGCAAAGTGCCGCCGATCTGATCCAGATGCACAGGAATAATCCGCCCCGGATAGGGTGCACCAAACGCCACTTTGCGCTTTACACTGCCTTGATTGCTATACACGGTGGTGAACATCGATTCGCCCGTAATCAAGCGCTTACCCGCACCCAACAAAGAACCAAATAAACCATTATTGGATGCAGAGCCATCGCCGAAGATGGTTTCCATTTGAATTTGGTCTTCCATATAGAACATGGAGCCCGCTTCACCGACCACCGCCTCACGTGGATCAAGTTCGATCTCCACAAACTGCATATCGTCGCCGAAAATTTGATAATCGATTACATCCATCGCCATGATTTTGTCCTATTCAAAATTGATGAACACGCCGTAGAAGGGGGCGCGAGTGCGGCACATTTTAACCAAGTTGTTTGTGATGCTTGCGTTTTTTTGTCGGTAAAATTTTTTTACAAATACCAGAGTCGCTTGCGCCTAGGCGGCCACACCCTGCCAACGAAATAAATCCCGCACACGCGCACGTTGCTGCAATATTGGTTTCTCTATGCTATGCCAAGATAGCGCTGCTAACGACAAGGTGATCAGCAAAACCAAGTAATTGAATTTCCAAAATGCGATAGTCGGAAATAAGACGAGCACAACTTGCTGCACCGGGAAAGCATAGATATAAATCCCATAGGAATAATCGCCGACGCGGTTCAGTTGCAGTAAAGGTCCCTTAGGCACATAGGCCAAATAAAACACGCAATATGGCAAGCACAGCAGATAGGCAGCAGAAAAATAATTGGGGAAGAAGACGGCGACACCCAACAGTGTTCCCATGCTAACGGCGAACAGCGCTGAGGACATAGGTACAAGAGTGCGGGCCAGATAAAAAACACTGCCAGTAAAAAACAAAAATGCGAATCGTAATAAAGAAGGCGCGTCGAAAAAAGCAAAGTGCTGACAGCCGTAGAAAAAACTCACCGTCAAGCTGAGCGCCAACAAAAAAGCCAAGGCTGGCTGCATCAACATAGACAGCAAACGCGCCAACGACCAGATCGCCAACAGTCCCAAATAAAGTGAGAGCTCATACACCATGGTCCAGAGCGAACCATTGACGATAGCAGGATAAGGATTAAATTCAAATACGCCCGGCAAGACATACTCCACATGCCCAAGCAAAGTCGAGGTCTTCCACACGTAGCGCCAGGTTTGTGGGTGCTTAAAAAATTCCGTCACACTCAAATGTGTCAACAGCAATCCAAGACCAAGCACCGTTACCAGCAACATGACCCACAACGCAGGGAAAATGCGCAGAGTACGTGCGATCAGATAATCAATCGCGTCGCCACGTTGCAACAAGCTGGTCGTCACCAAGAAACCACTGGTCACAAAAAACACATCAACCGCCATGCTGCCCAGATTTTTTCCAAGATAAGCAAAGGGTTCAGCTTGCCCGGTCAAGGCATAGCTATGGCTCCACAACACCGCGAGCGCGGCCAGCAAACGAATCAAATTGAAGTGATTTTGTTTGCCTACCGCTAACGCTGAGAGTGGAGTCGCTTTCACGAATTTAAACTCAGGCAGAAGCGCGCTTTGCCGCCAGCGCGTTGCCAGCGCGGCTCACTGCTTTGCGACCCAAATGCTGAGAAATAAATTGCCCCGCATCGACGACGGCATCAAGATCAATGCCCGTTTGAACACCGAGACCTTGCATCATAAACAGCACGTCTTCCGTCGCCACATTGCCAGTTGCGCCTTTGGCATAAGGGCAGCCACCCAAGCCTGCCACCGAGGAATGGAAAATTTGAACGCCGACTTCCATACTGGCATAAATGTTCGCGAGCGCTTGTCCATAGGTGTCATGAAAATGCCCCGACAACTGCGCGATCGGAAATTCTTGCGCGGCTCTGTGCATCACTTGCTGCACATGGCGCGCGGTGCCCACACCGATGGTGTCAGCGATATCGATTTCATCGCAACCCAAATCACGCATCAGCTTCACCACGTCTGCCACTTGCTCCGCGCTGACCTCGCCTTGATACGGGCAACCAAACGAGCAAGAAATACTACCGCGCAAACGTAGTTGGTGTTGCTTAGCAGCGGCTGCCACATCACGAAAACGCTCTATCGATTCAGCGATAGAACAATTGATATTTTTTTGCGCGAAAGCTTCCGAAGCCGAACTAAAAATCACCACCTCGTCCGCACCCGCCGCCAAAGCCGCTTCAAAGCCTTTCATATTCGGCGTCAAGGCTGAATAAATCACGCCCGCTTTACGCTGTATGCCCGCCATCACCTCCGTCGATGTCGCCATCTGCGGCACCCACTTAGGCGAGACAAACGAAGCCGCTTCGATATTCACAAAACCTGCCGCCGTCAAACGATTGACCAACTCGATTTTGACTTCGGCAGAAATCGTTTCCTTCTCATTCTGCAAGCCGTCGCGTGGACCGACTTCGACGATTTTGATTGATTTTGGTAAATTTGCTTGTGTCATTTTTTTCTCGTTTCAAAATCAGGGCAAAAGTTTAATAGCCGCGCTGGCGATTGACGATACCATCCACACTTTCACCGCGCTCCAAGCGCGCAATCTTTTGCGCTATCTGTTCAGCACTCTCATCTATCATCGTCACCGCCGCCACATGCGGTGTGATCGTAATCCGTTTTTCCTGCCAAAATGCGTGATCCAAAGGCAAAGGCTCTTGCGCAAACACATCCAAAGCCGCTCCCGCAACATGTCCGTTCTGAATCAACTGCAATAAATCTTCCTCGACTAAGTGCGCACCACGAGCGACATTGATCAGGTAAGCGCCACGCGGCAATTGTGAGAGATTTTTATAATTCAAAATACCGCGCGTTTCATCGGTCAAAGGCAAAATACACACCAATACTTTGCTCGATGAGAGAAATTCGGCAAGCCCTTCTTCTCCCGAAAAACTCTGCACGCCTTCCATATTTTTTGAATTGCGACTCCAGGCATTGATAGGAAATTCAAAGGTCTGCAAGGCATGAATAATCTTCTGCCCCAACACGCCCATACCCAAAACGCCGATCCGAAAATCTTCACGCTTTTGCGGCAATCGTGGCTGCCATTTTTTGAGTGCCGAGTCTTCAGCAAACACATCGAACTGACGGAAATAACGCAACACAGCATGCGTCACAAACTCCGCCATTTGCACGCCCATGCCAGCATCGGTCAAACGTATCACGGGCACTTGCGGTGGCAAAGCAGCGCCGGACAAAAGAATGCCATCGACACCCGCACCACGACTAAAAATCGCTTTCAAATCCGCCCGTCCATCGAGCATCGCTGCCAGCGGCTTCCACACAATCGCATAATCCGCTGGCGTATGATCACCCTCCTGCCATACGCTCACTTCTGCTTGAGGCAAAGAGTGCTTTAAAGCACGCATCCATTCATTGAGATAGTTGCCGTTGTCTTGGAAGATGATTTTCATGGTGTATCAAATAGCTCCCGTAGGGCGGGTGCAACCCGCCATTTGGTTCAATCGCGCGTCACGAATTGGCGGGTTGCAACCCGCCCCACAAACTTATTGCTCAAGCAAAGTATTATTCAGGTTCAAGTAAATCGTTTCCAGTACCGCTTCTGTTTCTTGCAGCATCTGGTTATTCCAGAATCGCAAAACGCGTATGCCAAGTTGGATCAAATAGGCATCACGTCGCTGGTCATAATCTTGTTGTTCGCTATGCTGACTGCCATCAAGTTCAATCGCCAGCAATTGTTCGTGACAATAAAAGTCGATGATATAGCGACCAATCGGATGTTGCCGCCGAAATTTCGCCCCCGCGATTCTTCTATTGCGTAAACATGTCCACAGCAATTGTTCGGCATCGGGCATGGTTTTGCGCATTTCCCTTGCATACGCTTTAAGATCTTCTGGGATCTTGTGCGGATGATGGGGAGAGATGTTAGGCATAGAAAACTCGCTTTTAGCTCCCCTCGCCCGCGAGCGGGAGAGGGGTTGGGGGTGAGGGTAGTTGAGTAGCGAAATAGTTTGATCTAGCATCTCGCTCAACGCAAGTGGTAAATCTCAAGCTTTTCCATTGCTGAACCACCCTCACCCCTGCCCCTCTCCCGCTTGCGGGCGAGGGGTTCTAACATCACTGCTTGAAATTGAGCAGCGGTGCACTCTCAGTCACCTGATCGCCCACCGCATACAACACCTCTTCCACCACCCCATCATGCGGCGCGGAAATGGTGTGTTCCATTTTCATCGCTTCCATAATCAACAGCGCTTCGCCTTTTTTGACTTCTTGTCCGTTCTTGACCAATACGGCGACAATTTTACCTGGCATAGGCGCAGTCAAACGTCCGCCTTCTGCTTCAGCTTCACCGGCGTGGGCGAGTACATCGTTGTAGTGCAAATCAGTATGCACGCCCTGAGAAAACACATGGAAATGCTCGCCATCGCGCACAACAGTTGCGCTCAGTGTTTGTTCAGCGATCGCCAGCACCAGATCACTACCTTGATGACTCACGCAGCGCACAGTTTGACTCGCGCCATTCGCTGCAATTGTCCAACCATCAGTCAAATAAGTGACTTGCACCGTGTGCGTTTGATGTTCTTCTGTGAATTGCAAACCACGTTGCATCTGGCTATTCATACGCCAGCCATGGCTGCTCTGCCACGGATCGCTGCCATTGGATTTTTCGCTGAGGATCAAGGCAACAGCGGCGAAGGACAAAGCATGTAAACTTGCTGACACAGCCGCTGGAAAAAGCGCGGCTTGATTGCGTTCGATCAAACCCGTATCCAAATCGGCAGTCGAGAACGCCTGACTCTGAATCAAACGCGACAAAAACGCGATGTTGGAATGGAGGCCGACGATTTGATATTGCGACAGCGCCTGATCCATGCGCGCCAAGGCTTCGGTTCTGTCTTTGCCCCAGACGATCATCTTGGCAATCATAGGATCGTAGAAAGGTGAAATCGTATCACCTTCACGCACGCCACTGTCTATCCTGAACGCCGCAGGGCTAGGCGAACCACCAAGCTCAAAATTCACCGCTTGCGGCGTGCGCGCATGGCGCAAAGTGCCTATCGATGGCAAGAAACCTTTCTCAGGATTTTCGGCATAAACCCGCGCTTCTATCGCATGACCATGGATCTGCAATTGCGACTGCTGTAAAGGTAAAACCTCACCCGCTGCTACACGTAATTGCCATTCAACCAGATCAGTGCCAGTGATCATTTCTGTCACCGGATGCTCGACCTGCAAGCGCGTGTTCATTTCCATGAAATAGAAAGAACCGTCTTGGTTTGCGATGAATTCCACCGTACCAGCACCGACATAACCCACCGCTTTCGCGGCAGCCACTGCCGCATCACCCATGGCTGCGCGACGCTCTGGCGTCATGCCCGGCGCTGGTGCTTCTTCCAATACTTTTTGATGGCGACGCTGCACCGAGCAATCGCGCTCGAACAGATACACGCAATTGCCATGCGTATCGGCAAACACTTGTATCTCGATATGACGTGGGCGCTGCAAATATTTTTCAGCCAGCACTTTGTCGTCACCAAAGGAATTGATCGCTTCGCGTTTGCAAGACGCCAGCGCATCTTTAAAATCTTTGCTGTGCTCAACCACACGCATGCCTTTGCCACCACCACCGGCGCTGGCTTTCAGCAACACCGGGTAACCGATACGATCCGCTTCATTCTGCAAGAAATCGGCATCTTGATTATCGCCGTGATAGCCTGGCACCAAAGGCACCTGCGCTTTTTCCATCAAGGATTTCGCCGCAGATTTACTGCCCATCGCTTCAATTGCCGACGCTGGTGGCCCGATGAAGGCGATGCCATTTTGCGCACAAGCTTTTGCAAATTCGCTGTTCTCAGACAGAAAACCATAGCCCGGATGTATCGCCTGCGCCCCTGTCGCGAGCGCCACCTCAATAATTTTATCGGCGCGCAAATAGCTTTCTTTGGCGGGCGCAGGGCCAATCAACACCGCTTCATCACACACCGCCACATGCTTGGCATTGGCATCGGCTTCAGAATACACGGCCACCGTCTTGATGCCCATACGGCGCGCAGTAGCAGCAACACGACAAGCAATTTCGCCACGATTGGCGATGAGGATTTTGCTAAACATGATTTTGATCTTTCTTTTTTATTTTCAAACTTAACAGCTTTGCCGCAGAGGCGTAAAAATTAACTACGTCCACCTAATGCCGTTCATTTGAGCCGCAGCCCTAGTATCGTCATTCCCGCGAAGGCGGGAATCCAGCGGCGTAAAAGCGTAAAGACCTTGGATTCCCGCCTTCGCGGGAATGACGCCTCGATGTATTGAGCTTACTGAACGATATTAACTACACCCACCCGCTTTTTTCTCCACCACACCACGCGTTTTCAAACCGAGTTTGGCTAATAACACTTTATCGTCTTCCGCTTCTGGATTATCCGTGGTCAGCAATTTGTCGCCGTAGAAAATCGAGTTCGCGCCAGCTAAGAAACACATGGCTTGTACCGCTTCGCCCATTTGGCGGCGGCCTGCCGACAAACGTACTCTGGCCTTAGGCATGGTGATGCGCGCCACCGCGATGGTGCGGACAAATTCGAGTGGGTCTAGCGGGTCTAAACCGTGCAGCGGTGTACCTGCTACTTGCACCAGGTGATTGACTGGCACAGATTCTGGGTAAGGATTTAGGTTGGCCAGTTGTGCAATCAAGCCTGCGCGTTGACGGCGTGTTTCACCCATGCCGACGATGCCGCCGCAGCAGACTTTGAGGCCAGCAGTGCGCACGTGTCCTAAGGTGTCGAGACGGTCTTGGTAGTCGCGCGTGGAAATCACGTTATTGTAAAACTCTGGAGCCGTGTCGAGATTGTGGTTGTAATAATCGAGACCTGCATCTTTCAGGCGCTGCGCTTGCTTGGCTTCTAACATACCCAGGGTCGCGCAGGTTTCCATACCCATGGCTTTGACTTCGCGCACCATGGTTTCGACTTTTTCCATATCGCGATCTTTAGGGGAGCGCCATGCTGCGCCCATGCAGAAACGTGTCGCGCCACTTTCACGCGCTGCTTTCGCCGCATCTAAAACCTGACGCACGTCCAGCATTTTTTTGGCTTCTACGCCGGTATCATAACGCGCCGCTTGCGGGCAATAGCCGCAATCTTCTTCGCAGCCACCGGTTTTGATCGACAACAAAGTCGCCAATTCCACGTCCGCATTCGGAAAATTATCGCGATGAATTTGCTGCGCTTTAAACATTAAGTCATTGAAAGGCAAATCGAACAGCGCCAGCACTTCATCGACCGGCCAGGTCTCTGCCGTGATTGTTTTCACCGGTGCTTGAAAGCTCATTCCCTGCACGCTTTCTTTCTTATTTTCTTGATTAGCTACTTGTTCCATTTCCATCCCCTACTTCAATAAATTCAAATCTAAATAACGATATGCCGTATCCATTTGTGATGCTGGCAAACGCGGGATCACACCCAGGCAAGGTGCAGGCAAACGCTGTTTCAAAGCCTGCACATTTTCTTCAAAAAACTTCATTTCTATATCCACGGTATTGGCCACCCATCCCGCCAGATGCAAACCGCTCGCGGCAATTGCCCGAGCCGTCAGCAAGGCATGATTGATGCAGCCCAGACGCATGCCTACCACTAAAATCACCGGCAGATTCAAGGCCTGCGCCATATCCACTGTGCTAATCGTTTCATTCAAAGGTACGACGTAGCCGCCTACACCTTCCACTATCACCACATCAGCCAAGTCTCGCGTTTGTTGGTAGCAGGTTGCGATCTGCTGAACATCGATTTGCACCTCTTCCAACTGGGCGACGATATGCGGCGCCGCCGCTGTGCGCATCAAGTACGGCGCGACAATCGCTTGCGGCGCTTTAACGCTCGATGCGGCAATCAATTGATCCACGTCTTCGTTGTGCCAGACACCATCGACCATTTCAGCACCCGCAGCCACCGGCTTCATGCCCAGCGTGCGCAAAGCTTGTTGCGCATAGGCGCGTAACAGCGCGGCAGTGACGAAAGTTTTGCCGATTTCTGTGTCTGTGCCTGTGATGAAATAGTCGTTGGTTCTTTGATTCATTCAATTCTTAAATTTAATTCATATTGACACTGTCGGCCGAACCGCTACTCAAGTCTCTATTACGTCATTCCCGCGAAGGCGGGAATCCAGTGACTTCACGTATAGAAGTGACTGAACTAAACGACACTGGATTCCCGCCTTCGCGGGAATGACATCTATTTTCTTCGCCGTCAATTTTCGTATCGCGCTTTCAATAAGCTACTTATTTTCCATTACTTCAATCTTCCAAGCCATTCACCGCCGCTATCAAAGCCGCCAAATCTTCAGACGTATGCGCAGCCGACAAAGTAATCCTCAAGCGCGCCGTCCCTTCCGGCACTGTCGGCGGACGTATCGCCGGCACCCAGAATCCCTGCTCATATAAAGTCGCCGCTGCCTGTAAAGACTCGGCATTATCGCCTATCAAAATCGGTTGCACCGCCGTATCTGAAGGCATCAATTGCCAGCGTTTGAGTCTCAGATCGCGCCGTAATTGCGCAATCAAGCTTTGCAAATTAGCGCGGCGCTGTGTGCCTTCTACGCCTTGAATAATATCCAAACTGGTCAACAGCGCATGCGCCAAGGCTGGTGGTGCGGCTGTCGTATAAATATAGGGGCGCGCTTTATTCACCAGCCATTCGATCACGTCTTTGTGGGCAGCGACAAAGGCACCGGCTACACCAGCAGACTTGCCTAGCGTGCCCATGTACACGATGTTGGGCGAACGCAAATTGTAGTGTTCCAGCACGCCACGGCCATTAGCACCCAGTGCGCCAAAGCCATGCGCATCGTCGATCACCAGCCAGGCCTTGAACTCTTCGCACAAAGCCAGCAACTCCGGTATCGGTGCGAGATTACCATCCATGCTAAACACACTGTCGGTCACCACGATCTTGGTCGGTGCAGTTGATGCTGCCAACATCACACGCAAAGCCGCTACATCACCGTGCGGAAACACCTGCAATTGGGCGCGTGATAACTTCGCGCCATCGATCAAAGAAGCATGATTTAAGGTCTCGGAAAACAAAGCTGTTTCTTTACCCGACACTGCCGCCAAACCCGACAACACCGCCAGATTCGCCATATAGCCGGTGCAGAAATACAGGGCACGTGCATCCACTAAATGCGGCGACTCAAATTCAGCCAGACGCTCTTCCAAGATCGCATGGGCACGGCTATGGCCGCTGATGAGATGCGAAGCACCACTGCCAACCCCATACAGATCCGCGCCTTCTTGCAAAGCGGCGATGATCTTAGGATGTGCGGCCAAACCTAAATAATCATTACTGCAAAACGCCAACATGGCTTTGCCATCAACCATCACCCGCGGCGCACTGGGGCTTTCGGCGTGACGGCGACGACGGCGCAAACTCTTATCGTCTAATACCGCTAACTCGCGTTGAATTTGATCGAGCAAAATCATGCTGATTCTCCCATCACTTGATTGAAGACCTTCAGCATGCGCTCTCCAACTAAACTAATCTCTTCTTGATTCACAATATATGGCGGCATGAAATACACGGTGTTTCCTATTGGGCGCAGTAGCAATTCTTCTTGCAAGGCGCGGGTGAAGAAGCGGCGTGAGAATGTTTTCGCAGCGTCATTATCCACCACGGCATCAAAGGCCCACATCATGCCCTGCTGGCGGAAATGTTTGACTTGCCCATGTTGTGCCAGAGGCTGCAAGGCTTGTGTGATCGCCGCTGCCTTCACACGATTTTGCGCCAGCACATCGTCGCTCTCAAATATCTCCAAGGTCGCCAAAGCAGCGCTGCATGCCAGAGGATTTCCCGTGTAGGAATGCGAATGTAAAAAACCGCGTCGCACACCACTGATCCCCTTAGATAGACACACAAAATCAGGCCAGATTTGCGCGTTTTCACAGGCAAAAAAAGTACCGCTACGACCGCAACCTACTGCGATTTCATCGGCGATCAAATGCACCTGATATTGATCGCACAGCTTGCGCATTAGGCGTAAATATTCGGGGTCGTGCATGGCAAAACCCGTCGCGCATTGCACCAATGGCTCGACGATCACGGCGGCGATTTTGCCTGCATTTTCTTGCAGGCAGCGCTCCAGATCAGCCGCTGCACGACGCGCTACATCGCGTGAAGTTTCACCGTCCAGCGCCAGACGCGCATCGGGCGAAGCGACCACATGCGCATTACGTATCATGGTGCCGTAAGCATCGCGAAATAAAGCGACATCGGTTACTGCCAAGGCGCCTATCGTCTCGCCGTGATAACTGCCTTTGAGGCAGATGAATTCTTGCTTTGCATGTTGGCCTTGATTGCGCCAAAAATGAAAACTCATCTTGAGCGCAATCTCAGTCGCGGAAGCACCATCGGACGCATAAAAACAATGACCGAGCACGCCACCCGTCAATCCGGACAATTTCTCCGACAAACGAATCACAGGCTCGTGTGTAAACCCCGCCAACATCGCATGTTCCAGTTGATCGAGCTGGGCTTTGATCGCGCTATTGATGCGCGGATTGGCATGCCCAAACAAATTCACCCACCATGAGCTGATGCCATCCAGATAGCGCTTGCCATCCATGTCGAACAACCAGGCACCACGCCCATGACTGACTGGAATCAAAGGCATAGTCTCGTGATGCTGCATCTGGGTACACGGATGCCACACGCTGTGCAGGCTACGCTGTACCCAATCGGATGTGCTGCTTGATGTCTTCACTGCGTTCAACTTGATTCCTAAACTAACTCACAGAGTAATTTGCTGTCATACCGGACATGATCCGGTATCCATGTTTAACGATGACCTGTAGGGCGGGTGCAACCCGCGCGGTATGTTTGGAAGTCGGACGGCGCGGGTTGCACCCGCCCTACTTGCTAAACCCTGCATTATACTTGATGGGGTTTTTGCTATCTTTAAGTTAACTTTTAACGCTAGTTTGAAGTGCCGCTAAAAATCCCCTCCCCTTCAAGGGGAAGGAGCTGATCCACCTCACCCCAACCAATTCGGCTTACGCTTCTCCAAAAACGAACGCACACCTTCACGCCCTTCATCCGAAGCGCGTATCACTGCAATACCTTCCACGGTCGATGCAATCAACTCAGCAGTAATCTCACGCCCACCGACTTCGCGCACCAAGACTTTGGCTTGCGCCGCTGCGTTCGGACTATTATTCACCAAAGCTTTCACGATCTCCGCCACCTTGCTCTGCAAGGCATCCGCAGCCACCACCTCATGCACAAAACCTATGCGCAGCGCCTGCGCCGCGTCGAATCGTTCTGCCGTCAAAAAGTAGCGTCGTGCCGCATTCTCGCCCATGGCTTTGATTACATATGGCGAAACGGTGGCCGGAATCAAACCAAGCTTGACTTCACTCAAGCAAAACTGCGCGCTATCGACAGCCACAATCACATCGCAAGCCGCAACTAAGCCCATGCCTCCGGCATAGCAATCACCCTGCACTTGCGCGACAACTGGCTTGGCGCAGGTATAAATACTGGCCAACATCGCTGCCAATTGACCCGCATCCGCACGATTTTCTTCATGCGTATAGTCGGCCATTTTTTTCATCCAATTGAGATCAGCACCGGCGCAAAAAGCCGGGCCATTGGCCGCCAGCACGATCGCACGAATGCTGGCATCGCCGCTCAATTCATTGAACACCAGCGTGATCTCCGCGATCGTCGTTTCATTAAACGCGTTGCGCACATCGGGACGATTTAGCGTCACTGTCGCGACTTTGTTATCACGGGTGAGGGTTAGGGTTTGGTGCATGGTTAACCTATCTTTTTCTTTAAAACCTCCATTGAAAAGCAAATGGAAATTTCATTTCGCAAACTTTATTAACGTCATTCCCGCGAAGGCGGGAATCCAGTGACTTTTGTCTTTATTTGCCATCAATTTAAGCGACTGGATTCCTGCCTTCGCAGGAATGACGGTCTATTTTTTTATCGGACTTTGAACAGTTCAAACCTCAATACGTACTACATACGGAATATCCCAAACTTTGCGTCTGGTATCGGCGCATTCAAAGCCGCCGACAAACCCAAGCCCAGCACCATACGTGTATCAGCCGGATCAATCACGCCGTCGTCCCACAGACGTGCTGAAGCATAGTAAGGATGGCCCTGGTGTTCGTATTGATCTTTGATTGGTTGTTTGAAGGCCGCTTCTTCTTCCGCACTCCAGCTGCCGCCTTTGGCTTCTATGCCGTCACGGCGCACAGTGGCCAGCACGCTGGCTGCTTGCTCACCACCCATCACCGAGATGCGCGCATTCGGCCACATCCACATGAATCTTGGCGAATAAGCGCGGCCACACATGCCGTAGTTACCGGCACCAAAACTGCCGCCGATAATCACGGTGAACTTAGGCACATTGGCCGTCGCTACCGCCGTCACCATCTTGGCGCCATTGCGGGCGATGCCCTCGTTTTCGTATTTGCGTCCGACCATGAAGCCGGTGATATTTTGCAGGAATACCAGAGGGATTTTGCGCTGACAGCACAGTTCAATAAAGTGCGTGCCTTTTAATGCGGATTCCGAAAATAGAATTCCGTTATTCGCGATGATGCCGACAGGCATACCATGAATATGCGCAAAGCCACACACCAGCGTGGTGCCGTAACGCGCCTTGAATTCATCAAAATGGCTGCCATCGACCACCCGCGCAATCACTTCACGCACATCAAACGGTTTGCGCGTATCAACCGGAATCACGCCATACAATTCGCTGGCTGGATATTTGGGTTCTTCCACCGCCTTCATCACCACATTGGCCGGTTTTTGACGATTCAGATTCGACACAATCTGACGCGCCATCGCCAAAGCATGGCTGTCATTCTGCGCCAGATGATCGACCACGCCAGACAAGCGCGTATGCACATCACCACCACCCAAATCTTCAGCGCTGACGACTTCACCGGTCGCCGCTTTCACCAAAGGCGGGCCGCCCAAAAAGATCGTGCCCTGATTTTTAACGATGATCGATTCATCGCTCATCGCTGGCACATAAGCGCCACCTGCCGTACAAGAGCCCATCACCACCGCGATTTGCGGTATGCCTTTGGCTGACATATTGGCCTGATTGTAGAAAATACGTCCAAAGTGATCGCGATCAGGAAACACATCTTCCTGATTCGGCAAATTCGCACCACCGCTATCGACCAGATAAATGCAAGGCAAATTATTTTGCTCGGCGATTTCCTGAGCGCGCAAATGCTTCTTCACGGTGAGCGGATAGTACGTCCCGCCCTTGACCGTCGCATCGTTACACACGATCACACATTCTTGCCCAGAAACGCGACCGATACCGGTAATCACACCGGCGCTAGGTGCTGCATCAGCGTCGTTTTTTTCTTTGTACATATTGAAGGCGGCGAGCTGCGAGAACTCAAGAAAAGGCGTACCTGCATCCAACAAATTTTGCACGCGATCACGCGGCAATAATTTACCACGCGCCAAATGCTTTTGCCGCGCTTCTTCACCACCGCCCAAAGCGATCTTGGCGACCTTTTCTTTAAGGTCATCGACCACGACTTGCATCGCAGCTGCATTCGCTTTGAAATCATCAGAGCGGGGATTTAATTTGGATTCTAGAGTTGTCATATTTCTTTATCCGATTTCTTATTCGTAAATTCCGTCAACATAAAACCATTTCCCATCAAACCTCACGAAGCGACTCACTTCGTGCAAGCGATGGGCTTTGCCGCCGATTTTGTAGCGCGCGACGAATTCCACTATCGCTTCTTTTTCTTGTGTCTGATGTTTCTTCACTTCCAAGCCCAACCACTTAGTCGCACCACCATCAACGATGCGCTCTTTGGGGCAAGTACGTTCATCCCAAGTCGCGCGCAAATAGGCTTCGTCGTTCATGGTGTAAGCCACATAACGCGAACGCATCAATGCCTCGGCGTTGGGTGCAAGTTCTGCGCCACTCAGGTAACAGCCACAACAGGCTGCGAGTTCTTTGTTTGAGCCGCAGGGGCAAATATTTTTACTCAACGTTCTCACCATAATGCTTCTGTGTAGGGCGGGTGCAACCCGCGCGGATTTTTTTGCGTGCATACGGCGCGGGTTGCACCCGCCCTACACAAACCCCCACTATCAAAACCCACCACTATCCAACCATTTTTCCAACTGGGGCAAACGGTCATTACCCCAAAATGCCTCGCCGTCGACGATCAGCCATGGTGCGCCGAAGATGCCTTTGCTGACGGCTTCTTCGCATGCCGACTTCAGCAGATCTTTGTAATACGGATTCTCGCATGCCGCCATCGCCGCCTCGCCATCCAAGCCCATCGCTTTCACTTGCTGGCCCAGCCACGCGATGTCATTCAGCGCGGCCGGTTCAGAAAAATAAGTACGCGTCACATTGCGAACAAATTCACCTACTTGCGCTGGGGCGGCTTCTTTCAACCACAAACACACTCGTGCCGTGTTTTGCGTATTGATAGGAAAAGGCTCGGGCAAGACAAAGGGCAAACCGGCGAAACGTGCCGAGCGTTCCATGTCGTGCTTGTGATAATCGGCCATCACAGGAGGGCGCATGGTCAGCGGCGTCGAATTGGTGTGCTTGAAGACCACACCCAATAGCATAGGATGCCAATCCACTTCTCTGTCGTATTTTTTTGCGAGTTGCTCTATCACCTGCGTCGTCAAATAGGCATACGGCGACACAAAATCAAACCAGTATTCGATACGTTTGCTCATGCTCACTCCCTTATCAAACTGCCGTCATTCCATCAAACCCCGTGCGATCAGAATCTTTTGTATATCAGAACTGCCTTCATAAATCTGGCACACACGCACATCGCGGTAGATGCGTTCCACCGGGAAGTCGCTGACATAACCATAGCCGCCGTGGATTTGGATCGCATCAGAACACACGCGCTCTGCCATTTCTGTGGCGAATAATTTGGCCATCGCCGCTTCTTTCAGACAAGGCTTGCCTGCGTCTTTCATGCTCGCTGCATGCCAGATCAATTGACGGGCGGCTTCGATTTGCGTCGCCATATCGGCCAATCTAAATTGCACCGCTTGATGTTCAAAAATCGCTTTGCCAAAAGTGCGTCTATCTTTGGCGTATGCCAGCGCCGCTTCAAATGCAGCACGTGCCATGCCGACTGCTTGTGAAGCGATACCTATGCGTCCGCCTTCGAGTCCAGAGAGCGCGATCTTGTAGCCCATGCCTTCTTCGGCAATCAAATTGGCAGCGGGAATGCGGCAATTTTCAAACAGAATTTGCGCGGTGTCGGATGAGTGTTGGCCCATCTTGTGTTCCAAGCTGGCGACGATATATCCCGGCGTTTTGGTGTCGACCCAAAACGCGCTGATGCCTTTTTTTCCTGCCGCTTTATCGGTCACCGCCATCACGATGGCGACATCGGCATGCTTGCCGCTGGTGATAAATTGTTTGACGCCATTTAAGACGTATTCATCGCCTTCACGTTTTGCAGTCGTGCGCAGATCAGACGCATCACTGCCGGCATGCGGCTCGGTCAAACAAAATGCGCCTAGCATCTCGCCTTGCGCTAAAGGGCGCAGCCATTGCTGTTTTTGCGCCTCGTTGGCATACATCATGCCTATGCTGCATACGGGGCAATTGTTGACCGACACCACGGTGGAAGTGCCACCATCGCCCGCGGCGATTTCTTCTAACACCAAGGACAGCGAGAGATAATCCATACCCGCGCCGCCCAATTCCTCGGGCACAGCCACGCCATACGCACCCATCGCTGCTAGCTCTTTGAGCTCTTCGGCGGGGAAGTGACTCTCTTTATCCCAACGCGCCGCATTCGGCGTAATGCGCTCTTGCACAAAGCTGCGCACCGCGTCGCGGATCATTTCGTGTTCTGATGTGAGTTGCATACAATTACTTCCCTTCTACGGCGCGTAATTCGCACCTACCTATTTCAAAAATCCAAACCTCTCAACCACGAGGCAAAAACCAGTAGGGCGGGTGCAACCCGCGCCGCCACATTTCAAAGAACCGCGCGGGTTGCACCCGCCCTACAAAAACCTTACATCAACTCAATCGCCAAAGCCGTCGCTTCGCCGCCGCCTATGCACAAGGACGCCACACCGCGTTTTTTGTTGTGCGCTTTGAGCGCGCCGATCAAGGTCACGATGATACGCACACCGGATGCACCAATCGGATGTCCAAGGGCGCAGGCGCCGCCGTGTACGTTCATTTTGTCGTGGGAGATAGCCAGGTCATGCATGGCTGCCATTGGTACCGCTGCGAAGGCTTCGTTGACTTCAAACAGATCAACATCTGCCGTGGTCCAGCCCAATTTTTTGTAAAGCTTTTGAATCGAGCCAACCGGTGCCGTAGTGAACCAGCCTGGTTCTTGTGCATGCGTAGCGTGACCCAAGATTTTTGCGATCGGCGTCAGGCCTAATTCTTTGGCTTTGGACTCACGCATCATGACTATCGCTGCTGCGCCGTCGTTGATCGAGGAGGAAGATGCAGCAGTGATGGTGCCGTCTTTTTTGAAGGCTGGTTTTAATGCCGGGATTTTGTCTAACTTGGCTTTGAGCGGGCCTTCGTCTTTGTCGATGACGACGTCACCGGCACGGCCTTTGACAGTCACTGGCGCGATTTCCCAGGCGAATGCGCCGCTGTTGGCTGCGTTTTGGGCACGGGTAACGGAAGCGATGGCGAAGGCATCTTGTGCTTCACGGGTAAAGCCATATTTTTCTGTGCAATCTTCTGCGAAAGTGCCCATGGAACGGCCTCCGCCTTTTTCGTCGCGGCTGTAGGCATCTTCCAAACCGTCTAACATCATGTGGTCCATGATGGTGCCGTGACCGATACGATAGCCGCCACGTGCTTTCGGAATCAGGTAGGGCGCATTACTCATCGATTCCATACCGCCGGCGATCAGGACTTCATTGCTGCCCGCCAGCAAAGAGTCATACGCCATCATGGTCGCTTTCATCGCGGAACCGCACATCTTGGATAGCGTGACAGCACCGGTGGAGTAAGGCAAACCCGCAGCCAACAAAGCCTGACGCGCAGGTGCCTGACCTTGACCTGCCATCAAGCAATTTCCGAACAAAACTTCTTCGACTAATTCAGGCTTGACGCCAGCACGCTCAACAGCGGCCTTGATCGCCACCGCGCCGAGCTGGCTGGCAGTTAAAGAAGCGAAGTCACTCTGAAACGCACCCATAGGAGTACGCGCTGCACCGACGATAACGATAGGATCATTCATGGTTTTCTCCAAAAAAATTAGTAACATCTTTTGAACCGCAGAGGCGCAGAGTGGTGTTTGTAGGGCGGGTGCAACCCGCGCCGTATGCAGGTAAAGAAATCTGCGCGGGTTGCACCCGCCCTACATAAAAAACTCTGTGTACTCTGCGCCTCTGCGGTTCAATCTTTTTTAATTCATAAACCGAATTTCCTGCGGATAAGGAAATACATCATCCACTTTTCCGTTCAGTATTCTTTGTTTGCGTCCCTGCCAGTATTCGGCGGTGAGCAGGTCTGCGTGGTGCTTTAAAAAGTATTTTTTCACTAGCGCATTGCCGAGCAAAAATGTGCCGAATTGTTCTGGGAAGACGTCGTTTTTGGCAATCGGATACCAGGGCTCTGCTGCCATTTCGTCTTCTTCGTTACGTGCTTGCGGGATGGCGCGGAAATTGCAATCAACGATGGTTTCGATTTCATCGTAATCGTAAAACACCACGCGCTTGTGACGCGTTACGCCAAAGTTTTTATACAGCATATCCCCGGGAAAAATATTCGCGCCGACCAGCTCTTTGATGGCATTGCCGTATTCCATCAACGCCTGTTCTATGGCCGCCTCATCGCCGCGTTGTTCAGCTTCCATTAGCCAGATATTCAGCGGTGTCATGCGGCGTTCTATGTAAAGATGCTTGATGACAACCTCGTCTGCTGTCACTTCCAAAATAGAAGGCGCATAACGACGGATTTCCGCCAGTAATTCCTCGGAAAAACGCGAACGTGGAAAAGCCACGTCGGAGTATTCCAAAGTATCAGCCAGACGGCCAACGCGATCATGGTTTTTCACCAGCAGGTATTTTTCTTTGATGAGCGCTTTGGTGGTTTCTTTGGGTGGTGGGAAGCTGTCTTTGATCAGCTTAAACACGTAGGGAAAAGACGGCAGCGCAAACACCAGCATGACCAGACCACGGATACCGGGCGCGGCTTGTATCATGTCGGAGGAATATTTGAGGTGGTGCAGGAAATCGCGATAAAACAAATTCTTGCCATGCTTTTGCAACCCTAGCATCGTATAAATTTCGCTGCGCGGCTTGCGCGGCAAAATGCTGCGTATGAATTGCACATAGGCCGATGGCACTTCCATATCGACCATGAAATAGGCGCGCGTGAACGAGAATAAAACCGTCAAATGCATGGTGTCGAACAAGACCGTATCTAAGATCAATTCACGATTTTTATTGTGGATAATCGGAATCGCAAACGGCATCTCCTGATTCCCATTGATGCTCTTGCCTATGATGTAGGCGGCCTTGTTGCGGAAGAAGAGACTCGCCAACACTTGTAGCTGATGATTCGGCTCGAAGCGCATGTCGGCATATTGCGCCCGCAAGCGTTGCTCGACTTGCGCGATGTCGCTTTCCAGATGAGCGAAGGGTGTTTGTAATTGAAAATTGGTGACGATACGCTGCAAACTATAGTTGAGCCCGTCGGCCACCGGGTAGTACACGCGGTAGGTGGCCGGGGTATCTTCGCGCTCGAGGTAATCGGTGGCAGTCGCCGGACGCACGAAGATGAAATCATTGTGAAAATAGGTGCGGTGCAAGAGCTTGGTGCATACCGTATTAAAAAAAGTCTCGGCCAGCTCGGGACGCAGATGATCGATCAGCAAACCCATGTAATGCAGCTTAACTTCGCGCCACACCTCATCTGTCAAATCTTCACGCTGGTACTCGTCTTCCAGAATTTGCACACATTCTTTAACGCGGGTGTCGTAATAAGCAATCCGCTCGCGCGCATCTTCTTGCGCGGCTTTCCAATCGCCGCGTTCAAAGCGCAACTTCGCCGCCTGCGTCGTGGCACGAAACAAGCGGTAATGCTTGTCGAAACCATCGAGCATCGTCCTTGCAATATCGAATGCAATTTGCGAGGACAATAATTTTGGGAAGGCGATTTGGGGCATAGATTTTTAATTTGTAGGGCGGGTGCAACCCGCGCCGCCAGCCAGATATTCAAAGCCAGCGCGGGTTGCACCCGCCCTACGAAATTACATAGTCTCGGAGAACAACTCACGGCCGATCAACATACGACGAATTTCGCTAGTACCCGCACCAATCTCATACAACTTCGCATCGCGCCATAAACGCCCTACCGGATATTCATTGATATAGCCATTGCCGCCCAAGGTTTGTATCGCTTCGCCTGCCATCCATGTGGCTTTTTCTGCGGAGTACAAAATCGCACCGGCGGCGTCTTTGCGCAAGGCGCGTACGGCTTCTGGTGTCTTGGCGCGGTCGCAAGCCTGACCCACTGCATACACATAGGCTTTGCATGCCATCATGGTGGAATACATGTCGGCCAGTTTGCCTTGCATCAGTTGGAATTCGCCAATCGCCTGACCGAATTGTTTGCGGTCGTGGATGTAGGGAACGACTTCATCCATACAAGCTTGCATAATCCCTAGCGGACCACCCGATAAAACTGTGCGCTCAAAATCTAAGCCAGACATCAAGACATTCACGCCGCGCCCTACGCCACCCAAGACGTTTTCCAATGGTACTTCGCAATCTTGGAATACCAATTCGCCGGTGTGCGAACCACGCATACCCAGCTTGTCCAGTTTTTGCGCGATGCTAAATCCCTTGTAGCCTTTTTCGATAATGAAGGCCGTCATGCCGCGTGGACCAGCTTCCAAATCGGTCTTGGCATATACCACTAAAGTATCGGCATCAGGACCATTGGTGATCCACATTTTCGAGCCATTTAAAACATAACGGTCGCCTTTTAAGTCGGCGCGTAGCTTCATGCTGACCACGTCGGAACCGGCATTTGGCTCTGACATCGCCAAGGCACCGATGTGTTCGCCAGAAATCAACTTGGGCAGATATTTGGCCTTTTGTTCGGCATTGCCATTGCGATTGATTTGATTCACGCACAGATTGGAATGCGCACCATACGACAAACCGACGGAAGCAGAAGCACGTGAGATTTCTTCCATGGCGACGATGTGCGCCAGATAGCCCATATTCGCGCCACCGTATTCTTCAGAAACGGTCATTCCGAGCAAGCCCATCTCGCCCATTTTTCTCCACAAATGCATAGGGAATTGATCGGTCTTGTCGATCTCGGCAGCCAAGGGCGCGATCTCAGCGCTGGCAAATTGCTGCACGGCTTCGCGCAAAGCGGCGATGTCTTCGCCATGATCAAAAGTTAAACCTGGTAAGTGCAGCATAGAGTCCTCGATTTTAAAAATGAATTGATGATGGTCGCACTCGGAGAATTGTTTTAGCCGCAGAGGACGCTGAGTTTCTTCAATACAATCTCAGCGTCCGCTGTATCTCTGCGGCAAATGTCTTTCTCGTCGAGTAAGCTTAACTGCATTCGAAGCTATTCATATCTAGAACAGCCAACCAAAAAATGATAACCGCAATTGACGTTAACGTAAACGTCAATTCAAACTATTTTACTTGGCTTTTTTCGCCACTTTCAACAAACGCAAGCTCTCGTCTTCGTGTGCGGTGATTTCTGCCAGCATAACTTCGATATCTTCACGCTGCTGCTCTAAAGATGCACGGTGTTTTGCCAACACTTCGAGAAAGCTCTCTAATTGAACCTTGGTGTCTTTGGGTGAATCATACATCGTCACCAAATGCTTAATTTCAGACAGGCTCAGACCAAGACGCTTACCCCGTAAGGTTAATTTCAGGTGTGTGCGCTCACGTGCGGAATACACACGATTGCGTCCGCTAGGGCCTTCACGGGTTGGACTGATCAAACCCTGATCTTCGTAAAAACGAATTGCACGCGGGGTAATGTCAAATTCTTTTGCCAGTTCTGTAATTGTGTAAGTTGCCATTGCTTGTTCTTAGGTCGAAAATACGAAGAATCGAATTTAGTTTTAGAATCTTACCTGAAATGCCGTTTACGTAAACGTCATATTCGCGTCAGATTCGCGTCAAACTCGCATAAACTCAATTCTTAGCCTTCTCTGCCAGCAGCCCATGAATCACTTAGAACAACAATTGCACTACCCATTCAAAGAAACCTTGCCAGAGACTGGCCACACGCTGGAGGTCGCGCCCGGCGTGTTATGGATACGCATGGGCTTGCCCTTCGCTTTGAACCATATCAATCTGTGGCTGATTGAGGACGATTACCACACTGATCAAGGCACGGTGCATGGCTGGACTGCAGTCGATTGCGGCATCAATAGCGATGCCACACGCGATGCGTGGGAGATTTTATTTGGCAATAACAACGATGGCTTGCGGGGTCTCCCCATCGTGCGTGTGATCGCCACGCATTGCCATCCCGATCATGTGGGATTGGCCGATTGGCTATGTTCGCGCTGGAATGCACCTTTGTGGATGAGCGCGGGAGAATATGCATTTGCGCGCATGATGTCTGCAGGCTTGCCGGGTGTCGATGGTCCAGCCATGTTTCCACATTTTCGCAAACATGGGCTAGACACGGCCGACATGCAAGAAAAACTGCAAGAGCGCAAAAACTATTACACGCGCTTAGTGCCCACCATGCCCAATGCCTATCATCGACTACAGGTGGGGCAAGAGATCAACATCGGTCAGCATGCATGGCGCATCATCACCGGCTTTGGACACTCGCCCGAGCACGTCTCTTTGTATTCCGCCGCATTAAATTGTCTGATATCCGGCGACATGCTGTTGCCACGAATTTCTACCAATGTCTCGGTGTTCGCGGTCGAACCCCAGGCCAATCCAGTCCAGCAATATCTGACTTCGCTGCAAGACTACGCATCGTTGCCGAAGGATGTGCTGGTCTTGCCTTCGCACGGCAAACCCTTCCACGGCGCGCACACCCGCATCGCACAACTGCAGCAACATCACCAGGATAGGCTGACGGAAGTGCTGGCCGCCTGCACCACGCCACGCTCGGCTTACGACATCGTGCCTATGATGTTCACCCGCCCTTTAGACGCGCATCAACTGACCTTTGCCATAGGCGAAGCGCTGGCGCATTGCCATTGTCTTTGGTTTGAGGGAAAGTTAAAACGAATAGTGGGAGAGGATGAGGTAATCCGCTTTGTGGTGGCGGATCGCACTTAGCCGATAAAAACCAGCCCCAGACAAAACGCGGCAATCGCCATAATCAGCAAAGGAATGAGCCAACTCACCGAAGGAGTGTCTAGCGCTGGCTCCTGAGTATCCAGCGCTGTCACACTCCGCTCATCCGAGTCGACATCACCGGGCAACTGAGGCAAATAAGGGATCACACGATAATGTGCCATGTTCGCACCATATCAAGAATGAAAGAAGATATTGGAACACAGATTTTCTGATCGATATGCACAAAAAGTGTAATTTTTTGTACTTATTTTAAAAGTACAAGAATTCATACCCCAGCAGTGCGCTTTTCAATACGATTTATGCTGCAAACATCCCACAGAATCACCCCAGCAGCTATCGCAGACAGCACATGTTTCAAACTGTGCCCACTGACCCAAACCAAATGCAGCAAGATCGTCGCATCAGCCAACTCGCACACTTTTGCCAACACATACAAAACAATCGCCCAGGCAAAGGCAGATCGCTGCGATGCGGGTGCGTTATTCAAATACTGCCATAACGGAATCAACACGATTGCCATCACTTGCAAAGCCAGATAAGGACGCAAATCCGCCGTGCTCTGCCACCACCACACACTCCACCATGCAGCAGTCATCCACAACGCAAGTTCACACCCTGCTCGCCACCTTGACTGAACTGCGTCAAGCCGCACCGCCGCTAACAAACTCGCACATGCCAATGCAATCGGCAATCTATCCCAAAACAAACGCGCATTATCCGGCGCAAGGTGATAATAAGCAGAAGCAAATGCCGTCGCAAAAATACTCACTGCAAACAAAAAATAGGCGACCTTTACGGCATTAACACTGCGTCTAAATAGCGACGGAAGCAAGGCGAACAAAGCCCACACACCGACCAGCAAAAACCCCACATTACTCAGCACATCCATCGCATTCGCGATATTCCAAACCACACGTGCATCGGCAAATTCATGATAATGCGCGGGCTGCGCGATGGGGCCATGCACCCACATCACCGACACTAACAAAATCATCACCAATACCGGAACAAAAGAGAACCAAGAACGTCGCATATTCACTCCCAAGAAAATTGAATTGACGCGCAGATTGCCTAAGTTCTCCGCTTGAGCAAAAGCAAAACGAAAAAGTCGCAAATGAGCTAAACAGAAGTATCATGGTGCGCTACGCAACCACCACCATGCACGCCCATGACAGAGATCACGCAATTGCTAGAGACAATCAAATATCAACTCAAGCAACAAAACAAAACCTATCGCGATGTCGCAGAACATGTGGACTTATCAGAAGCCAGTATCAAGCGTATGTTCAGCAGCAGTAGCGACGCGCCAGTCACACTAGAGCGCATCGTCCAGCTTGCGCATTTTCTGGGATTTAGCCTGGCCGAATTAACGCAAGAAGCCAGTCTCGCGCAAGCCCAGATCAAGACCCTCACTAGCGAACAAGAAAGAGAATTGGTCAAAGACGAGCAACTCTTGCTAGTGGCCGTATGCGCAATTAATCATTGGAGCATGACCGACATCATCAGCGTCTATCAACTCTCCGACACCGAGTGTTTAAAAAAGCTGCTGAAACTCGATCAACTCCGGCTCATCACGCTGCTACCAGGCAACCGCATACGCCTTAACATCAGCCGTGATTTTGACTGGATTCCCGACGGCCCGATACGCAATTATTTCCGCGAGCAAGCCATGCCCGATTTTTTGGATGCTCGCTTTCATCACGACATGGAAAGCTTCCATTTTTCACACGGCATGCTCACCGATGTCGCCGCACAAAAAATCCAAACCGAGCTACGACTACTCAAACGAAAATTCGCAGAACTGCACGCCGAAAGCTTGCAATCCCCACTCAAAAAACGCCACGGTATCGGCCTCCTGATGGCAATGCGGCCATGGGAACCGGCGATGTTTTCGCGATTGCGGAAGAAGTGATAAAAAAGTTTTGACGAAGAAGTCGCAGAGAAAAGCTTTGTTTTGTTTTCCTCCGCGCTCTCTGCGCCTCCGCGGCTAAGCTTTTCCAAATCATCCCTTGCCTTTTCAAGCCAAAGTCGATACGCTGCGCCCTTTTTTCGCGCTGCCACGTCCCTTGCGATGCCAGTGCCCTGATCTCACACTTCATGTCCGTTTTAATCATCACCGACGTCTATGGCGAAACGCCAGCCGTCGCCAGCCTTGCCCGCCAACTACCAGCACCTTGCCACATCATCGCACCGGAGACTAGCTCAGCGCCGTTCAAAAACGGTCAGCAAGCCTATCAAGGCTTTCTTGCAGCCGGAGGCGTCGCCGCTTACGCGAACAAAATCGCGCAATTTTTGCAAACCCCGACACCGCAACACACTCACCACGCAATCCAACACGTGATCGCATTCAGCGCAGGCGCAAGCGCATGGTGGCTGCAATCCGCACAGTTAACGATACCCATCCACAGCGCCACTCTGTTCTACGCCTCCCGTGTGCGCGACCACGCCGACCTCAACAGCGCCTGTCCTACCCACTTCGTCTTCGC
>JACQDW010000089.1 GCA_016200845.1 Burkholderiales bacterium | reverse complement strand
ATTATCGAACCTCAAAATACCAAGCTGAGTCAAATCATCCAATACGTTTGGAAGATAGATGGCATCACCGACAAACCGCCCCAACTCTTAGAAGAAACCTGCCAGCCAACGCGTTTCATGCGTTTGGCAGCGCTAGCAGACGGTGGACTCGGTACGGTTGTTGGTGTGTATGTTCCTGCTGACGGCAAACCGCAACGAGTTTCGCTTGAATGGAGTAGCGGTAAAAAAGAATTCGATGACGACAGTATCGAGTATCTGCAAAGCTGCAAATTTCAACCCGCAACGAATAATGGAAAAAATGTCGATGGATCGATTTCATTTCGACTATTTCCACAAAACGTGAACGATCGCTGATGACGAGAAATCGAACTAAAATGACGAACACGACCGAACTAAGCATCGTGCGCATAGCCAACTCGCCAACCGAAGCACAGCTCTTAAAAAATGCTTTGGCTGCAGTTGATATTCCCGCTTATATCAACGATGCCAATCTGTTGCAGGCCAACGATTTTCTGACAGGTGCGGTTAGAGGAGTAAAGCTCTATGTAGCGAGTTTTGATCTGGAGCGCGCCAGAGAAGTTCTCAAAGAATGGGATCAGGCCGCCTTTGTGTTTCTATGATGGGCGATTTTTCCACATCCTATTTTAAAGTTTTTGGTTACGGTCATTCAAATATAAAGATCGTTTCCGCAACTTTTTCAATTCACCGAAGTAAGCGCGACATTTCCGCGCCAGTCTTCGTTTAATTTTCTGCAGTAGTCGTGCCATTAATTCCGAACACAACATCACATTGCCTCTGGCGTTCTGGCTCCCGATCAGCCTGCAGGCCGAAATTTATCCAATGATAAGCTAGAGTAAAAGGAGTTTTCCCTTCCAACTGAACCTGTCCAAGATGCGATCTCGCATCATAGGTGATAAAGCTTCGCGATGAGGCATTCAACCCGCAGGTATTTTAAAAATCTTCAATCTTAGGGATCGCCTCAAATGAGACGTCAATCGTGCATCGCACTTTATTTTGGAAGCCAAAAAACAATCACAGAAGTCTTCTCCACAAATCGTTCGGCATGTTCTGTCCCGGCCGGAATCATGCACCATTCTCCTGTGGTCACAGTTTTCTCCTGACCGTCCAATGTCAAGTAAAGCACTCCTTCACAGATCAACACATAATTATCGGTCAGGTGCGTATGGCTTGGCACGCTCAAGTTTTCGCGAATTCCGCATGTCACTTCGCAGTTGTCGGCCGAAATTTTTCCTATACCAAGAAGTATTTCTGGGAGATGTGCCATAGAGAGCCCTTTATTCTCATCGAATTCCGATCTATTCATTTTCAAAATTTCCGTCGCAGACTTTGTGCAATCGATCATATCATCTTGCCCAAAGCGCGGCTAACAATGACACAGCAATAAAATAATCCGTGTCAATGTGAAATGGAAAAAATTTGAAATTCGACTCACATGTCGAACGCATCCCCGCCTATCACCGTAACACCTGTGCCGTGTCGATCAATTTAACGTCATGCATCATATTCAAATACGCTTCAAAGTAGCCCTTGTGTGCAGCGCCGACTATGGTGAGTGTGCGTTTTCCTGGCGTTGCGCCCATCACGTCTCGGATATTCGACACCATACGCAGGTTGCGGGTCTCCCAGTAACCGACGTAGATACGCCCTACTTGCTGTGTTGATTGATCTTTCATCGCCGCACCAAAATCGCTGTCATAAACCAGCGCAGCTTGCTTTGTCTGATTAAACGCGCGGTACATCGCTAACACGCCTTCACCGCTATTTAATTGCTGGTACAAGACTTCGCTCTCGCTTTGACGTTTCGCGCTAGCGGGGTTGTTCCACAGATTTTGCATGATCTCGTCAGCAACTTTGTCAGCGGCCTCATCGATAGAGCCAGAGTCTGCTGTATGGTCGTCCGTAGCTGCAAAAAATCAGGGATGAACCGCAATCTCAGATCGAACTGATCGTCCCACGCAGGATTTTTTCACCAATCGATTCTCCCGCTTCGCGCCAAAAATTTGGCACTTCATCGCAAATGCAAACCCTGCTTAATCCAATTCCATTACAGTTCGACGGAATTTGAATTTGTCGTGCTTTACTCTTGCCGCCGCGACGGCGGAAAATTTTATAGCGAGGAAATTATGCAAGCTCCCTTAAGTTCTGTACTCACCCTTTTATTATGTAATGCTTTGGCTGTCAGCGCTCAAGCCCAAACACCGCAGGCTGCGCCGGTCACTAAGAAAGAAGACACGCAACGCGTCGAGATTCAAGCACGCAGCGAAACGCAATTAGCACGCCAGGAGGCGGCTGCCAAAACGGTGATCGGTAGTGCAGATTTACTGAAATTCGGCGACACCAATGTGCTGGACGCGATGCGACGGGTGCCAGGTGTTCAGGTGAATAACAACAAAATCCAGTTGCTGGGCATGAACGCAAATTACACGCAAGTCTTGATCGATGGTGAGCCACCACGCGGCGTGAATGTCGAAGATATTCCTATGCAAATGATAGAGCGCATCGAGATTTATCGCACTGCGAATGCGCAGTTTAGTACGCAAGCGGTGGGTGGCACGGTCAATATTATTCTCAAGCGTGCGGCAACAACATCGCAGCAGTCCATCAAATTGACAGCAGGACATGTGCAGCGCGAGCAAGGTAGTGTTGAATGGAATAATTCGGGCAAGCAGGGCAATTTTTCACATTCTGTTGCAGCCACAGCGTCAATGAATACGATAGGCGCCAACATTCCCCGCCATACTTTTACTGAGCAAACTATCGAAGATAGCAACGGCTTGCAGCAGTACAACTCATTCACCGACAAACGCATGAATGATCGCGATGTACGAATCGCGCCTCGCTTACAATACAAGACCGATTCAAATATCAACCTAATTTCAACCACGATGTTTGCCTATGGCAGTGGTGAAGCGGACAGCACGAAGAAATATGACTTTACAAAGGGGATGCCACTAAAGGTGGCGGATATTCACTCCCATGACACCAGTGAACGCACCAATCTCAATAGCACCGTGCGTGCCACGACTAATCTGAGCAACGATTTAAAACTGGACATCTCTGCGGGTTTTCATGCGCATCGTTCCAGCAACACTCAGCATTCACTCAACTATAAGTCCACTGGCGAACTCGATTTTGCACGCGACTATGACACCAGCGTGCGCGTCTTAGGTGCCCACACCAGTGGCAAAATCAGCATACCAACTAATGCCGAACATGACCTTGTACTGGGCTGGACAGGCTCTGGTACGACCGTCCATATTGACCGCGATCAAACCGATATTGATGCCACTAAACCTACTCCTGTTTTGACGCCACAAAGTGCGCGCAATGAGCTCTATAAATCTGCGCTGTACGCACAAGACGAATGGAAATTTCAAAAAAATTCGTCGATTTACCTGGGCTTGCGCTGGGAGTCGCTGGGGATTAATAGCGAAGGATCAGCCCAACAAACATCCAAATATTCTACCAGTGTCTTGAGCCCCATCGTACAAACCATGTGGCAGCTTGATCCGCAAAATGTGGACAGAGTTCGCCTTGGCTTGGCGCGCACTTATCAGGCGCCGAATGATTTCTATCTGGTCTCGCCACGCATTTATTCTGTCAACAATTCCATGCAAAATCCCAACTTTGTGGGCAACCCTCATCTGCGTCCAGAATTGGCATGGGGCTTGGATGCTGCGTTTGAACACAATGGAAAAGACGGCTTGAACTATGCGATCCGCGCCAAAGTGCAGCAGATTGATGACTTGCATCGCGACACCATCTACAAAGAAGACAATGTCTGGTGGAAAAAGTATGTCAACGCTGGCAGCGCTCAAGGTCAGAGTGTGGAAATGAGTACGCAATTTCCGCTCAAGCGATTCATGAACGATGCGCCCGATGTTGATGTCAGCATGACCTACATGCATTTTTGGTCTAACGTGAAAGGCTTGCCGCAGCCATTTAATCAGCTCAACCCTTACACCTATCAATTCACGCTGAATTTAAATTATCGCCTGAAAGACTTGCCATTGACGATGGGGATGAACGCGAAACTGCAAGACTCACACTGGCAGCAAATCAGTCTGACCGATCGCGAGTATCTCAAGTCGCCCGCCACGCTCGATCTGTTTGCACTGTGGAAGTTTGACAAAAAAAATCAATTGCGCCTGGCGATCAATAACATCACCAACAGCAACACCATCAACACCAATAGCATCAGCCAAGTGCCGGGCAGTATCAGCACGCTGCAAACCACGGTGGATCGCGCACGCAATGTCAATCTGAGTTATGAGTATAAGTTTTGATCCACTAAGTTCTCTACTTACATCAACGCCCCCAATTTGGGGTAATACCATTCAGTTAAGCCGTACTCTAAGTATCGTCATTCCCGCGAAGGCGGGAATCCAGCGGTGTGAAAGCCTAAAGATACTGGATTCCCGCCTTCGCGGGAATGACACCCCGGTGTTTTGAGCATGACTGAACGGCATTCCCAAATTGGGGCGTTTTTTATTTGCCTTCCCACACAAAATTCCCGATAAAAACAGTACCAATTAGGATTAAACTCTTGCCATAAAAAATTCCCAATAAGGAGACGCAATGAGTTTGATATTCAATTGGAAAACCAGTGTAGCGCTATGCGCTTTGAGTGCGTTAACTGCCTGCGGTGGTGGCAGCGACTCAGGCCCCACAACAACGTTGCCCGATACTGGCAGCGTGGTCAAAACCGTGCCCGTTTTCACCGACGGTCAGGCGCAAATTGTTCCCGGCTTTCAAGATAAAGCGCAATGGATCAAACAGGAGTTGTGGGTCGAGGCCGAGTTTGATAGCGATGGCGATGGCAAAAAAGACCGCATGCATGTCGACGTCACGCGTCCGCGTCAGACCGATACCGAGGGTTTAAAAGTCGCGGTGGTGTATGCCAGTTCGCCGTATTATGGCGGCGGCATGGTCAATCAAGTCATGTGGGATGTCAATCAAGAGCTCGGTGGTCCTTTGCCGCAACGCGTGTTTAATACATCCGCTATTTTTTATCCTGAGCGCTCAAAGATTTCTAATGACGAAGTCGATACCTGGGTGCCACGAGGTTTTGCTGTGGTGCATTCCGAGGCGCCGGGCACAGGTCTCTCGCAAGGCTGCCCCACTGCTGGTGGCATGCCGGAAGAATACGCACCCAAAGCCATCGTTGATTGGCTCAATGGCCGTGCCAAAGGCTATACCAGCCGCACTGGCAATGAAGAGGTCAAAGCAAGTTGGAGCACAGGCAAAGTCGGCATGACAGGCACTTCCTACAACGGCACCATACCATTATCAGCCGCCACTACGGGCGTCGATGGCTTAGAGGTCATCATCCCAATTGCGCCCACCTCATCCGAATATCACTACTACCGCAGCAATGGCCTGGTACGTCATCCTGGCGGCTATTTGGGCGAAGATATCGACCAGATCTACGACTATATTTTTAGCGGCGACCCTGCGCTCCATCCTTATTGTGACCGCACCTATCGCGATGGCCTGTTCATGGCTAACTTTGATCGCAAAAATGGCGATTACAACGCGTTCTGGGCAGACCGTGATCTGCTCAACAAAATGGCGCTCTACAAAACGCCGACCCTACTCTCGCACGGTCAACACGACTGGAATGTCTTGCCCGAGCACTCCATGCGCATCTATCAGGCATTAAAGAAAAAAGGCGTGATGACGCAACTCTATTTGCATAACGGTGGGCACGGTGGCGCGGCGCCATTTGAATTGCGCAACAAATGGTTTTCGCATTATCTGTATGGCGTCAACAACGGCGTAGAAAAAGACCACCAAGCATTAATCGCCCGAGAAGGTGTCGATCGCTTGCTGCCGACGACTTATCCGGATTTTCCTAATCCTGCAGCAGCAGACGTAGCCCTTCATTTGATCGGTGGTGGCAATGCAATTGGTCTGCTCACGCCCCAAGCAACCGAAATACCGATGCGTGACAAACTCATCGACGACGTCGCATTTTCTGGTGCAGTGTTAGCCGAGTCAGCCAACTCGCCCAATCGCCTTTTGTACGCGACGCCAGAACTCAAAGCACCACTACACTTATCGGGCACTCCAACCATCAAGCTACTCATGACAGCCAGCAAACCCGCCGCCAATCTCTCGATATGGTTAGTCACACTGCCATTTGACCGAACCAAAGTCGGCTCCGAAGGCATGCAAGGCGTAGTCTCACGCGGCTGGGCTGATCCACAAAACCACGCGGCATTGACCTCAGGCGGCAACTATAACTCCATGCAAGCAGGCACACCCTTGGTCCCCGGCGAATATGTCTCGCTTACCTTCGACCTACAAGCCCACGACCGCATCATCCCCGCCGGTAAGCGCCTGGCGCTGATGATCATGTCCAGCGACAGAGACTTCACATTATGGCCAAAAGCAGGCACCGAGCTCACCTTCGACCTTGGGCAATCAACGCTTAGTTTGCCTGTGGTGGGTGGTGCGAGTGGCTGGCAAGCGGCTGTAAAACCTTAGCTGGGTAATTCGAAGTGGACCATCATCGACCACTCGCTGGTGGCTAGCATCAGCCTTCAGGCATCGCTATCCCCATGTTATGTTGGACGACACCAATATGCTGGCGCGGGACAACAACATACTGACCGCCGGAGCAGCTTTTTTCGCAAATGGATGTCGTGCTTGAGCTAGTCACCGAAACCGCGGGCGCGGCAATCGCTTATCTATGCTCGCGCTATTTGCTGATTGAACTGCGATCATCGCAGGCGCGCTTTATGATCCCAACACAAAACCAACCTCTCAACCCTATCGTCATCGCCGCCGAGAAGTGGATAGACACTGATTTTCTCACCCCATACTTTCTTTACTTTTCAGATTGTTTTATCGATAAAATAGAGTCCATCCCGATTGCATTCCACCATGCGAGGAATTTTATGAATTCAGCTGCAGGAAAACTACCCGCTTCGATAGCCGGAGATCAGATTCATCACAGCACGCAACTAGCATCTCGCTCTGCATCTGACATGGAGGACAGGTTACTACAGCGGCAGGAAATGGCGGATCAAAGTCAACAAAGCCTGCAATTACACGATCTGAAACAGAGCCTATCTGCGCCGCCTAGCACTCTGAAACCGATTCAAGCCAAAAAGGGCGACCCCGACGATCCCCACAAAGCGCACGAAAGCAAACCTGTCTATTTGGCAGAAGTCCAAGAAGCTGTGGTCGTACCGGGTCTGGCAGGATGCGCGGCAATGCGGGTCAATGTATTTCAAAATGACCTAGAAGGAAAACGATTGGCACATAGCGCTGTGCTCCATTCTGAAGGAGGAGTTGAACGCTCGATTGCCGCAGCTGATCAAATCAATGGCTGGATAAAAACCAAAGCCGCCGCAGGTTTGTCTGTCGAAATATTCGTCATGTACAACGGTGCACACAAACCTGCCGAGAGTGATCATGCCCCAGTGCTGCGCGCATTAACACAAGGATTGTCCGAGCTTGATATACCCCACACAACCAAAACAGAAATCGTCAAGAGTAGCAGCGATTTCATTAAGGTCGACCTGACCGGGACAGAAGAAGAAATCATGGATCGCTATCATGGGCGATTAAAGGTCGCGGCATCACCTGAACTCACTGATTACCGTTCGAGCCAATTTATGATCAACCGAAACAAATTGGTTAAAAATGGTGTCACTAAAGAAGGGCTCGATGATTGGATCTACCGATGGGGAAATACAGAGAGTCGAGAAGAAGTGGATGAACTCATCATCGAAGCGTCAACTTCGAAGAAAAAGAAATCCGGCTTATGCTACTTAACCACCGCCTGTGTCGAATTTGCGGGTTTGCCCGATGACTGTCACGAGCTGACCGTGTTGAGACACTTCCGTGATCATTATCTCGCACAACGTGACGATGGTGCGCACATTATCGCCGAGTATTATGCAATCGCTCCCGACATAGTCAAAGGGATCGACAACAAAAAGAATCGTGCCCAAATTTATACTGGAATCCTCACGACAGTGCGTACATGCGTCGAAGAGATTGAAGCAAGTAACATGGAGAAAGCAATGCAGCGATACCATGCCATGGTGCGCCAACTCCAAAAAGACATACAACAAAACGCACACATATAGTCACCTCCACCCAGACTGCAACATCGAAAAAATTCAATTTCACTCAAATCCTAAGTTCACCACAATGAAAAAAATCAAGCTCTCCCTAGTGATCGCCGCCAGTCTGACACTCAGTGCCTGCACCACCATCAATTATTCCGCACAAAATTTCGTCCCTCGCGACCCACACAAAATCACCCACCTCAAAACCATCGCGCCCGCCTATCAGATCGACAATCTGGAATTCATACAGAATGATGGTGCGATCAGTCGTGGTGTGTATTGGCACAAACCAGACGCCGAAGTGACCGTGCTGTATTTGATGGGGAGCGGCGTTCGCCTTGATGCCAATGGCGCTTATTTTATGAAGCCATTTGCAGCACTCAACGCCAATGTGATCAGCTTTGACTATCGCGGATTTGGTCGCAGTGACTCGGCGGACAAAGCGCATGGTCTCAAAGAGACGCAAGACGACACGCTCGCTCTCTACGACCACGTGCGCAAAATGGTGAAAGGAAAATTGGTAGTACACGGACATTCATTTGGCAGCTTTGTCGCCGCCAAACTCGCCAGCTTACGCCCATTAGACACCGTGGTTATGGAAGGCACCGGCACAACCGCGCAAGCCTATGGCGACAATCTGGTGCCGTGGTTTGCGAAACCCTTTATCACCATCAATCTCGATCCAGAACTACTTTCAATAGACAATCGCGCCTCACTGCAAAACGTCACTGCACCAATTTTGATTATCAACGGCAGCGACGACAAACAAACCCCAGAGCACACCGCCCGCGAACTATTTGACAGTTTAAAAAATCCCAAAAAGCGCTACGAAAAAGCACTGGGAATGGGACATATGGATGCGATGACCAAACCTGAAACGATCGCGGCTTATCGGGCGTTTTTGGATGGGCGGTATGAGTGAATTGACCTGATTAAATTCGATTTTGATCAGAAAGCACAAACTCCAGACATGTAAAGATCAAAGCGGTGCGTTAACCCACCACGCACCGCATCGCCAATTTCGCGTAAGCCCTAAGGAGCTTAAAGTAGCGCACGACGTACTCCCCACCGCCACCCGATAGCGATCTCGGCGATACTCCAGACTTCGCGCTAGTTCAGCGATACGAAGCGTGTGATGTTTCGGCACTTGTTTTTTTGTCGCACATCTCCCACATCGGAACAAAAAATATGAAACTAAAACTGTCGCTCCTGAGCATAAGCTTAGCCTTCTCCACCAGCCTCTTTGCGCAAGAAAGTACGCAAGAAACTTCGTCAGAAAACAAGCCGCCAGCCAGCAAAGATGAAGCCCAAGCGTCCGTCGTCATTGCCAGCATGAAGAATCCCGCGCTCAAACCTTATCGCATCATGGCGGCGGGAATGGAAACCTACGAAGAAAATAAGGCACTCGCTCCCAATGCGCCGCTGTATTTCAAACTAAGTCGGCGCAAAGGAACCAAAGAAGCTGAGGTGCCTTGGCAAGACATCAAAATGCGCTTGGCAAGCGACGACGAATCTAAACAAATCCCTATTCTGGAAAATGGTCGCTTCGTCTTAGAAAAAAACGACAAAGCCTATGAAGAAAATGCAGAGCTGATTTTGAATCAACGCAAATCGAGCTTTAATTTTCGACCTGATATTCGCACGCCCGGTTTGGCCAATCATGTCTATCGCATGGGCGACCAGCATCTCAATTGCAAAATGGAAGTGGACATGGTGAAGAAAGAAATCGGCTTCTTTTTCTCCACACTGGTTTCCACTTTTCTCATGAAGGTCAATTGGTGCGAGTCCAAATACGAACTGTTCGCCTTCCCGCTCAATGACTGGGCGATCTCTATGAAAACCATCATCGGCGAACAACAGAGCCTACAAACTTTCCGGGGGACACATTTTAAACCCGCCTTCTGGGACAAAAACATCGCTCCCGACACGCTCTATGAATTTGAACTCTGGTCGTCGCTGAGCAAAGCGCGGCAACGAGAGGTCATCGATCAACAACAATTTGTAATTCGCAGCACACAAAAGAAAAACCCATTCAGCACACCGCTCGTCAAAGATCAACAACGCTACCAAGCCGATATCGCCATCAGCGATCCGCGTTTTCACTTTCAAATCGACACCGACAAAGGCGTGCTTACTTTCGCCAATGTCAACGACAAAGGAGAGCTCAAACCTGAACAAAACGTCGAATTGAAATTGGGTGAAACTCCGCATTATTTACAGCTCACTCAAACAGGCATGTATCGCTTCACCCTCGATCTGAGTGACATTGATCACCCCCATTTTCAAGTGCAACGTATCGCTGATTTGAGTCCCGCTCAATAGGCCAGCTAGTTCCTAATCACGCGGTCATTCACCCTGTGCGTTTTCGCTCACTTGCTTGCGAAAGCGCACTTTCCGCCTCCCCCAACGCCACTCCCCCTTCTTCGACAAACATCTTTAAGCGATTGATTTTAAAAGAAAATCAATCGCTTGATCACGCACACAAATTTCTGGCACAGCCTTTGCAATAAGAGAGATGTCGGATGCAAAACAATGCGAATCATTTTTAACTCATCTCTCTTAAAGGATCTAGCATGTCTACTACTCGCACATTCTTAGCTGGCTGCACCACGATGGCTGCTGCACTCTCCGCCGTATTTTTAATGACCGCCGCCAAAGATAATACCCGCGCCAGCTTTGATGAAATCACCGTTGGGCGTATCAACATCGTCGAGCCCGATGGACAGAAGCGCCTCATCATTTCTAATCGTGCGCAATTTCCTGGGGCATTCGATCAAGGCAAGGAGATTGCACGCCCCGATCGCCGTGACTTTGCTGGCATGTTGTTTCTCGATGAAGAAGGTAATGAGAATGGCGGCTTTATACAAAAAGGAAGTATGAGTCCCGACGGCAAAATTTCTGCTGGTCTCTCCTTAACTTTTGATCGCTATCGCCAAGATCAAGCGCTGCAGTTGTTGCACACCAATAGCGAACAAAATAGCGCAAGCTCGATTACGATTAATGATGTGCCTTACTATCAAAACGCTGGAATTGATTCAATTGAGGAGTTCCGCAAGACAGCGCAATCTTTACCTGAATCAGAACGCGGCGCTTATTGGGCAAAACTCGCCAGCGAAAATAAAATTTCCAATACACGCGTCAAGCTCGGCACCACTCCTGGAAAAACATCTGCACTCATGCTCAGCGACGCCAACGGCCGCACCCGTATGCGCCTGATGGTCAGCGCCGGCGGCAAAGCCGCGATAGAAATGCTGGATGAGACTGGCAAAGTCGTCAAAACCATCGGCCCTGATCAATAACAGTCTGTGCAAGAGAGTGAACTCTAGAGTGCTTTTCCAGTACACTGGCGTGTTCAGGAAAAGCACTCACCACATTCATGACTCAGAATCAGAATCAACACTATGACGTCATCGTCGTCGGCAGCGGGCCAGGCGGCGCAACGGTCGCCCGCGATTTGGCGCGGCAAGGAAAGCGTGTACTCATCTTAGAATGGGGAAACGGCAAAGCGCTCACAGGAACGCTGCAGCATATGGCACAGATCGCCGCCATCCCGGGACGCGGCGCATTTATCAATCGCGACATGTCTTTGCTGGTGCAAGGCGTCACCACAGGCGGCAGCTCCGCGATTAATTTCGCCACTGCGATGCCACCACCGCCTGCTCTGTTTGCACGCTACGGCATCGAGCTACAGCCAGCACTCGCTGAGTTAAAACAAGAGCTCCACTTCGCGCCACTGCCTGATCACCTCATCGGACCGATGGCAACGCGCATCATGCAGAGCGCCTCGGCGCTGGGCTTGGGATGGCAAAAACTCGACAAACTCATACGCGCTGATCAATGTCGCACAGGATGTTGGCGTTGCCTGTATGGCTGTCCTTTTGGTGCCAAATGGACGGCGCGCGATTTTATCGACGATGCCGTCAAGGCAGGTACACAGCTCATCACGTCCGCTAAAGTTAGCCGCGTATTGCACCACGATGGACGCGCCAGCGGCGTGCTCTATCAACACCAAGGCATAACTAAAGAAGCCAGAGCCAACACGGTCATCCTGGCGGGTGGTGGCATCGCCAGTCCGCGTTTGCTTGCGGCATCCGGTATTGCATCGAGCTCGACCAAGCATTTCAGCGATCCGGTGATTGCGGTCATGGGCAGCGTCGATGATATGGATGGTGGTGCCGAAGTTCCGATGGCTGCGGGGTTGCATCTAGACAGCGATGGCATCACCTTGTCCGACCTAACCCTGCCGACCGCCATGTACCGCGCATTCGCCACCCAAGTCGGTCGCCTTGATCGTTGGTTCGCACATAGTCGCACGCTGTCCATCATGGTTAAAATTCGCGACGAATTAGGTGGCAACATCGGTCCCTATTGGATCAACAAAGGCTTAGCACCTACCGACAAACTCAAATTCAAACAAGGCATCACACTAGCCCGTGACATCTTGCAACACACACAGGCAAAGTCCATCTTCCAAACCTGGCATTTCGCCGCCCACCCCGGCGGCAGCGTCCGTATCGGCGACGGCGTGGACAACAACTTACAAACCAAGATCCATCAACTCTACGTCTGCGACGCCTCAGTCATCCCAGAAGCGTGGGGCTTGCCGCCGTCGCTGACCATCATGTGTTTGGCCAAACGACTCGCTGGACATCTAAGTTAATCAGAATTGATGCCCCAAGCGCACTTGCATCGCAGGATGGCGCGCCACCAGCGCTTTGAGTTTATCCAGACTGGCGAGATTATTTGGATGTTGACGCGTGAAGTCGCCCGGCTCCACGCCATTGTCCCAGCCCCAACGCGTATGTGAGGTATCCCCCGTCAACAGCACCGCACCATGTTTGGTGCGCAGCACATAGGCAATGCTGCCCGCCGTATGCCCCGGCACGTGGAGCGCAAAGGCGCTGCCATCGCCAAAGATATCGATCACGCCTTCAAATCGATTGGCTGTGTCAGGTTTGAATTGCCAAACCTGAAGCGGCGATTTATTTTCCAGCAAACGATCTGTGGTCGAGCGCACAAAGACATTTAACCAATAGCTTTCTTCCGTCTCGTGCGGCCCCGCATAGACGGGAACATTCGCCGCGATATCTGGCATGCCGATGATATGGTCGATATGTAAATGCGTCAGCCAGACCCCCGACAAGGCTTGCGGCAGGCTTTGTATGATATTGGCGGTCGAGCGGTGCAAAGTCATTTTCTCCAGATGCATACCATGCCGCATCAACCAGCTTATGCCCGCCGCTTCTGGATCATTCACCACCTTTTCTGAGACGCCAGTGTCGATCAAAAAATAGCCAAACTTTGGATGATGCAGCACATGCGCAAAAATCTGTATGGGCTCTTCTCTGTTGCGCAATCCGGCAGCGATGGCTTTAGGATGTTCCAGATTGAGTAGCCCTGACAAATCGACACGCCAATCAGCGCTGTTGATCGTTTCCAGCTCCAGCTCACCCGGCTGGTCCAACACTGTTTCCATCTGCGTACTATTGATCGCCAATCCCAAAGACGCTGCTTGCGTCAAATGCGTACTCGATGTGCACGCACACAGACTCAAACACGCCGATAGGGTCGCAACATGCACAAGCTGCACAAGATTGATCGCATTGAACTTCACGCTTCACATCCTTTCTTTGTTAATCCAAATTCCGGCAAAGTCTTACACATCCAAAAATGGAATACAATTGACTAAATATCGATAATGCCATCCACTTATGGATAGATAGGAGCAAAGATGATGCCTCTACGTTGGGATGATTTACGTCTGTTTGTTGCCGTCGTGCACAAGGGTAGCTTTAGCGCTGCGGCGCGACAATTGCGCGTGGGGCAGGCAACACTCAGCCGGCGCATTGCGGAATTAGAAGAGCAAATCGGAGAAGCCGTGTTCGAGCGTGATCAGCGCGGTATACGCTTGACGGCAGCAGGAGAAAAACTCCTCCCCGCGGCAGAGCGCATGGCAGAATGGGCGCATCAAGCTGAACAAAATATGAGCGTCCACCCCCATCTACCCGAAGGCCGGGTACGCATCGCCGCACCACCGGGCATCGCGTTTGAATTATTGGCACCGCTCTCCGCCAAAATCCGTCAGCAGTTTCCAGCACTGTCGCTGGAAATTTTGTCCGGCCTCGACATTCTGAATCTGGGTCGAGGTGAAGCCGACATCTCTCTGCGCACGATTCGTCCCACCGATGAAGACTTGATCTGCATCGATGAATTGAGAGTGCTGATGGCCATCTACGCCGCACCCAGTTATGCAGACACGCTCAACGCAGATATCACGATAGATCAACTAGACTGGATCTGTTGGGCAGAAAGTCAGGACGATTTATTCGTCAATCAGGCGCTCAAGGCCATGATCCCCAACTTCCGCGCTGCATTTAGCTCTGACGATTTTTTAGTACAACTCTCGGCCTGCTGGTCCGGCCTTGGCGCGATGGTTTTACCCAAAGCCTACCATCGCTATTCCATCTTGCCCCATCTCACAGAAATCGCCCTACCACTAGGCTCGGAAGCGGTAGGCAATCTCTACGTAGTCGTCCACAAACGCCACCGTTACCTACCCAAAGTACAATGTGTACTCGACTTTCTGCGCGAAGAGTTTAACCATGTACGCGCCCAAACCGAGCCGTGAACTTTCATCTGCATTGATGCTCATTCACTGATACCCATACCAACGATGAAAGCCAGACACCATGATTCGCGCAGCAACAGACAACGATTTCGACTTTATTTACGGCCTCTACATGCATCCAGAGCTCAACCCTTACTTGCTATACGAGCCTATGGACCGAGGCAGCTTTCTCACCGTTTTTGAACAACTTCTAGACGATAAGGTTCTCTATATTTACAACGTAGATCAACAGCCAGCAGGCATGTTTAAACTCATTCCTCTGCAACACCGCACCTCGCACATAGCCTATCTCGGCGGTGTCGCCATTTCGCCTGAATTTGGAGGACGAGGATTAGGAACAAGCATGATGAAAGCCATACTGGAAATGGCGCGCCGACAAAGAATCAAACGCATAGAATTAAGTACCAGCGTCGACAACGAGCGCGCCGCGCACCTCTATGAAAAATGTGGATTTCAACGCGAAGGAATTTTGCGACAATACACCTACCTCGCAAGCGAAGACCGCTACATCGATGAAGTGTTAATGTCTTATATTTGGAATTGAGAAGCCTTCATTTAATTCAAAATGTACACAAATTGATCTCTCCTAGGATTCAGCAACTATGTCCCACCCACTCGACAACATCTTCTGGAATTGCCTGTCCGGCCCACAGGCGCATTTTGCGCAAGGCGTCGGCGATGCCCGTCGTTATGCCAAAGGCTTCTCTCCAATTCTGGGTTTTGCGCAAGCTGAAAAACCTAACTTTACAGCGCTTGCACCGTATTGCGATAGCGGCGAACAATTTTATTGCAGCGGCTGGACCGGCGAGATGCCAGATGGCTGGCGACTCAAAGCTGAGACCACTATGTTTCGCATGGTGTGGGACGGGATCATGCCTGACGAAGTGCAAAATTTTTCTCCGTGCGCGCTGGACGCCAGTCATGCTCAACAGGCGATGGCATTGGCGGTGTTGACCAACCCGGGGCCATTTGGCCTACGCACTTTGGAGCTGGGTGATTATCTCGGTTGCTTTGAAGGCGAGCGCTTGATCGCGATGGCGGGCGAGCGTACCAATGCCGATATTTATCGCGAAGTCAGTGGCGTCTGTACGCATCCTGATTTTCAAGGCAAGGGCCTGGCAAAGCGTCTGATGCACACCGTAATCCGGCGTCAATTACTGCGCAATGAAGTGCCGTTTCTACACGTCATGTGCCACAACACCGCCGCTCACGAACTCTATTTGCGTATGGGGTTTCGTGACTATTGCAAGACTGCAGTGCGCGTGGTCGAGCGTGGTTGAACAATCTCAAGTCTAAATTTTAGGGAAACCATACAAAAGCTTGATGCGCCTTAAAGACGCGCCAAAAACGACTCCCTACAATGAATGCTTCTTTTTGAAGGAAGCATTCCTATGTCTATTCAATCTCTCCCAAACGTATTTCAATTCGACGTACGCGGCGTTGCCAAGCGTCTGCGCCACGCTGCCATTTTTGGTGCTTTAGAGTCCATGGAGCGCGGCGAAGTCATGCGCTTTATTAATGATCACGATCCCTTGCCTTTGCTGGATCAGATCGCCCGTCGCTATGATGGTCAAGTCAAGCATTTGTATATTCAAAATGGCCCTGACGCCGTGATCATCGATTTCACCATCCACCCAAGACAAATGGAAGACGGTGCGCCAGCCAATGCGGCAGCCGATGCGGCGGCAGCATCACCTGCACCTCGTTCTGGAGGCTGCGGTGGTGGCGGTGGTGGCTGTGGTTGTGGCGGCGCATAAGCGATGCAATTACAAAACTTCGATGTCGAACACTTCATGCGCAACTACTGGCAACAAAAGCCAGTGGTGTTGCGCGGCGGCTTCCCTCATTTTCAAGATCTGATTTCGCCCGATGAATTAGCTGGCTTGGCTTGCGAAGAAGAAGTGGAATCCCGACTGGTGTATAGGCGCGAAGGACAATGGCAGGCGGAAACTGGGCCATTTTTTAATTATGAACATTTGGGTGAACGTGGCTGGACGCTGATCGTGCAAGCGGTCAATCACTGGTCACCCGAAGTCGCGGAGCTGGTGCAGGCATTTGCCTTCATACCCAAATGGCGTTTCGATGATGTCATGATCAGTTACTCCACGCCTGACGGTGGTGTCGGCCCGCATATTGACCTCTATGATGTCTTTATTTGTCAGGGCTCTGGACGGCGGCGCTGGCGTGTCGGCGATCGCGGCAATCACCGTGAATTCGCAGCGCATCCTGCACTGCTTCACACCGATGTGTTTGACGCCATCATCGATACCGAGCTTCTGCCCGGCGATGTTTTATACATACCGCCCGGCTATCCCCATGACGGCGTTTCACTGGAAACGTCGATGAGTTTTTCGGTCGGCTTTCGCAGCAAATCAGCACGCGATATGATGAGCGGTCTGGCCGACTATCTAATCGACCAACAATTGGGAAACAGTCTGATCAGCGATCCGCAACGCTCTATCGCCACGCAACAAGGTCGCATCAGCCACAGCGATTTCGCACTGATCCGCGCTCAGTTGCAAGGCATACTCGACGACCACAACTTAATCGCCGATTTCGCGGCTTGCATGCTGTCCAAAACCAAGTGTCAACTCGATTTGCAAATCCCTGAAGACCCGTATTTGAAGCAAGATATTCTGGAACAACTGCAACAAACACCACTACGTCGCATAGGTGGACTGCGTTGTTTTTATCTGGATCAGACACTGGAGCTGGGCGCCTGCTATATCGATGGCGAGCGCTATGTCTTTGGCTCCGATTTCTGCGCCGCCGTCGTGACGTTGTGCGACCAAGAGCTACTCAGCTTCGACATGCTCGCACCTTATTTGCCAGCAAATTCTGCAGACACGGACGCTGCAAAAAACAAGTTCTTGCAATGCCTGTGTGATTGGGTAAATGCGGCGTATTGGTATTTTGATTGAAGAAAGTTGATTGAAGCGAGTGGACGAGCACGCTCACTCCTTCTTCGCATACGCCTCTATCATCGCAATCGAGCGCCCATAGTGATAAGCAATTTGCTCGCGCGGATAACGATGCTCAGTCCCCACCGGACAACTGACTCTGGCGATACAGGTGGTGCGGCACTTCGATTCTGGTTGGCGACGATAATTGATGCACTTCATCAGATTAAATTCGCCGCCCTCTAGTGCCTTTGCGGGACAAGCGCTGATACAGATTTTGCTGGCACAGGAGTCGCAAGGCGAAGCATCGCAATACGCGGGCGTCACCGGCAATTCTGTATTCGCCAACACCAGACAACGATACGCAAACCACGAGCCAAAGTGCTGATTCACACCGACCATAAACGGCGAATCATGATGCCAGCCGGCGAGCTTACCTAACTCTTGCAAACTCACCGTATAAGCGCCGGGATATACAATCTCATGTTCGCAGCCCGGCCAGTCGTTGTCCAAATAATGCTGCACGGTAGCGACACTAAAATCATCGACAGGGTGCTTACCTTCCTCGCGCACCAGCTCTGCCCCACTCTCCTTCAAAGCTTCACAAAAGCGCTGCCCACCGTGCCCGATCAAGATCAATTGCTGATACTGCGCCGCCCGAGGGCAACGCGCCAACAGCATCTCGCGCACGTCCGGCGACAACTGTGCTAATTCAAACACAGCATGACAATTGAGTCCGGCGTCGTTCAGGATAGCAGAGGGGATGGTTTGGTAGGGATTCATATAGAAATTCAACGAAGCAAAAGCGCATTTTATAGGAATTACGCAAAATTGCGCTGGCTAGGCGTGGAGCCGAAGACAGTGCAGTTGTACGGCGAGGGCGCAGTGGGGAATTCAAGCAGCATGCTGCTTGCCCACGTAGCAGATAACACATACTTGTGTTATCGCGCCCTGCAAGGGAACACAACAACGTCAGCGTCTGTTTTGCGTAAGTCCTATTTAAATGAAACCATGCTCATCCCCGTATATTCGACACCACAGCGAGCACGGTTTATACTGCCCTCTTCCCAGTTCAACCCACATTCCCCATGCCTTTTTCCGCCACCGGACTTCCCGCCCTCTTACTCAACGCCATCGCGGAGCGTGGATACACACAGCCGACGCCCATACAGGCGGAAGTGATACCCGCCATGCTGCAAGGGCGCGATGTGTTGGCGATGGCGCAGACGGGGTCTGGCAAAACGGCGGCGTTTTGTTTGCCGCTGTTAGCGCATTTTTTGCAACATCAGGCTGATAAAAAATCTGGCAGTGAACGCGTGGTGCAAAGTTTGATTTTAGTGCCGACACGTGAGCTGGCTGACCAAGTCGGCGAGCAGTTGCGGCGCTTGTCCGACGCATTTCCACATCGTCCTAAACTCGCGGTGCTGTACGGCGGCATCGCTATCAATCCGCAAATGATGCATTTGCGCGGCGGTGCTGATATCGTGGTGGCGACTCCCGGTCGTTTGCTCGATTTGGCGAGCAAGAATGCGATCAAGCTCACGCACATCAAGCATCTCATTTTAGATGAAGCCGATCGCATGTTGGCACTGGGATTTGCGGAGGAGCTGAAAGCGGTGTTTCAACTGTTGCCCGCTCAAAGACAACATGGATTTTTCTCCGCCACGTTTGCAGAGCATGTCGCCACGCTGGCCGACCACATATTGCACAACCCATTGCGCCTCTCCATCGTCAACGATGAGGCCAGCAAACCCGACATTGCACAACGCGCCATCGTGGTCCAGGCCAACGCCCGTACCCAATTATTGAAGCACTTATTTCAAAGCGAAAAATGGTCGCGTGCCATCGTCTTTGTCGCCACCAAATATGCAGCCGATCTGGTCGCCGACAAATTGCGCCGCGCCCGCATCAGTGCCGAAGCTTTTCATGGTGAACAAACGCAGGGAAAGCGCACGCAAGTGCTGGCTGATTTCAAAGCGGCACGCGTTAAAATCGTGGTCGCCACCGATGTCGCCGCCCGCGGCATCGACATCAGCCAATTACCAGTGGTGGTCAACTACGATCTCCCGCGCTCGGCTGACGACTATCTGCACCGCATCGGTCGCACCGGACGCGCAGGCGCATCGGGGTTGGCAGTGAATTTTATCTGCGCCGATGCCGCCAGCGAAGCGCACTTTCGCCTGATTGAACGTCGCCACCAACTCAGTCTGACTCGCGAACATATTCCCGGTTTCATCGCGCCAGATCCAGAGTTAAACAACATGCAGCAGACCACACCAATAGACCCAAACGGCGGCGTTAAAGGTAAGCGTCCCAGCAAAAAAGACAAACTGCGTGCGCAACTGGCGATGCAACAACTTATGCAAGAGCCCAGCAGCTGAGCTCAGCTATTTTTCTTAATGAGTGCACAAAGAAAACCTGATTTATAATTTGCCAATTACAATCCGCTATAAAAACTCAGCACCGGAGACTCTGCAATGAAACAGTCTGGAATTTCTCTCTGTTTATTTCTGTTTGGCTTATCGTGCAGCGATTTCAGCCAGGCACAAGGCCAATTACACAAATGTGTCAACGCCAGCGGCAAAACCTTTTATACCGATCAGGCTTGCGCGGCTAAAACTGGCGAAGCGGTCAAGGACGTCACCGATAGCAACCTCCTCAAAAAAGTCAACGCCATCAATGGCGAACGCGATGCTGAAAAAATCTGCTGGACACTGTCACACAGAAAATCGCAGTGTTACGACAGCGTGCGCAACGAAGTCGCCACGGTCTTCAAAGAAAACTGCACCATCCCCATCAAGCACTACGAACAGCAGCAAGAGAAGGATCAATACACCAGTTATCGCCGCAATCGCACCAAAAAAGAACAAGAAGATGCCGACGATCTTGAGTACAACAATCGCTATCTGCAAAAGAGCCGAGCAGTCTTGCAATGCGAACGTCTTGAAAAAGACATGTGGGAGTTTCTTAACAAAACCTACTCCGACAAAATTTCCGAACAAGACAAACGTACGATCAGCTACAAGCTCAAACATACGCCGAATGAGCGTGGCAGTCGCTATGAATACAATAACGATTAATGCGTTGAACAAAAAAATCGGCGTCAACCAATGCGCCGATTTTTCGCAGATTGTAGGGCGGGTAATACCCGCGCCGCTAGCACGTCAAGCACCTGAGCAGCGCGGGTTGCGCACGCCCTACGAGATTGCCCAACTTAATGATGAGCTTAGATCTTGAGTCTCACTGCGAGGCGTAAGCTACGCCTCGCAGTATGTCAATTGCACGTCACAGCATCAAAACTGAAACGACCCCACATCTAAAGTCAGACTACTACCGCAAGCCGGGGTCACTGCTTCACGATTGCCGCTCGTGGTCGCCTGATTTCTCTCCCACACATTAGCCACCGCACCACTCTTCATAAACTTATACTGTATTGCAGTTGCAGGTGGAAGTTGTATCGTGCGTGACCATGGCACATTCGCACCACTGCCTTCGATATTCAGCAGATTCACTGCCGATGGCGACCAATTTCCTAGTTCGGCACGATTGCCAGCGACATACACGTTTTGCCCATAAATCGTATTCGCATTACTGACGCGGAAAGTCACTGGCACGGTAGTGCAGGTCGTTCCGCCACCGCCGCCTGTGCCCGTCACCTTTTGATTGATGTGCAAAGCCACCGCTGGCACAGATGCACCACCATTCGCAGGGATCGTCATCGTGAAGGTGCCGTTGGCCGCGACCACGACTTTAGCCCCGGTACAATCCGTTTTCGCGGCATTCAACCCGCCTTGCACCACGTTACAATAGGTGCCAGCGGGCAGCAAAGTCTGGAAGCTCGACGTCCAACTACTATATTCATTATTGATCGCCACAAAGCCTTTAGCGCCGCGATTAAACGCGATCTGATTACTCGTTCCCGTCGTAAAATTATCCACGCCCTGGCCACTGGTCACGGTGCGAAACGCCACCATATTCGAGATGTCCGACCAACGGTGAATAAAATCCCAGTCCTGATTAATCTTAGGATTGCCAGATGCATCAAACGGACTCGCAGTCGGCGCATCGGCGTCGCGATTTGTAAAATTAAATCCCGAATGAATCTGCGCCTCTCCATATGGCCAGGCCAACATCAGGATATTCGCCAAATCATAACGCTTGGTGCCATTGGTATCGTTTGTGATGCCGGTTTTATTGCTGGCATTGAGCGACTCGCCATTGCGCTCGGTGTCCCAATTATTCACAAATACCGTATTCGTCGCGCCACTCAAAAATCCCCAAGTACCACCCCAGTTGCCCGGCGTCCCCATGATATTGCGTATCTGTGAAATGCTATTCCCGTTCTCGTTGCGGAACATCGCCTTCATCGCATAGGGAAATTTAAATTCATTCAACGTACCTATCGATAAGTAGGAATTTCTATCGACATTGCCGTCGGTAATAATCTCTTGCGTCACCCACAAAGCTTCGGCGGCTTTAGTGGTATGCGTAATGCCACTCACGATCGCGGCCAGATCCGCCTGTGCAATATGTTTTGCCGCATCAAAGCGAAAACCATCGACACCCATATTAATCAAGGTCGTCAAATAATTCTTCACCTCAGTTTGCACATAGCTGCTGCCCGTATTCAAATCAGGCAAGCCCACCAATCGGCACGACGTCACACTATTGCGATTGCCGGGGGTGCCATAGTCAGCGTCTTGTATCGTGCAATTGGCATGAAAATCGTTCGCGCTAAATCGAGGGTAAGTCAGCGTCGTCGCGTTAAAACTCGCGCCATTAGTCGCAGTGCCAGTCGCAGCCGACAAATGATTCACCACAATGTCTGCATACACCCGCACACCCGCCGCGTGGCAAGTGTTAATCATGGATTGAAATTCGGTCGCATTGCCCATCTTGCTGACAAAACTGGTGTAATCAACGGGCTGATAAATGTCATACCAGTTCGCCCCATTTTGCGCCGCAGTTGGCGGTGAAATTTGCACCCCGCCCACACCCCGCGGCCCCAGCCAATTCGTACACTCCTTAGCGACATCGTTCCACTTCCAGTGAAACATCTGCACCGACGTATCACGCGGATTCAAAGCGGCAGTCGCATGCGAAGCAAAGCCGCTGGCAAATAGAGCCGTAGCGCAAAGCGCTAACTGCCAGCGCCGGCTTGTTGTTTGATGTTGTTTCATATTGTCTCTTCCTATTTTTTAAAAGTTTGGATTGCGCCCGTTATTTTTTAGGCTGCGAACTATTTTTATGACAAAAACCCGAGGAGAATTTGGAGAAAGCACGACAAACCACAAGCACGCAAACAAAGATAATCAGAGCGATTTTCTGGCAATCTAGCGGTGACGATAAGCACCTGGCTTTTTCCATCGCCCATTCAAAATGCTTAATTTTTAATCAGCGATACGCAAATACTAAAGTAGTTTGCCTACAATCCAAACCGCTTTGGTTGTTTTTGTTGTGAAATAGTCGCGTTGATTTAGAGATATATTTCCAATATCCAGAAAGGGGCTTTAAATCAGCGGAGTTTTATGGAAGCCGTAGTTGAAATACAGAAGGTAAGAAGATGTCAGCAAAAAAATAACTAACCTAAAGGGTTGAACAGAAATCGCAACACAAGTCGGAGCGCAATGAATACTCCCCCCCAAAGGTATAGGTATCTCCACAAGTCTAGGCAGCCATAACGCTCCTTCTCCCGCAAGCGGGAGAAGGCTGGGATGAGGGTGATTCAGGCTAGCGAAATGCTTATTTGAAACTCGCCGCGCGCAGGAGAAGTGAGTGTGTTCTAAGGCGACTAGACTTATGCAGACACCTATACCCTCAAGGCAAAGGACGCAAATACTTAGGATCGCGCCGCAAAGACAGCAACTCTGGATCGGCTTCGATGATCTTCATAGCAAACCCAAGTTGGCGAGCTTTATTGATGGCACTGACCGCCGCCTCGCGTTGCCCCGTCATCTCAAAACACACACCAGCACGGTACAAAATTTCCGGGTTCTCCGGTGCCAGAGTCAAGGCTTTTTGCGCATAGGTTTGCGCCGCACTTTGATCGCCTAGTTTGGCTGCATACAATCCCATGCGCGATAAAAAATCAGCGTTTTGCGGCGATTCATTTAATTTTGGCCTCAACAAATCCTGGGCTTTTGCATAGGCATTGCGCATCGCCTCGGTGCGCCCCGGTATCCAGGATAAGGCGTCAGCCAATCGTGCCCATGCCAGATAATCACCGCTATTACCTTTATCGGAAGAAACCGCCCCCTCAAAGGCAGACGCAGCACCAACATAGTCGCCGCGTCCAAACAAAATCTCGCCCAGATATCCCGACAGATCAGCGTTCGGTCGCGAGCCAATACCTGCCTGCAAAATCTGCACCGCTTCATCGCTGCGATTTTGGCGCACCAACAATTGCGCATAAGCCCGATACGCCATCGCCCCATCTGGACGCATCTGAATACTACGGCCATACATCTCTTCCGCCTTCCGCAGATCGCCTTTTAATTCACTGACCTGTCCCAACTGCCCAAAGAAAATCGGGTCTTTGGCAAAACGTTGAACGGCTTGCTGTGCCAACTCCTGCGCTTCCTCAGTACGCTGCGCATGAATCAGAATATCAATCTTGATCTGCCAGGCAAATTGATTATTGGGGTCAAGCGCCAACGCCCGGTCGATGTCCGACAAGGCCAAAGAATAGCGCTCGCGCAACGCCAACACCTTGGCATTAGCAATGTGGCTTAAGGCCAGAAAATCATTCAAACTCAACGACTTTTGCGCATACTCCGCCGCCTTATTCAACCACCCCGCGTCCTGCACATCAGCCTGATACCGAAAACCATAAAGCAATGAAAGACTAGCCAGCGCCGCCGCGTTTTCTGGCGTATGCGCAAGTATCGTCGTGAAATGTTTTTCTGCGACGGCCAATTGATCTGCTCTATCCACATGCGCCAATGCAGCCAAGCCCAGCTTCATCTCCTGCGCCTCGGAATAGGTCTTAAAATTATCCCCAACTTGCGACCAATACGGCTGTGAATACCAGATCGCCACCAGACCCACGAGCAACGCCAACATCACCGTTTTTTTACGCGTAGGTCGCAACAAATTCAACCACGCCGAAGGTGACGCAGAGCTCTGCTGAAAACGCGGATCTAATTTCAACATCGCCAGATTCAAAGACGCGGAATTCAAAGACACGGGATCTAACTCCAACAACTGCGTACAACGATGCCCCAACTCTTCCATGCTGGCGATGCGCTTCTCAACCGAACGCGCCGTCGCCGCCCGCACCAGCTCGCGCAACGACAAAGGCAAATGATCCGGCCACGGCCATTGATCAGAATCAGATTGAATCAGCGCCGCAGCCAAGGCCAAACCAGACAAATGAGAAAACGGACGGCGCGAAGTCAACAACTCATACAAAATCACACCCAGCGCATAAATATCCGCACTCGCCTGCAACTTAGCACCCGTCAAAATCTCTGGCGCCATATATGCAATCGTCCCCTGCTGATCAGATTGCACTAAAGAAGTCGTCGCATCACGGTCAGCCTGCGTCGCCAAACCAAAATCCAAAATACGCACAGCGCCACCCGGTTCCAACATCAGATTTGAAGGCTTCAAATCCCCATGGATCAAACCCGCCGCATGCGCCTCCTGCATCGCCTGCGCCACCTGCCGCACCATATCCAATACAGTCGCAATACCCGGCGCTTCCAAGTCCAGAATCTGCCGCAACGTCCGCCCCGGCACCAACTCCATCACTATCGCCTGACTATCCCCCGCCAACTCCAGCGCATGCACTTTCACAAAAGCCGCATGCTGCAAAGAAGCCGCCAAACGCGCCTCACGCGTCAGATCAACTCCCGCCGTAAAATTTTTGAGATACTTAATCGCGACATGCCGATGCAGCTTAGTATCCCAAGCCTGATACACCTGACCAAAGCCCCCCTCACCCAGGCTAGCGCCTAGCTGATAATGCAAAAGCTGATCAGGTGATTTCACATCGGAAGAAGAATTCATAGGCGCGCGACATACCGTTTATATAAAGCAACGCTTATTCTAAACGGATTAGCTGGCTAAAGCACGAATCAAGACTAGCTGACAGACTGATCAGGCGAAATCAACAACACCGAAGGCACGGCCACGGGATCATACAAACGCAAATAAAAATACCCTATCCCCGCCGTCCCCAACATCAAATTCGGCGTCTCCCCGGCACCGCCGTTTCCACAAGGCCAAGGCAAACCTTTATCTTGGATCTCTCGAATGCCCGTGTCCCCTACGTTTTGAGCGGCCAATATCAAATCAGGGCGATTCAAAGTGATGCCTGAGGAAAGCACGAAGTCTGCATTCCCCGCGTGCCCATGGCACAAAGAAAAATTGTCTTGCCCCTCCACCCATTCTTTATTCAAAGTCTT
>JACQDW010000088.1 GCA_016200845.1 Burkholderiales bacterium | reverse complement strand
GTGCCATCAGTATGGAAAGACCATACAATATCTTTATTTTTTACTCTGGCAACAAATGATGCAGCCAGATCCTCCCCTCACTCAATCATGGCAACCCTCATCCCCTCCATCGGCGCTTGTGTCTCCCGTATGACCTCGGGCGAGAAACGTTTTGCCCAGCGCCTGGAAACGAAGCTGGAGGAAGATTACTTGTGTTGGTATGACGTGGCGGTGGGGGAACGTAGCCAGCATCCTGACTTTATCGTATTTCATCCACAGCGCGGTTTATTGGTCTTGGAGGTGAAAGATTGGAAGCTCGATACCATCCAACAGATCGACAAGCAAACGTGCACACTCCTCACAGCTCAAGGCAATAAGGAAGTCTTAAATCCACTGGAGCAAGCGCGCCAATATTTGTACGCCATCGTCAACAAACTCGAGCGCGATCCACAGCTCATTTGGCCCTCAGGTTCTCTAAAGGGCAAGCCGTTTTTCCCATATGGCCATGGGCTGGTGCTAGCGAATATTTCGCGCAAGCAGTTCGAATCTACGGATTTGGCGGAAGTGCTACCTGCGCATTTGGTGATGTGTCAGGATGAATTCACCGAGAGCGTCGACGCGGAAGAATTTCAGGCACGCTTTTGGCAAATGTTCCCCTTAAAATTCACCATGAAACTCTCGCTGCCGCAAATCGACCGCGTGCGTTGGCATATTTTTCCTGAGATTCGCATTCCTGATCAGGGCGATTTGTTCGCGGCTGCGGATATAGAAAGTGTGGAGCTGCCCGACATCTTGCGCGTGATGGACATTCAGCAAGAACAAATGGCGCGCAGCCTTGGCGAAGGTCATCGCGTGATTCATGGCGTGGCCGGTTCAGGCAAGACCATGATTTTGGCCTACCGTGCGCAGTATCTGGCGCAGTTGTGCCAGCGCCCCATTTTGATCCTGTGCTATAACAAGACCTTGGCGACAAAACTGACCGACGTGATCGCGAAACAAGGCTTGAGCCAGCGCGTGAACGTGGTGAATTTTCACGCTTGGTGCGTGCGACAACTGGGCAGCTACCATGTAGACAAACCGCCGCAAAGCGACGATCTGAATCTGTATTTTGAAGCCTGCGTTGACAGGGTCATTCAAGGCGTAGAACGCGGCCAGATACCAACGGCGCAATACGACGCGGTCTTGATCGACGAGGGCCATGATTTTAAGCCGGAGTGGTTCAAACTGGTGGTACAAATGATTCATCCCGACAGCAATTCTCTGCTGGTTTTGTACGACGATGCGCAGTCTATTTATGGCGGTGCCAAGAAGCTGAAATTCTCATTTTCCAGCGTCGGCATACAGGCCAAGGGGCGCACCACCATACTCAAACTTAACTACCGCAATACCGCCGAAATCATCGCGGTGGCGCGCGCCTTTGCCGACACTTTACTGACCCAACAGGATGAGGTGGAGGATCAAGCACCCACCTTGCACCCCATGAGCACCAATCGCCATGGTAGCAAGCCGCTGCTGGTCAAACTTCCCTCGGCCAGAGCGGAATACCAATATCTGCTCGACCGCCTTGTTGATGAAAATAAGACTGGCCGCAATTGGGGTGAGATGGCGGTGCTGTACCGCCATTACGGCACTGGAAAAGAAATGGCAGCGCTGCTCAAACAACGCGGAATTCCACATCAATGGCAGCAAGACAAAACACGTAGCTTTCAACCCAGCAGCGACAGCATCAAACTCATCACCATGCACAGCAGCAAAGGGCTGGAGTTTCCCTATGTCTGCATCCCCGCAGTCGGCGCGCAAATGAAAAAAGATGAGTTAATCGAAGACGAAGCGCGCCTACTCTACGTCGCCATGACCCGCGCCACCGAGGCACTGGTGATGACGCACCGGGACGAGGGGGCACTGGTGCAAAAAATGAAGGTGGCGATGATGGTGTTGGAGGGGGTTTAGGAATTATCCGCACCCGACAAAAACCGCTTCACCTCCGAGCGCATGCCATCAAAGATGGTTTCTGCTGTGCGTGCCGGGAAGTCTCTTGGCAACTGTTCTTCGACTTTCGCGAGTGCTTTTTCTACCTTAGTCGCCATCGCGATCATGGCCTCCCAAGTGGCAACTCCACCGTGTTTCATGGCGAGTTGGTGCCAATGTCGAGTGTGAATTTCTTTGAAGGCGTAGTGGGCGTTTTTTGCGCGGAGAGCCATTGCCATTGCGGCTTTGTGGCTGTTGAGTTGATGGCTGCCGTTTCCGATATACGGCCATGCTGAGAGCACGTCGTAGAGGGGCGTCATTTCATAAGTGCCACCGCGTTGTAAAAAGAGGGAGAAATTTTTAGCATGTCCATCCGGGGCTGCCATCAGGAAGAAGACGAGTTGTGTGAGCACGAAAAAAAGCGTGTCTTTTTTATCCTGACTCCCCTGCAGCAACTGCAAGCACTGTTGCATGCCTGGGCCGCCATGCTTTTCATATTTCATGTCGGGGGATATTCCCAGCGCCTGACAAAAATCTTCTTGGGGAAGTCGCGCGATCCACGTGTCGTTATCCATGCGCTGTCGGTCAAATCGCTCAACGATCAATACCGTCTGCGCTCCAAAATTGTCTATCCAAGTCTTTGCGGTTGGCAACCCCAATGCTGACATAATCTGCGCGCATAGCCATTCGTTTTGAACGGAATCAGAGAAATCAACCCGCGCACCGCCACCCGCAATCACGCCCAGCGGTAGTTTGAGAATATGCGTGGTTGGCGTCGAACCGTGAGGGCGACACCATTGGCCGCGATAACGCAGCAGAGCAGTTTTTTCTTGTGCGCCCGCGATTGATATTCGAAAGTGATCGTTGTCGTCTTGAAAGACATCGTCTGAGCTTGCCGCATGGAGGGCAAGCTCAACTTCGGATGCAGAAAGGCGCTCACACTGGATACGATTCCATCCATCTGGCGTCGCATCTTCGGGCAAGAGTTGCACGGCACCGATACAATCGCGACCTATCGCCTGCAGCAAACTAAAGGTATCGGTTTTCGACTTGAAACGCTGACTCACGCGCATGCGTATCTTGTCATTATCTGGCAAGAGATTGTCGAAATAATGCTTCACTTCAATACCCTTGATTTCCAAGGAGGCACTGATAGGCAAAGACAAAGAAAGCGCTCGGCGGTGTGGTGATTGCAGCCATGACTCACCATACCGAAAAGTGTGTGTGCCGCGATCAACCATCCAAGCACCAACAAGCTCGCCATTCATCCAGACATTCAGAGTTTGCATCACCAGCTGCCTTTCTTGTCCTTGAATGGGATCACCGTCGCGGGATTGTCGATGTCGGCATTGCCTTTAGCGGGTTCAATTGACGGAGAGTGAATGGGAGGAGGAGTCGCTGCCTCCTGAACACTATAAAGCGTCAACTTAGGAATGCTTGGTGGCGCATCTTGAAATTCATCTGCGCCCTCAATTAAAGACAAACGAACATCAAATGCGGAAAACAACTGCATCAACTGATCAAAACTCACCAAACCGGGATTCGCTTCGATTTCCGCGACACGCGCTTGACTCACTCCGATGAGAGCACCAAGCTGCGCCTGCGTGAGGCCACGCTTCTTCCGCAACGCCCGCAAATGCTGACGCAATTGCGTGGTAAACAAAATCGGATAAGTGTTCATCTTTAGGACAAAATAGTGGCTAAAAGTTATAAAGCACCAAAATCTCAAGCAATCATACATCAAATATCAGCACTTGCACGTCTTTTTATCGTCTATAGACGATATGTGGAGAATATCAGCTTTACATTATAAATGGAAATTATCGGCTATAGCATATAAGTCCGATTCAAGCTGGCTTATCCCTAAAATCAAAGCCCTCAATCACCTTCAAAAACGTCTGCAGCGCAGCGTTTATGTCGCCCTTTCTCCAGATCGCCAATAAACTAGAAGTGGCTGGTATTTGTATGAATTTGAGCTCGTGTTTGAGGTGATGAGAATAGGACATCGGCATGATGGAGATGCCTAGTCCTTTGGCGACTAATCCCAATAAGGTCACGCCAAAATCGGACTCAACGCTGATGGTGGGCGCAAAATCTGCTGCTTGAAAAATGGCGCGTAGTTGTGAGGCGTGTTCGCTCTTTCCGGTGAGCGATGGCAGGACGAATTCTTCCTTGCTCAATTTTTTTAGCTCTTCCAACTTGATGCTGCGTCGTCTGGCAAATGCATGGTGTGCAGGCACCACCAGAGCAAAGTGTTCAGTCATGAGCTGCTTGGACACGAGATCTTTTGCCTTCTCCAATTCACGATTAAATGCGATATCGATACGATGTGACTGCAAGAATGGATCGACATCTATCGCATCGACCTCGATCATTTGTGCCGTGATGTGCGGGTAGCGTTGATGCATCGCGAGCAGCAGATCGGGCAGGATAGAAAACGTGATCGAGGCGGGGTGCCCAATGCGGATTGCGCCAACTTCACCGCTGGAAATCAATTTGGCGCGGCGATTAACGCTTTCCATATCGTTGAGCAACTTGGCGTAATGATCGCGCAAAAATTCTCCGGCTTGCGTGAGTTTGACATTGCGTTTATCACGCTCAAATAAATCAAAACCCAGCTCTTGTTCCATGCTTTTAATGTGTCTGCTCAGCGCCGATTGCGTAATGAATACTTTTTCGGAGGTTTTCCAAAAATGCAGCTCGTCGGCAAGGGCAAGGAAATATTGAATTTGCTGGAGGTTCATTTTGCACCGCTTTCTATTAATCACAAAAACGCATTATTCAAATCGAATTTAGCATTTTTTTGCATTAAACAGAAGCGTACATTACGAGCTGTTGATTAACACAGTGAGCGCGAATATGAATGCAAACAAGTATCTCAATAGTCTGGGCTGGGGCGGTGGCATCGTCTGCCTGATCGCATATAGCCTGAATGTGCAACAGATACTAGCGAGCGATTCGGCCCTATTTTTATCGATGAATACCGCAGGTTGCTGCTGCCTGATTTATTACACCTACAAAAAAGAAGCCTTCGCCAATACCTTTCTCAACACTGTGTATTTGTGCATGACGCTGCTGGCGCTGAGCAGACATTTGACGGGTTTAAACTAAGGAGAAAAAGATGATCACACTGAAAAGAACTAACCCACAAGATCCAGATTTTCAAAATTTGGTCGTCAAATTAGATCACTACCTCAGCATCATCGATGGCGAGGAACATCTTTTCTACAAACAATTTAACAAAACAGACGAACTTAAATTTGCGGTCGTCGCCTATCTGGATGATCATGCGGTTGGATGTGGCGCGATCAAGCCCTATGCAGAAAACACGATGGAAGTAAAACGCATGTTCGTCGACGGAGAAGTTCGCGGGAAGGGCATTGCGACTTTGGTGTTGCAGGAACTCGAACGTTGGGCCAAAGAACTAGCGATACATGCATGCGTACTTGAAACGGGAGCAAAACAAGCGGATGCGGTGCGCCTCTATCAAAAAAATGGTTACCACTTCACTCCCAATTATGGTCAATATCAAGGTGTGGAGAGTAGCGTTTGTTTTGAAAAAAAGCTGACGGAAGCAGAATAGCTTTTTGCTTTAATTGATGGATCTTTGATCGGACGCCATATTGACTTTTTTTTGCGGTCGGCGAAACTAGCGGAAATTTGCTCTTTCAACTTTCCAATTATGCCCCACAAGGAGATCAGGCATGGACATGAAAAACATCAACGCTGGCAAGCTGCGCGCAATCGGCTACGATCAACGTGAACGCTTGTTGCGAGTCGAGTTGGAAGGTGGTGTTGCAATTGAGTATGCGGGTGTCAGTCAGGACGTGTGGAAACGCCTGTCTGGCGCCGCATCGGGTGCAGCGTGGAGCTATTATCGCGACCACATTGAAGAGGAGTTTGTCGGCAAGCGCGGCGCGGCACGTGCCTCGACGCAGGCACAGACTAACCGTGCTGCTCTGGAAGATTTATTTAAGACATCGGACGCTAAAGGCAATTAATCTTCTCTGCGGCTCATGTTTTATGTACTCTTAAGCTCAACAAAGCCCCCGCCAGAAGAAAAATTTGAAGCGTGCTATGATCAGCGCTCTTCTCATTTCTGCGGAAGTTTCGCATTCACTCTGTTCTAGATTGGAGATCATCATGCCTCAACTTAAGATTACTTATTTCGATATTCACGGTGGCCGCGCTGAGCCTGTGCGCCTGGCCTTAGCGATAGGCGGCATCGCATTTGAAGATCATCGTTTTACTTATGCCGAATTTCCTGAAGTTCGCAAAAGCACACCATTTGGTCAAGTGCCAACGATGACGGTCGATGGTGTGCAAATCACGCAGAGTGACTCTATGTTGCGTTATGCGGGTAAGCTCGCTGGCTTGTATCCTGAAGATGCGTATCAGGCTCTGCTGTGCGACGAAGTGATGTACGTGGTAGAAGAAGCGGGCGTTAAAATGGGGCCGACTTATCGCATGACAGGTGACGCACAAAAAGAAGCGCGCTTGGCCTTGGTGCATGGTTCTATGCCTGTGTATTTGCGTTGGTTGGAACAGCAGTTAGCAGCGCATGGCAGTGAATTTTTTGCAGACAATCGTCTGACAGTTGCCGACCTCAAGGTATTCGTTGATGTGCGCACTTTAAATTCAGGTCGCCTCGATCACATTCCTACAGATCTGGTCGAACAAGTTGCGCCTAAGCTCAACGCCCACATGAAACGCATCGCCGAGTTGCCAGCGGTGCAGGCTTACTACGCCAAGTTCAAATAAGAATTAGAGATCTTAAATCCCTTTGCAGCGCTGATGCCATCAGTCTGCAAAGGAGCACGGTTTTTGCCGTACAATGCCGCTCTTTGCCTGTCCCCTATGAGCATCGCTTTCCCTCCCCATGCCGTTTCACGTTTGCGCACAGCGCGTCTGCTGCGCAGTACCCGTCCGTTTTTGGCGCGTGGCGGGCCGAGTGGCGAACGTTGTGCCGGATGTCGCTTGATTTTGAGTCACTGCATGTGCGCATGGCGTACCGTGGTGGCGACGCGCGCTGGAGTGTGTTTGCTGATGGCAGAGCACGAAACTTTAAAACCGAGCAATACAGGCTGGCTAATCGCTGACGTCGTGCCCGAAACGCGTGCCTTTGGTTGGGCGCGCACCACGGTCGATCCAGAATTGCTTGCCTTGTTGGCCGATCCGCAGTGGCAGCCGTATGTGGTGTTTCCCGGTGAATTTGTTGCGCCCGAGCGTGTTGTGTCGCAGCTGTTAACCGAAACAGCGGATCAAGCTAGCGAAGTAATTAGCAATAAGCGCCCCTTGTTTATTCTGCTCGATGCCACTTGGCCTGAAGCGCGCAAAATTTTCAAAAAAAGCCCTTATCTGAATTCATTTCCTGTGCTCAGTTTGACGCCAGATCAATTGTCGCGCTATCGCCTGCGCCGTTCACGGCGTGACGATCATTTATGCACCTCGGAGGTCGCCGCGCTCTGTCTCGCATTGTCGGGCGACGACTTGGCATCGCAAGTCTTAGAAGCCTATCTCGATGTGTTCACCGAACACTATCTGTGCGCAAAGCAACAATTAAAAATCAACGAAGACGATGAAGTGCATCAACGCTTAGGACAACTTCGGGCGCAAACTGACATCGCCATCGCACCCAAAAACGGCTAAACTAGCGCCCTCATTTACATTTTTGGACTATGCATCATGACAGACAAAGTCAAACCTCCCTTCCCAGATCGCCTCTCGGTTGATCCCCGCAGCAAATTCTATGTGGCGGAAGTTTTTGAGCACGATGTAGGCATTTTGCTCAATGGCAAAGAGCGCCAAAGCGTAGAAGAATATTGCATCAGCGAAGGATGGATCACAGTGCCTGCTGGTAAAACTTTGGACAGACGCGGCATGCCGATGATGATCAAGGTCAAGGGCACAGTCGAGCCGTTTTATCGTTAATTTTTCGATTTATGGTGACGCGAATCAGACACCACGTTTGATTCGTATTCACTTTCTGCCCTCCCCGGAACTTTCGTCTCCGTACACAGTCTCTCCTTCTCCCGCACTTCCACCATTTTTGAAGACTGAATATCATGAAAAAAATCACCTCTTCTTTGATCATCGCCAGCGCTATCTCTGCCCTGTTTGCCGCGCCAGTTCAAGCGAGCACACCCAGCAATGTACTCAGCAAAACCAAACCAGGGTCAGCGGCAAAAACCGCGCTCAAAATCGATTATCAAAAATTCGTGCTGGCCAATGGCTTGAATGTGATTTTGCATGTCGATAAATCTGATCCGGTGGTAGCGGTGAACTTGACCGCGCATGTGGGCTCTGCGCGTGAAAAGACCGGACGCACTGGCTTTGCGCATTTGTTTGAGCATCTCTTATTTTTGGAATCTGAAAATTTAGGCAAAGGCGGTCTGGATAAAATGTCGGCGCGCATCGGTGGCTCTGGTGCCAATGGTTCGACCTCGCAAGACCGCACCAATTATTTGCAGACTGTGCCCAAAGACGCCTTGGAAAAAATGATCTGGGCCGAGGCCGATAAGCTGGGCTGGTTTATCAACACGGTCACCGACCAAGTGCTGGCGAAGGAAAAACAAGTCGTCAAAAACGAGAAGCGTCAGAGCGTCGATAACAATCCTTATGGTCACACGTCTTACGTGATCGACAAAGCCTTGTATCCGCTTGACCACCCTTACAATTGGCAAGTCATCGGCTCTCTGGAGGATTTGCAAAACGCGACGGTGGACGACGTCAAAGAATTTTTCCGTCGCTGGTATGTGCCAAACAATGTGACGCTGGTGATCGCCGGAGATTTTGAGCCTGCACAAGCCAAACAATGGGTAGAAAAATATTTTGGTGAAATCAAACGCGGCGAAGAAACCAAACCCTTGCCTAAGCGCCCTGGTTTTGTCAAAGAGACTGTGAAGTTCTACCACGAGGACAATTTTGCGCGGGTGCCTGCATTGACGATGGTGTGGCCAGCGGTGGAGCAATTGCATGCTGATTCTTATGCCTTAGACGTATTGGCGCAATATCTCGCGACTGGAAAAAAAGCGCCCTTCTATCAAGTCTTAGTGGAGAACAAAAAACTCACTTCCAGCGTTGGCATGGGCAATCACACGTCTGAAATCGCGGGGCAATTTCAACTCAATGTACGTGCCTTCGATGGTAAATCACTAGACGAGGTCGCCAACGCCGTCAATGAGGCCTTTGCGCAATTTGAAAAAGATGGCATCTCAGAAAAAGATCTGAACCGTATCAAAGCCTGACAGGAAACCCAGTTCTACAACTCACTTTCCAGCGTGCTCGGAAAGTCGTCGCAGCTGGCCGAATACAATTACCTGACCGGAAATCCCGGCTATGTCACACAAGACATCGCTCACATTTTGGCGGTCACACCCGCAGACGTGATGCGCGTCTATGCCCAATACATCAAGGGCAAAAATTATGTGGCGACCAGCTTTGTACCTAAGGGGCAAACGCAG
>JACQDW010000016.1 GCA_016200845.1 Burkholderiales bacterium | reverse complement strand
CGTTTAAAAGAATCCGACGATTATGAGCTCCGCAAATATTAATATGGCAATGTTAGACCCTCACCTTGTTGCAGGGAATGCGTCAGCAAATTCAGCTGCGACTCAGAGACAAGCCAGTCTGGCTGACATTGCGATTGGCGAGCCATGTATCGTGCGGCAATTGATTGCTCCAGCGGCGATGCCGGAATGGAGCACGCAATTGGAAGACATAGGATTTATTGCTGGAGAACCTGTGACTTTGATGGCACGCGGCGCTTTTGGTGGTGATCCTTTGGTGATACGCATAGGTTTATCGACATTTGCTTTGCGTAAGGCCGAAGCGGCTTGCGTTTTGGTGGATGTGTTGGCTGCGAATAATGATGCGACTGGTTCCGCAACTAAGCCCGTAAATAAGGTCGCTGCATGAAGGCCTCGGTAGTACATTTTCACGCCACTGGTCCTTTAGTTGCACTTGTAGGTAATCCCAATTGCGGTAAGACAGCGCTCTTTAATTTGCTCACGGACAGCAAACAAAAAGTTGCCAACTATGCTGGCGTCACCGTAGAGCGCAAAGAAGGCCGGCTCAAAACCCCCTCAGGAAAATCACTACGTATACTCGATTTGCCGGGCACTTATAGCCTGCACCCACGTTCGCCTGATGAAAAGGTGACGCATGATGTCTTGTATGGCAATGCGGTTGGCGAGAAACGTCCTGATTATGTGGTGTGTGTGGTTGATGCGACGAACTTGCGGCGCAGTTTGCGTCTGGTGATTGCGGTGCGGCGTTTGGGTATTCCTTGCATGGTGGCGCTAAATATGACCGATATGGCAGAGCAGCGCGGCGTGCATATCGATGAAAAAGCCTTGGCGCGTGAATTGGGTATTCCCGTGGTGCGCACTGTCGGCATTAAGCAAGGTGGCGATCTGGCGTTAAAGTCTATGCTGGAAAATATCCACGACTTAAATAGTCATGAACACTTAAGCGATAGCGATCCGGCGATTCAATCTCATACCGATCTTGATCATGAGCGGGTGCGCGCCATTCTTAGCAAACTGGGATTGGATGCCATCGTTCCTCACCAGGTCAGTGACAAGATCGATAAAGTCGTGCTCCATCCTGTGATGGGGCCGCTGCTCTTGTCTGTGATTTTGTTTTTGGTTTTTCAGGCGGTGTTTGCCTGGGCGACCGTGCCTATGGAATTGATCAAACAAGGCACGGAATGGCTGGGAGCGACGGTGTCTCAGGTGCTGCCTGCTGGCTGGCTGCAAAGTTTAATCGTGAATGGCGTGATCGCAGGCGTGGGCGGCGTGATTGTCTTTTTGCCGCAGATTTTGATTTTATTCTTCTTTATTCTCGTGTTGGAAGAGTCGGGCTATTTGCCACGCGCTGCTTTTTTACTGGACAGACTGATGGGGGGCGTGGGCTTATCGGGCCGTTCGTTTATTCCGCTCTTGTCCAGCTTCGCCTGCGCGATTCCCGGCATCATGGCGGCGCGCACCATTGCCAATCCACGTGACCGTCTAGTGACTATCATGATTGCACCTTTGATGACCTGCTCGGCACGTTTGCCTGTGTATGCGTTGTTGATTGGTGCCTTTATTCCGCACCGTGCTGTGTGGGGTATTTTTGAATTGCAGGGCTTGGTGTTGTTTGCCTTATACGGTGCGGGAATCATCGGCGCTTTGTGTGTCGCTTGGGTGCTCAAACGCTTTACCGCGCAAGGACAAATACGCTCGCTGATGATGGAGCTGCCCAATTATCACTTGCCGACCGCTCGCAATGTATTGCTGGGTTTAAAGCAGCGCGTGGTGATTTTTATGAGTCGGGTCGGTGGCATTATTTTATTCTTGACCATCGCTTTATGGTTCCTCGCCAGCTTTCCGGGTGCGCCTGCTGGTGCGACGGGGATGCCCATCGAATATAGCTTTGCTGGTTATATTGGAAAGGCGCTCGCTGTCGTGTTTGAGCCGATTGGCTTTAACTGGCAGATCAGCATCGCCTTAGTACCAGGCATGGCTGCGCGTGAAGTGGCGGTCAGCTCTTTGGGCACCGTGTATGCGTTGGCGGCGTCCGGCAGTGATACGGCGGATGCCTTGATGCCCCTGATTGCGCAGCAGTGGAGTCTGGCAACGGCCTTGTCTCTGTTAGCGTGGTATGTCTTTGCACCACAATGCATTTCGACTTTGGCGACCGTCAAGCGTGAAACAGGCGGCTGGAAAATGCCGCTGATCATGATGAGCTATTTATTTGCGCTCGCTTATCTGGCGGCATTTTTAACCTATCGTATCGCCTTGGCTTGTGGTTTAGGTTAATTTTCGATCAGACCCTAGCCGATAAATAATCGAGGATACCAGTCCAACCTTCGATCACGCGACTCTCGTAATCTTGCCACACGCCTTCGTGCACCAGTTCAAGTGTGCATCCTGATTCGGTGGGCGTGATGCTGATCGTGACATAGGTCGCAGGGAAGGGATGCCCACCAAAGCTAAAGCGCAAACGGCGTGGCCTGTCGATTTCCAGATATTCACCGATATGCTCGGCGTCGACACCATCACGAGTCTCCACGATACAAAAACGACCGCCAACACGCGCATCGATCTCCACTTTTTTCATGATGCCAGTCTCGGTCGCAAACAAGAATTTTGCAGCTTGTTTGGGATCTAGCCAGGCATCAAATACGCGCTCCGCCGGAAAATCGAAAGCACGCGTGACGCGCACTACACAGGTTTTCTGATTCATGCTTGTTCCTCCGCCAAGAAAGCATCAAGCTGCTCCCAAGTGCCACCCCAGCCTTGATGCATGCCATCCATACCCGCAAGGAAAACCTGGCATTCCGCGTCGCTAGCGTCCAGTGGCGTCCAATGCAAATGTAATTGAGTCTTATCGCCCAGATCAGTCAACACGATCGTTGTGAGTAGTTTTAGCGGCCATTCTGGGCTAATAGGGTGGCGAGTCAGATTGCCTTCAGGGTCGGAAAAAGAATGCTCCCATACGAGCCTAGTTTTTGGGGTGACTTCGCGATACACAAACTTCGCCCACATTTCATGCCCTTCCTGTGAAATCAGGCAAGAATGCAGCATGCCACCAGCACGTAAATCAAAATTTTTAACGCGCGAACTAAAACCCTTAGGGCCAAACCATCGCCCAAACAAGGCGGGCTCGGTCCATGCTCGCCACACCAGATCGAGTGGCGCGTTAAAGACACGGACGGTATTAAATTCGGGCTGATTACTTAACATGGTTTTTTCCTCGCTTGCGTGGGATGGATGTTGAATTGTTGCTGGAGTTCGTGTTGGACTGGGTGACTTCTTCTTGCAGCAAAAGATCAAGCGCATCTAAGCGTTGCTCCCAAAATTGTTTGACTTCATTCACCCATTGCTCAACATCGCGGATGCCTTCAGGATTAATCGTATAAATCCGCTGTTGCGCCTGTACTTCCACCAGCACCACTTGCGCTTCCTTGAGCACTTTCAAATGTTGAGAAATCGCTGGCGCGCTAATGCTAAATTCTCGACCAATCTCCGCCACAGCCAAACGCCCGCGCCGCGCCAGCATCGTCACGATCTGGAAACGGGTAGGGTCGGCAAGAGCCGCGAAGTAGGAGGGAGTCAGCATGATGTTGATAATATTGGATTTTCTTAATTAAGTAAACTCTTAATTAAAGAGTGTGACTAAGATAGGAAACTGAAAAAACCAATTCAGAGAACGTTCGATACCTGCAATCTAGAATTTGTGGTTGTTGGGCGACGTTGTAGTGTTGTAAATTGACTTTTTGAAAATGTCTAATTATTATCCATCTTTGATCTGATTATTTTTACACGTAAAAATATTGATTCATTCGCTACTGCTACTTTGTCACTTGAGGGCATGGGACTCTCGCCCACCACTCAAAGTCTGTTATTTTTAGATTAAATGTATATGAAACATTCTTCACTCGCGAAAGCTGATTTTTCCAGTCAATTTGAAATGTTAATGGCGGAGGCAAAGGCGACGGCGAATTTTGTGCCTTTATGGCGTGGGTTTGTCAGAACGAATTTTTTAGTCGCCATTGTCTGGCGCACCGATGATCGTGATAATGACTTTGACTTGGTGAGTATGCCCACTGAGCACCATATTAACAATATTCTTATCGCTGAATTAAAAGAAAATTTGTCTTACGTCGACAATGTTGAAGTGATTTCCATAACTGGCGCAGAGATTGTCAGACTCGTTCCCGATGGCGTGGGAATTTCGATTGCGATGAGAGAGAGCACTTTTGATTTGCCTGCAGCGCGCGTGGTTTGGTTAAGGAAAAGTCTGGAGGCATCGCAGGATGCTTTGAGGAAGAAAACCGAGCAGGCACGCGTCGAAAAGAGAGAGGCAAACGACCAAAAGGAAAACGACGTAGCTCCTGAGTCGTCTTTAGTCGCAAGACTTGCAACGTCGGTTCAGGCGAGTGTGACGAAACCTGGTGACGATGAACTTCATCGTTCGGACTTCCACTATCAGGAATTTCAAATGCCGGTTTCTTCGCCTGAAAAGAAAGAAAAAGTGTCGTTCAACGTCGCGACCATCAGAAAGAAACATGTGACTCATTCTGGGCTTGGCATAGAGCTCATGATGCCAGAGAACTGGCAAGAAGCGAGGAACGATAAAGCGCTCAAATTATTTGAAACGCACAGCGGCATCACCGCCGAAATCAATGGACGACGTCGTGACGATATGTCGCTAGAAAGTTGGATGGATGCGCGTCTGGCGCTGGTGACGCAACAACTGCCAGGCCTGGCGAAAGTGGGTGGAAGTCATGATTTGAAAGGCTCGAATTGGCCAGCATCGATGCGTGCACAATTCTGTGAATTTAGTGGGCGTATAAATGGCGACGATGAAGACAGTCACTACCTGCTTTGTTGTTTTGAAACCGAAAAGCGCCTGCTAGTGGTAGGCATTTTAGCTAAGCAGGCCATTTTTGCAGCGCAGCGCTCATTACTTATTTGGATGTTGGAGAGCGTAGGCAGCTTTGAGTTACGGTCAACGCAAAAGTCAGCTGCCACGTCTAGCTCTTCGCAATCTGATACGGTTCATGAAACGGTTCATAAAACGCGGCACGCACCATCGCTACTGTCAATCTCGTTTACTGGACGGATAGGTCGCGCCAGATTAATGGTGTATTCCCTCCTTTGGGTGCTTCCTTTTACCCTCTTCGTATTAATCGGAATGTTAGGATTAAAGGCGCTAAATCTGGGGGAGGGAATCTACCCTGCTGTTGTGCTGACGCTGGCAGTGGTTATGCAGGTCCGGCCTTATATTTTGCGTTTGCACGATTTAAATTTGGGCGGGAAATGGTTGTTCATATATTCCATTTTACTTTTCCTTCCCAGTTTGGCACCACGATCGGGAGTGGCAGCGCTGACACTCCTTGTTGCGGTCGCAGGGATATTGATTTTATTTTTTTTCCCGGGCAGTGCTGAAGAAAACGACTACGGATCGCCAAATCCACCGAATTCAATCGCGATGAAACTAGGCGCGGTTTTTTGTGGCATATTTATGATTGTGGGGAGCGTGAATTACTATAAGACGATGCGTGGGCAAGGCGCGGGATTGTTTGATAAAAGCGCCGCATCGGAGACGACAGGTATAGGTTTTACACCGGCTGATAAGAGTTTTATCATCGATTTTCCGATCGCACCAATTGAGTCTGATTTAAGCAGCGCGCAAAGTAAAAGGAGTGGTATCTCAGAAGTAAAAACATACACCTCTGATTGGGGGCGCTTCCATTACTTAGTGCAACGCATGACAGTCTCAATTTCACCTGAAGACAAGAGCTTGGCAATGGATGCGATGGCAGAGTCCTTCGCGAAAAATATCTCGGGAGAAGTTCTTGATCGCTCCATGGAAAGGATCAATGGCTTAGTTGCGCGCGCAATGCGTTTTCGATTGAGGAATGGCGATTACCAAGATTTCCGCTTCCTTCTGGTGAGAGATCATTTATTTGTTTTGGCAGTTCAAAGCAATTCCGCCAGCGGAAAAGAGCCAGAAATCTTGAATTTCTTTGAGTCGTTTGAAGTGCATTAGGCGCTTGTGCCCACAGTCACCAGAACAAATAAAAAAAACCATCCGATATAACTGGATGGCTTTTGTATTTTGGTGGAGACGGCGGGAATCGAGCTGTTGCGCTTGCAGGCGCAACGCGTTCGCAGGCTCGCCGCATGCAGCTCGAATTCCCTGCTCACCCCGCGGACGCGGGTGTGGTTCCTGCATCGAAAAAGGATAAATAAAAATGGCCACCTTGCGGTAGCCATTTTTACTTATCCTGGTGGAGACGGCGGGAATCGAACCCGCGTCCAGAAGCACTCTACAGACAGTTCTACATACTTAGTGCTGCCATTT
>JACQDW010000081.1 GCA_016200845.1 Burkholderiales bacterium | reverse complement strand
GCCTTTAAGTTTGGCACGCTTGCTGCAAGAGCAGGGCGCTTCTGTACAAGAATGCCGTTTGCAATTGCATCCCTCCGCGTCCCTGTTTGACTCATCGTTTGCCGCGGTCAATATTTGGCATGCGCACCAGCACGAAGAAGTTGTCAACTTAAACGTACCGCTGACACAAGCGAGTCGTGCGGTGATAGTGCGACCTCAGTGGCAAGTACATGTGATTAGCCTAGACCAAGCCGCCTATGCCGCTTTGCAAGCATTAGAGCGTGGCGAAAACTTGGGGGCCGCTTTGGAAGCAGCTTTGGCGTGCGATACGCAGTTTGATGTTGGCAGCGAGCTTGCAGCCTGGTTCCGCTCTGGATTATTTTCGTCTTATTCGCTCTAGGACTGTCAGTTTTTCTCACCAACTTCGACTCAGCATTATCAATCATTTTCTGAGGAGTTTGCGATGAAGTCGATTTCCCCGTGGTCTGTGTTAATGCGTGCGCATCAGGCGAGTATGCGTTTTGATTCTACTGTGCAGGAGTGGGGCGGTGCTGTCTTGGGCTTCCTGCTGCGTTGCTTTGTCGCCTGGCAGTTTTTAAAGGCTGGCTGGATCAAGCTGAGTGATTGGGGCATTACGCTTGATTTATTTCGCGAAGAATATCAGGTGCCGCTGTTAAATCCAGAGCTGGCGGCGTATGTGGGAACGGCGGGGGAATTGCTTTTTCCAGTGCTGTTAATCTTGGGATTGTTTTCTCGCCCAGCAGCGTTAGGTTTATTTGCGGTGAACGCGATGGCGGTGATTTCTTATCCCGCGCTGTGGGGCTTTGAATGTCCAGCGGCGATCAATGACCATTTGTATTGGGGAATAATTTTATTGGTGCTGGCGGTGTTTGGTGTCGGAAAATTTAGTCTCGATGCGGTGTTAAGTCGACGTAGAGCATAAAAGAAAAAGCGAGCCGGGTGGCTCGCTTTTTCTTTGTACTAGATGCTAACTGAAAACGGATTATTTCCAGCCGCGTTTCGTAATTTCGCTAGTGATGTAAGACGCGAACAACTCATTGCCAAAAGGTGTAGGGTGCACCGAGTCAGCGAAGTAATAATGGCTGGTGTCGCCAGCGATTAAATTGTTGACACTGCAGACCAAGGACGAACCCAAAGGATTTTTAGCTGGGCTCAAATCACATGCTGGTGTCGTGACGTTGGTGATGCCATATGCGCTAGGGTTGGCGGCATGCTCACGGAAGCGTGTGAACAGATCGACTAAGAGGACATTGTCATTGCCAGTCAAGCCTGCAACCAGACGTGCATTAAATGTCACGCTCATACCATTTAACAAAGCTTGAGAATCTGCACTCTGTGACAAGGCTGCAGGTGTCTTGCTCATATCAGGCATATTGATCACGACGACGTATTTCGCGCCTTTTGCCAAGATCAGGTTGTTAACGTAGTCCGCTAGCTCTGTGCCTGCAGTGCCAATTGCATCGACATAAGTCTGAGCATTTGCTTTTGCGTAGGCCGCGCCTGCCGTCGCACCAACTGTTGGTGTCAAAGCCGCAACTGCGCCAGGAATACAATTGCTGGCTTTTGCGTCGGTTGGCTTACATGCGCCACTGGCAATGTCTTTTTGAATTTGGCCAGGAACGGCTGCGGTCACAGCAGCAGTTGCAGCAGCAGTTGCAGCAGCGGAGAGGGATGCTGTTTGAATGAAGACGTCATTCGGGCCGCCGCTGACGAAGACGATTTCTGTGCCACTGAATTTGCCACCATTGGCCGCCAGATAATTTTGGATTTGCGTGACAACAGGCACGGTGGTCTGACCCAAGATGGCGTTGGCACCACCTAATAATTTGTTACCTGGACCAACCGGGTTAGTCACACGTGCGCCGCCTTGCGCGTAACCTGTACAACCGGCATTGACTTTGACTGGGACGTTAAAGCCTTGTGCCGCAGCGCCTTCCAAGCCAGTCTGAGCTGCGCAAGGTGCGTTCATGCCTAAGTTGGCGGCAACGATTTCAGTCCAGTTCTTGGCGCTGGCACCATTGACTGTGTATTTACCACCGCCCAGTGCTGCAACTGTACCGACTTTGTAGGAACCGACATCACTTAAACTGTCGCCGAAGGTGACTTGTGACGTGTATTTAATTTTTGGTGCCGGGTCAGTCGCGTTGCTTCCGCTTCCGCCGCATGCTGTAAGAATGGCTGCTGCCAAAATAGTCAGCGAATAGTTAAGATGACGCATTGGGTCTCCTGATCAAATTATAAGTGGTGCTAAACGAACGGTAGTGCTTTTTGAGGTTCCCACTATATGTCATTCGATACAAGATGGGGTAAGCCACGTGCAATTAAACGACACTGTAAATTAGAAGATTCATTCGAAAAAAAACATTTTTTCGCTTCTTTCGTTGACAGGAATCACTTTGCGACCTAGTGCCTTTCTGCCTCGAATTTTCATAGTAATTTTTAAGTTTTTTGTGGACTTGAAATTGAGTTGTAAGGAGGGAGTCGGTGCAGTCGTAAATTTGCGACAAGTTTGGAAAATCCCCAGATCATCCTATACAAGAGACAAGATCAATGTCATATTTTGCGAACTGAAATTAGTACGCACGTTCGTTTCAACACGCTTTACAGCACGTTATCTGGAGACAATAAAAATGAAAGTAAAGTTTTTGACCATGGCATTGGCCACTTGTTTTTCTGTGCCAGCGCTCGCCCAATCGACAGTTACCTTATACGGTATTTTGGATGCGGGTATACAAATTAATAACAATGGCAAGGGAACACAGACTAAGTTAGTCAGTGGTATTGCCGATGGTTCTCGTTTTGGTCTGAAGGGCACGGAAGATTTAGGTGGCGGTTATAAAGCCATCTTCAATCTGGAAGCGCGCGTTGAGCTTGATACTGGTTCCAACAAAGCAGGCAATATTAGCGATTATCAAGGTTACGCTTTGACCAAAGGCATGGATTTTCCTGATTTTGGTAGCGCGGCATTGAAAGGTGCTGCTGCTCAGACATTGGCTGGTGTACGCGCTGCATTGCAACCAAAATACAATGTGAATGCGACTACCCCGTTGATTCTTTCCCGCGGCGGTGGACCTGATGGTGGTTTGTTTGACCGTACTGCCATGGTCGGTTTGATTACGCCAGTGGGCGCGGTGTTGGCGGGTCGTATGTACACGCCAGCATATGAGGTCTTCAATAATGCGGATACGTTTGAAAGCGGCATGGCTGGTAGCTGGGGCGGTATTACCGGTGGTACCGGTGGTTTGCTGACAGCCGGTATGGCGATCCGTTCGAACAAGTCTGTGCAATATCGTATTGAATTGCCAAATGGCGTCGGCGCTGCTCTGATGTACGGTTTTAAGAATTCCGGTTACATCGGTTTGGATAAAGACTTCATCGCCGGTAACCTCAAGTACAAAGCAAATGGTTTTAATGTCGGTGTCGCGTACAACCGTGGTACTAACACTGACGGATCGACTGGCTTGGTGACTGTGAATGCCGGTGGTTCTTACACCGTTGGTGATTACAAATTCTTCGGCGGTTATCAAACCATGAAGAATGAAAATTCCATCTTGTTGCCAGTGTTCTTTGACGCATGGGATACGGAAATTGCCCCTGGTTTGAAAGCGGGTGGCGTACCTGCACCAGTGATTGCTGCTTGGACTAGCGTGTTCCGTACCAACATCACTAAGAACTTTAAATTAGACGCAGTGAGTTATAGCTTAGGTATGCACTACACAATCGGTAATGGTCGCGTGATGGCATCGGTCAGTCGTCAAGATGATCGTACTCGTTCCAATAGTGACGTGAGCCAATATGCAATCGGTTATGACTACAACTTGTCTAAGCGCACGGATCTCTATTCTGTGTATGGCTACATCAAAAACCAAAATGATGGACAATATGCGCCAGGCGCGGCGAGTGCATCAGGTGGTTTCACGATGATGCCAGGTCAAGCCGGACGGGCATTCCAATTCGGTATCCGTCATCGTTTCTGATGAGTTTGTTGTGATCAAAAAAGGGCGCTTCGAGCGCCCTTTTTTGATTTTGAGTGACCCTAAGTTACAAGGCGACTTGATTTCTGCCCATATTTTTGGCGCGATATAAAGCAGCATCAGCGCTGGCGATGACGCCGGAGCCATCTTGATTCGCCGCCAGAGTTGCTAAACCCAGCGATGCGGTAATGTGCGGTAGCGCTTTTTCTTCTTCATCAAAAATCTTCACTTGACGGATGCGATCACACAATCTTTCTGCAACGATCAGAGCGGATTCTTTACCGGTATTGGGCAGAATAATGATCATTTCTTCGCCACCATAACGCGCCGCAAAATCGTTTGGACGCAAACCGCCGCTGACAGTTTTTGCTGCTGCCTGCAGGGCTTCGTCACCTAGTAAATGGCCGTGCTGATCATTGAATTTTTTGAAGTAATCCAAATCGAGCATGATGATACTGAGATCGGTTTCGGTGGCATGAGCATTTTCGATCAGGCCCGGTAATTGCGTGTTTAGCCATGAGCGATTGTGTAAGCCGGTAAGCCCATCGACCATCGATAACTGGCGATAAAATTCGCCGACTTTTTGACGGTTTCTGAGTTGCGCATTGGTGGCCCGAAGGCGGAAGGAAAGTAATTGAAGTAAATTCCGCGCCACGCTATTGGATTCATCGATCAAGCGCCAGACTGTCGCCGCATCGATCATCAATAATTCCGCATCGCTGAGTGCGGCTATCGTCGCGGAATGGGCTTCCTCGTCGAGTACGGATAGTTCGCCTATACACTCACCTGCAAAATATTGGATGCTAGAGTTTTCTAGCTGGCGACGTGAGGTATTGGACGATTGTGCCAGCGTTCCTCGCAGTACGACATACAGGCAAGCGCCTGTGCTGTGGCTGTCGATGACAATTTCTCCCGCCTTCGCTTTTACTACAGGACAGGGGTTGAGTTGTTGCGTGATTGATTTCAGTTCGGAAGCGCTGATGTTGCTGAAAAGCTCGATGTCACTAACCTTAAAACCACTGTCTCTAAAGTTTCTTATTTGTTCCAAAGCGACCCCTGATTCTTTACAAAGCGTGAAGCAAAACTGATCTGGCATTAATGTGTTCGTCTGATCAGTGAGTTATTGCATCAGTTTAATATGAGCGATAAATGAAGCACTCATTTTGTTGGCTGCAATGACATTATGTCCCAGTCTTCGACATGTATGTGTTATTTATTGAATGATTTGATTCATCGCCGCGAACCGTAATTCTGTTTCGTGAAAGATGGTGAGCAGCTGCGTTTCTGTGAGTGCGAGACTGTTCCATGCTTCATCTGAAACGGGAGGCATGTATTCATTTTTTTCTTCGCATAAATCAAGTGCATGCACGATGGCGTTGGCAACATGAATCACTGAAGCTAGCGAATTTAAATCTTCTGTGGCTGGCTCATGATGGCCGCGAATTGCGTCTTGTATTGCTTCTGAAAATTGCCATTCTATGGCGAGTATCAGGCCTGCGGCGACATGATCTACGCCCAGGAAAGCGCGTTCCGCTTCGAGCATGCCGCAGTCCTTTTGGTGGCAGCAGCGTATTGCCTGATTATATTTTTCTGGGAAACACGATGCCAACACCAAGCGACCAATGTCGTGCAAGAGTCCGGCAGTAAATGCAAAATCATGCTTCATGTGGAGCGTGCGCGAAATCAGCTCGGCGCAAATGGCTGTCGCGATATTGTGTCGCCAAAATGCTTTTGCATCGAAATTGTGGCAAGCATCAGAGGGCATGCATTTGTTAAATATGCTGGTCCGTATCAGGCTCTTCAAATGACTAGTCCCCAGCATAGAAACTGCCTGCTGTATGGTGACGACTTTTGAATTGCTGCCGTAATAGGAAGTATTTGCCAGCTTGAGGACTTTGGCGGCGAGTGATGGGTCGAGTGCGACTTTTTCGACAATCTGTTCCAGGCTTAGATTGTCATCGTTGAGCTTATTCAAGAGCGCCTGTTCGACCTGAGGCAAGCTAGGAAGGTCGTGGATCTTTCGTATCACTTCCTCTAGCTCGATGTGTGGATCATCTTTGTCGCTTAATGGGGGAATCATGTCGCCTCAGCTTGTCGGTATTTTTCTATGCATGCGCGCAGTTCCAAGCTAGCAGGATTATCTGAGCAGTGGCGAAAAATGTTGGCGAGTCTGTCGATTTTTTGTTGATGGTAGGCTTGCTC
>JACQDW010000082.1 GCA_016200845.1 Burkholderiales bacterium | reverse complement strand
GCGGACAAAATCAATGAACCTGGGTTCACATAGTCTTTGCCAGCATACTTTGGTGCAGTACCGTGAGTCGCTTCAAACATGGCGATAGAGTCGGACAAATTAGCACCTGGAGCGATGCCGATACCACCTACCTGTGCTGCCAGCGCGTCAGAGATATAGTCGCCGTTCAGGTTCAAGGTTGCGATCACGCTGTATTCAGCTGGGCGCAACAAGATTTGCTGCAAGAAGGCGTCAGCGATGGAATCCTTAACGATGATGTCTTTACCTGTTTTTGGATTCTTGAATTTGCACCACGGGCCGCCGTCGATCAATTCTGCGCCGAATTCTTTTTGTGCTAAAGCATACGCCCAATCACGGAAGCCACCTTCGGTGTACTTCATGATGTTACCTTTGTGGACGATAGTCACGGATGGCTTGTCATTGTCGATTGCGTACTGGATCGCTTTGCGTACCAGACGCTCAGTGCCTTCGATAGAGACTGGCTTGATGCCGATACCAGAAGTTTCTGGGAAACGAATTTTCTTCACACCCATTTCGTCTTGCAAGAACTTGATCAGTTTTTTGACTTGATCGGTACCTTGAGCGAATTCAACACCAGCGTAGATGTCTTCAGAATTTTCACGGAAGATCACCATGTCAGTTTTCTCTGGCTCACGCACAGGTGAAGGAACGCCTTTGAAATAACGTACTGGGCGCAAACAGACATACAGATCGAGCTCTTGGCGCAAAGCCACGTTCAAAGAGCGGATACCACCACCAACTGGTGTCGTCAACGGGCCTTTGATAGAAACCACATACTCTTTCAATGCCGCCAAAGTCTCTTCTGGCAACCAAACATCTGGACCATACACTTTAGTGGATTTTTCACCCGCAAAAATTTCCATCCAGGAGATTTTACGTTTGCCGCCGTAAGCTTTTGCTACAGCTGCATCCACGACTTTGATCATGACTGGGCTGATATCAATGCCAGTACCGTCGCCTTCGATGTAAGGAATAATTGGATTTTCAGGAACGTTCAATGAGAAATCTGCATTGACGGTAATTTTTTGACCTTCTGCAGGTACTTGAATATGTTGATACATCGTTTTCTCCGTGGATACGTGCAATCGAACGCAGCGGGTGCCGCGCCTTGCTGTTAACATGTCTTTTGCAACTTATATCAGCGTTAAATTTCGCACTTCACACCACGGCGAACAAATTACTCTTATATAAGACAGAAGACCACCATTTCGTATTATGCACTACTATTTTACTTGATGCCATTGTTTTGCAACACATTCTGGCGCGGATTTGCCCTGCAAAGCGACACAGGATCAAGTAAATCAACAAACCAAAATAAAATGCCTGTCGGCAAAAAAATGATCTTGCCGCGACACATACCTCAAAGGCAACAAAGTTAAGGCGATTTTGCGCAAGTCCTATAAAATTGCGCATTGACGGGAAGACTTGATGAAACAATGAAACTTATACTATTTAACAAACCCTTTGACGTGATGTGCCAGTTTTCCGCCCATCCCAGTCGTGACACGCTGGCGACTTACCTGAAGATTCCAAACATCTACCCGGCTGGCAGACTCGATGCCGACAGCGATGGCTTAGTGCTGCTCACCGATAACGGCAAACTTCAACATAAGATTAGCCATCCCGACTGGAAAGAAAACAAAACTTATCTGGTAATGCATATCGCCGAACCCGAGTGGCTATGGCCGCGCAATCCGCCCATACGACACAGAGCAAATCTGCCGACCAGTTGGCTATGCATCATTTTGGCAGAAGGAAAAAACCGTCAAGTCAGACGAATGACAGCGGCAGTTGGATTACCAACCTTACGCCTGATACGTAGTACGATTGGCGAATATAGTCTGGCGACTCATCCGCTCATGCCCGGCGAATGGGTGGAGATCGCCACATAAAAATGCAAAGCTAATATCCAGAACGAGAAAAGACAAAAACCGCAATGTAGATTGCGGTTTTTGTCTTTTGTCTTGCATCACTATTTAAGCCACTGCAACAGCGCTTAAACCAAGCTGTCTGCAAATATGCTCAATGCGCGCCATCTCTGGCGCCTCACTCAACATCGGCAGAAACGAGCTTTAAATATTAAGCCAAAGCTTTCAATGCAGAAGCTAAACGGCTCTTATGACGAGCTGCTTTGTTCTTGTGAATGATTTTTTTATCAGCAATACGATCGATAGTAGAAACGGAGTTCTGAAAGATCACTGCAGCAGCAGCTTTGTCGCCTGCTTCGATCGCCTTACGAACAGCTTTGATCGCTGTACGCAAAGTCGAACGCTGACTAGAGTTGTGTGCATTTTGTTTAACTGCTTGACGAGCACGTTTGCGTGCTTGTGCGGTATTTGCCATGAGATTTCCTAAACGTGGTCAACGCGACGGGTTCAAGATGTAAGTTCCTACCTACAAGGCCTCGCCGCAAAATTCTGTACAGCTTTGCAGTATAACGGGTTTTAAATCTATGCGCAAGCGAGGATTTCAAATCAAACTTCTCCTCCCTCAAATTCAAATCATAAACGCAAGCAAGGTAATAGAAGCGATGCTCACCCACGCTGTTAGCCACAGGCTTTACAATATGCCTATCAAACCACAAGGGGAACGACGTGATGCCAACTTCAATCAGTCTTAAAGGCCGCTGGGCGCAGCTTTTGCCATTAGACCGCTCGCATTTGCCTGCACTGGAAACTGCGGCGAGCGATGGACGTCTGTGGGAATTATTTTTTACTTCGGTACCCGCGCCTCACCTGCTGGAAAACTGGTTCACTACCGCAATGACACTACAAGAAAAAGCGCTCGCACAGCCGTTTGTGGTTGTCGATACCGAGACTAACAAAATCATAGGTTCAACACGTTACTGCAATATAGATAGCACCAACAAGCGACTCGAAATCGGCTACACCTGGTACGCCGCGTCTTACCAGCGCAGTGCAATTAACACCGAATGCAAGCTCCTATTATTGACACATGCCTTTGAAGTCCTGGCCTGCAATGCCGTCGAATTTCGCACCGACTGGTTTAATCATCGCTCGCAAGCCGCTATCGAACGTCTGGGAGCTAAACGCGACGGTGTTTTACGCAGCCACACCATCATGCCAGACGGACGGGTACGCGACACCGTGGTGTATAGCATACTCAAACACGAATGGGATGGCATTAAAGCTAATCTCAACTTCAAACTGCACTCTCATTCTCAATCCCGCTAAGTCAAAACCCGTGCTCATCGATTTCTTTTTCACGCTGAAAGACGCCAAAATTCCTGTTTCTATTAAGGAGTTTCTTAGCTTACTGGAAGCCATGCAAAGCCAAATCATCGCTCACTCTGTCGATGACTTCTATTTTCTATCGCGCACGATTTTGGTCAAGGACGAAGTCAATTACGATAAATTTGACCGTGCCTTTGCCTTGTACTTCAAAGGCATCCATACCCTGTTTGAAAAAAATCCTGATATCCCGCTCGATTGGTTAAAGAAGCGCATGGAACGCGAACTCAGTGACGAGCAAAGAGCCGCATTAGACAAGTTTGGCTACGACAAACTGATGGACAGACTCAAGCAATTATTGGAAGAGCAAAAAGAGCGGCATGAAGGCGGCAACAAATGGATAGGCACGGGCGGCACTTCGCCGTTTGGCAATGGCGGCGACAATCCCGAAGGCATACGCATAGGTGGTAAAAGTCAGCGCCGCTCCGCCGTCAAAGTGTGGGAAGCGCGCGCCTTTCGTGACTATGACACGGAACGTGAACTTGGCACACGCAATATCAAAGTCGCGCTACGCCGCCTGCGCAAATTTGCCCGACAAGGCGCGGAAGAAGAACTAGCTTTAGACGCCACGATACAAGCGACTGCCAATAATGCGGGCTATCTCGACATCAGGATGCAGCCCGAGCGCAAAAACAATATCAAGGTCTTGATGCTGCTCGATGTGGGCGGCACCATGGATGATCACATCGCACAGATCGAAGAATTATTCTCTGCCGCCAAAACAGAATTCAAGAACATGGAGTTCTATTACTTCCATAATTGTGTCTACGATTATCTGTGGAAAAATAATCATCGCCGCCATTCAGAGAAATTCCCGACTTGGGATGTGCTGCGCAAATACACGCCCGATACCAAGCTGATCTTCGTTGGTGATGCCACTATGAGTCCCTATGAAATCCTGCAGCCGGGCGGCTCGGTGGAATATAACAACGAAGAAGCGGGTGCGGCGTGGATACAGCGATTTACTTCGCACTTTCCCAAGCATCTATGGCTTAATCCCGAGCCGGAAGGCATCTGGCAATATCGGCAGTCTATCGATATCATCAAGCAGCTCATGAGCAATCGTATGTTCCCCATCACCCTGTCAGGTTTGGAACAGGGTATGCGTTTGTTGAGTAAGTAGCGCTTTAAATCTCCGCCATTAAGAATCGGCGGCCACACAAATAACTGTACATAAAACCAGTGTTTCGCATTACAATAGTTTCTCAACTTAGCTGTTTTCCGTGTAGGATAAAAAAAGAGCTGCACTTAGACATTGCTTAGACATTGTAAATAAAATCATTTTCACCGACCTTCATCGCATGGCAACTAAAAAAACCACAACCCCATCCGACTACAGCGAATCATCCATCCGTGTCCTGAAAGGACTGGAACCGGTCAAGCAAAGACCAGGGATGTATACCCGCACAGAAAACCCGCTGCACATTATTCAAGAAGTTATCGACAATGCTTCGGACGAAGCTTTGGGTGGGCATTGCAAAAATATTCAAGTCACACTGAATGCGGACGGTAGTATCACCGTAGAAGATGATGGACGCGGCATTCCGGTCGGCTTGCATCCTGACGAAGGTGTACCGACGGTAGAAATCGTGTTCACGCGTTTGCATGCGGGCGGCAAATTCGATAAAGGCTCGGGCGGCGCTTATGCCTTCTCCGGTGGTCTGCATGGTGTCGGTGTCTCGGTGACCAATGCGCTCTCTAAGCGTCTGGAAATCACCGTGTGGCGCGAAGCTGGTGTACACAATTTGACCTTTGCCGATGGCGAAGTGATCGAACCTCTGCGTAGCCAGCCACTCGCTCGCGGCGACAAAAAAAATGGTACGCGCGTCTCGGTCTGGCCTGATGGAAAATATTTTGATTCGCCGAATATTTCCATCCCCGAAATGCAGCGCTTATTGCGCTCCAAAGCAGTTTTGCTGCCGGGTGTCAAAGTCACGTTCAGCAATGCGAAAACTGGGGAAAGCCAGACCTGGCAATACGATCAGGGCTTGCGCGGTTATCTGACTGAAGCCTTGACCCAGGCCTCGCATGGCGAGCTGGTGATACCCATGTTTGAAGGCGAACAATTCGCCAATGCCGACGCCGATGGCTTTGCCGAAGGCGAAGGCGCATCCTGGGTCGTGGCGTGGACCGAAGACGGCGGCGTGGTGCGCGAATCTTATGTCAATCTGATTCCAACCCCAGCAGGCGGCACGCATGAATCTGGTTTGCGCGAAGGCCTGTTTGGTGCCGTGAAGAGTTTCGCCGAAATGCATTCTCTGTTGCCGAAAGGCGTCAAGTTACTACCGGAAGACGTGTTTGCGCGCGCTTCTTTTGTCTTGTCTGCCAAGGTCTTAGACCCTCAATTTCAAGGTCAGATTAAGGAGCGCCTCAATTCACGTGATGCGGTACGCCTAGTTTCCAGCTTCGCCAAACCACCTTTGGAACTCTGGCTCAATTCACACGTGGAACTGGGCAAAAAACTTGCCGAACTGGTCATCAAACAAGCACAATCGCGTCTGCGTTCTTTGCAAAAAGTCGAAAAGAAAAAATCCTCAGGCGTGGCGGTGTTGCCGGGAAAATTGACCGATTGCGAATCGAACGACATCACACGCAACGAATTATTTTTAGTCGAAGGTGATTCTGCCGGCGGCTCGGCAAAAATGGGGCGCGACAAAGAATTTCAGGCGATTCTGCCCTTGCGCGGTAAGGTCTTAAATTCCTGGGAATCGGAACGTGATCGCCTGTTTGCCAACAACGAAATTCACGACATTGCGGTGGCGATAGGCGTTGATCCGCACAGCATCAAGGACAACATCGATTTAAGCAATCTGCGCTACGGCAAAATCTGCATCCTGTCCGATGCGGACGTCGATGGTTCGCATATTCAGGTTCTGTTATTGACGCTGTTCTTCAAACACTTCCCGCAACTGAT
>JACQDW010000077.1 GCA_016200845.1 Burkholderiales bacterium | reverse complement strand
CTTCGGGGACGCGCAACAAGTAGGCATTGGTCACAGTCGGGCCATCGACAATTCTTGCCTCATATTTTTGCAACAGCCGGGTCACGGAAGCTTGATTTGCCTCTGGCTTAAACACCACCACCACATTACTTTCGAGAGTGACGCCATTCCCCAAGACCTGATATTTCACCTCCGGCTCAGTTTGCATCAAGAACGTCGCCAATACCAAGACCATCGCTAATTGCGGCACTACCAACCAAGCCATGGGGATAGTTAGCGGACGCGCCAAGTGGTGCACTAAATTGCGCACTAAATTGTGCAGCACGGCCGGTGCCGACCATTTTTTTGGATAGGATTGTCCGGCAACTGCCTCAGCCCCATCCAACTTTGCCGACATTTTCGCCCACGCCCGCTCGACATCCAGATCAGCGATACGCTGTTCACTCGCACTAGCGATCACAGATTCATTCGACACAGCGGAACGACATACCGCACAAGTGTGCAGATGAGCATCGACCATGCTTTGTTCTTCTGGCGATAAGCGATGTTGTACGTACCATGGCAATAGGCTCGATACTTGCACATGTTGCTCCATCTCGTAGGTGGACGCGGAAGGTGTAATCAGTGGTTTCATCCTTGTGCTCCTATGCTGCCAAGTAGCAGCGTTTTCAAACGCTGGCGCGCGTGAAACATTCTGGTTTTGACTGTATTGACCGGACAATCCATGGTGTCCGCAATTTCTTGATAGCCCATATCGTGATAGTAAGTCAAACTCACGACGGTTCGCTGCTCGACTGACAAAGCAAGTAAAGCGCGCCCAAATTCCTGGTCAATTTGTTTGGCATAAAGTTGAAAGTCAGGCTCGAAATGTGCTTCACTCTGACGCTCATCATGTTCCGCTTCCAGCGGTTCTTCATACGCATTCAAGGCCTTTAATGCTTGTCGATAAGCGATCGCAAAAATCCAGGTCGACACCTTAGAGCTCCCATTAAACGTCTGCGCTTTATTCCACACCACCATCATGGTGTCATTAATCACTTCTTCAATCAGCGACGAATTGCGGGTCATTTTATCGAGAAAGCGTGCGAGTCGATCAAAGTAGATTCGGTAGAGACGCTCAAAGGCATTTCTATCCGCGATTGCAATCTGCGCCAAAAGATCACGTTCCAGCGCTTCACCGCTGAGATCACGTGTTTTCACTCCCCTACTACCCCAAATTCCCATGCACAGCCTCCGTCTATATAGCTGTTAATACGCGACCGCAAAAAAAGGTTCAATTATTTTTTTTCGGATCATTCTTTCATTAATCCATCCATATCACCAGAACCTTTTCGCACAAATCCAGTATTGACTCCGGGACAGACACAGACGCGACAAATTTTCGTCTGGTCAAATTTTTTCACTATGCACCACACCAGCAACATGACATCGATAACTCTCCATGCATTGATCGTACAGAGCGCTTGTCGCGACAAGTTTCAATTTTTTGACAGTCTCGATTATCTGCGTCTGCTAGTGCTGTCGCCTGTATTGGAAGAATGCATCGTTCGTAGTGGCTTGCAACACTATTTGATCAAAAAGTATCCATCCAGCACCAGCATCAGCTTCCCGATATGGGGATCGGCACTGGCCTTTAGCTGTTTGCATGCAGCACAAGGTGCGCAATCCATGGTAGCTGTTTTTGTACCCGGCTTAACCCTGTCCTATCTATATCAGCGCACCAGAAAAGTCTGGCTATGTGCTTTGCTCCATAGTTTTTTTAATGCAGTTCTGTTGGTTGTTTGTAAATTGTAACCCCTCATTTTCAGGAGAAAAAATGCGCCCCATTTTCATGTTATTGGTGAGCCTGACTTGCCTCATCAGTGTCACCACAACCGCTTACGCAGCGGACGCATTAAACGGAAAAAAGCTGTATTTAAATGGCCCCGTTTCAGGTGGAACCAGTTGCGCCAACTGCCATACCGCCTCACCCAGTGACAATATCAGCAATGTCCTCGCGGGCGCGAATAATCCCAACCGGATTGCCAACGCTATCGCCCAAAACCGGGGTGGCATGGGCGCGCTCAAAAATAAATTTAGCACGACTGAGCTGGCTGATATCGCTGCATTTTTAGGTAATCCCAATGTCACCGCCGCACCTGCGGTCAGCTTTGCCCCCGCCAATCTCAGTTTTAATGCAACGACGATAGGACAAAGTAGTACCCTCAGTACCACACTGACCAATACCGGCAGCGCTGCTTTGCAGCTCTCTACGATCAGCCTGACTTCCTCCGAATTCAAACTCAGCGGCGGCAACTGCAGCAGTAACAGTTCTTTGGCGACGGGCGCCAGCTGCACCTTCGAAATCAGCTTCCAACCGAGTTCATCCGGCACTCACAATGGCAATCTTAGCCTCAGCCACAACGCAGCTGGCGGCAGTTCGCAAATCGGTTTAACTGGAACGGCCAACGCTTTACCGCAGGCGAGCATAGCAGTCTCAGCCAATAGTCTCAATTTTGGCAATATCATCAGCAACGTCCAGACCCCCGCGCAGCAAATCACCATCACCAATGCTGGGCAAGCACCACTCAGTTTTAACACGATCAACATCACTGGCAATCAAGCCAGCTCATTCCAGCTGAGTGGCAATTGCAATACGCAAACTGCGCTCGCGGTGGGTGCTCAGTGCACGCTCTCGCTACAAGCTTTACTCACCCAAGCAGGTTCGGCTAACGCAAACTTGCAAATACTCTCCAATGCAGCCAATGGCAATACCCTGATCGCGTTAAGTGCCAATGCAACAGCGCCAACAGCAGTACTTGCCGCGTCCGTTTCTCACCTAGCATTTGGAGCTATCAGTGCTGGGAGTGCCAGCGCCACGCAAACGTTCAGCCTCAAAAATACCGGTAATGTGCCAATTACATTCACCAGCGTCCAAGCTTCGGGTTCCAGTCAAATCACAATAGAGGCTTCTAGCACTTGCAAAGGGACGCTAGAAATCGACAAGCTGTGCAATATACAAGTCAAGCTCACGCCGGGCACTGTGGGCGAAGTCAATGGTCAGCTCACGATCCTCTCCAACGCTGCCAGCAACAACATTACCGTCAGCGCGACTGTTGTCAGCAGTGTCGTCGCCAAACCTGTGTTATCGGATAGTGCGACCTTACAATTTACTGACACCCAAGTCGGCACGCGCTCAGCCAAACATATCAGCATCTTTAGCAACCAAGGAAGTGCCGCTTTCAAGATCAACACTCTGCTGCTCAATGGGACTCATGCGGCTGACTTTTTGTTAGGAGGCAGTTGCTCGGTCAACGTTAGCATCGCTCCCGGCGCACAATGCAGCATAGAATCCAGCTTTCAGGCGACTGCTGCAGGCGTACGCACCGCAAACTTAAGCATCAGTACCGATAGCGGCACGCAGATTAATCTTGCGCTGCAAGGCACAGGAATCGCCGTTCCGACCAATACTCAATTGCTCAGCCTGAGTCCAAGTTCATTTGATTTCGCCACTCAAGTCATCGGTGCCAGTGACGTCAGCCAACGCATACGCCTAAAAAACGATGGCAATGTCGCCATCGCGCTGATCGCTCCGCAAATTGCAGGGCCGTACATGATCGAAAAAGACACCACAAGCTGCCCTGCCTTTCCGTTTCAGCTGGCCGCAATGTCCAGTTGCGAACTCATCGTTCAATTTCACCCGACTAGTGTGGGCACGGCGGCAGGCAGTATCACTTTATCGAACAACGATAACCTCGTGAAATGGACAATTAATTTGAACGGAACCGGCCGCGCTGCCGCCGTCAGCGATAAGCCTGTTGTCACTAGCAATCAGGGCGGAGGTGGCTGCTCAGTGGCGCAAGATGGTCGTGATCCCATGCTGCCACTATTAGCAATCGTCGCCGCTGTGATTGTCTGGCGTCGTCGCAATCTAAGCTAAGCACAGTTTGCAATTAACGGGGGGATGTCCCCTTACATTTACAGGAAAAAAACCGATGAAATCCTCCTTCATAAAAACGAAAAATAGCACCATGGCGCTTGCACTATCAGGGCTGGCACTACTCTTGGTCACATCGACTGCCAATGCGATCGAGATAGGAAAAACTGCCCCCGACTTCAGCCTCAAAACGCAAAACTCTTCGCTCTCACTACAGCAATTTCAAGGAAAACTAATCTACCTCGACTTTTGGGCATCTTGGTGTGGCCCTTGCAAACAGTCCTTCCCCTGGCTCAGCGAAATGCAAGAGAAATATGCAAAGCATGGCTTTCAAGTGCTCGCTATCAATCTCGACATAAAAACCAGTGATGCTCAACAATTCTTGCAACAACATGCTGCGCAATTTGCGGTGGCATTTGATAGCACTGGAATTACGCCAAAATCTTATGGAATCAAAGGTATGCCAAGCAGTGTTTTGATCGATCGCGATGGCAGAGTTCTGCTGCAACACGAAGGCTTTCGTGACAAGGACAAAGCAATGTTAGAAAGTCAGATTCAAGCGGCACTGGGAGTTAAAAAATGACCGCCCACATCCGACCACTCGCTCTGTTCAGCTTATTGTCCATGCTTAGTTGCGGCGGTTGCACTTTGACCGCACCAGTACAGCCATGGGAAAAAAATTTCCTCGCCAAGAATGCCATGAAAATGGATCACAATAAATTAGAAATGAAGAACGCTGAACACATCTACACCAGCAAAGAAGCGGCTGTAGCAGCCTCTTCAGTTGGCGGTGGTGGATGCGGCTGCAACTAAGGAAAACCAATGACAGCACACCAAAACCCTAGCTCAGTTGCGGAATCTCACCCATCCGAATTAAGCAGCGTGAGCGCCTCACCTATCGCCCAAACTATACTAGGTGCGGCATTAATGATACCGGGCCTGGGTAACCTCCATGCACAATCGCTGCCCGAACATGCCAGTCTGAACCTGAGCTATCTTCACTATCAAGAAAGTCAATCCGATCTCAAACGTGTTGGCGCCACATCTCCGTCGCTGCAACTGATTCTTCCCGTAGCAGGAACTTGGCTATTGGATGGAACGCTGACCAGTGACAACGTATCAGGTGCCTCACCGCGCTATCACAGTGCAGTCTCAGGAGCGTCTCGCATGTCTGATCATCGCAAAGCAGCAGACCTCACGTTAAGTCGCTTTTTTGAGCGCGGTAGCATCGCCGCAGGCATGAGTTACTCCAACGAACATGATTACAAATCACGTGCCATTTCATTCTCTGCAGCGATCAACAGCGCCGACAAAAATACCAGCTTTAATTTTGGGATAGGTGATAGTCAAGACGACATCAATCCGAGTAACAAAGTCGTCCGCAACGAACACAAGTCAAGCAAAAATATGATGATTGGAATCAGTCATATTTTTACGCCTGTCGATATAGTTCAGCTCAGTCTGTCGCACGGACGTGGCACGGGTTATTTTTCAGATCCTTATAAATTTCCTGACAACCGACCGCGTACCCGCAATCAAAGCAACGCCGCACTGCGCTGGAATCATCATATCGAGCAGGCTGAAAGTACTCTGCGGTTAAGCTATCGCTACTACCGCGACAGCTTCGCTATCAAAGCCCACACCTTTCAATTGGAAATTGAAAAAGAACTGAGCCATGAATGGTCATTCACCCCCTCCATGCGCTTTTACACACAAAGTGCTGCCTCGTTTTATGTCGATCCAATTTACGATGCCACGCTCGGTGCACCATTCCCACCGGGATTTCGCTTCGACCGCCAGCAATTAATTTCAGCCGACCATCGCTTATCTGGATTTGGCGCGATCACACTGGGAGCGAAGTTCTCCAAACAATTGTCTGCGCAGTGGCAAGTTGATTTCAAATTTGAACGCTATGAACAACGTGGCCAGTGGCGCGCTTTTCACAAAGGTAGCCCGGGTCTGATGCCACTTACCGCCAATATCGTGCAATTCGGACTCAGCAAGCAATGGTAAGCCGGTCGCACGTTTTAACTAACTCGCCTTTTGACGAATAGGAACTCACTATGCAGCAGCACAGCAACCGCAACTCGATCGCCATGGTCTTGTTCACGCTATTATTTTCATTCATGCTAGCGACATCAATCGCCAAAGCGGACGTCAGGCAAGCCGAGCAAGTTCAATTTCTCAGCCCCGAACAAGCGTTCATCCTACAACTAGAAAAATCAGGAAGCGACACCTTACGTGTCCATTGGAAAATCGCCCCCGGCTATCACCTCTACAAAGAAAAAATTTCCATACAGTCCGCAGATCAGCAGATCAATCTTGACCAGTCAAATCTACCGAAAGGCGTTCTTCAGTACGATGAAAACTTTCAAAAGGAAGTGGAAATCTATGCAGGAAAAATCAGCATTGACATCCACTTACCCAAGTTTGAAAAAAATCTTTCCATCCAAATCAACTATCAAGGATGTGCCGATCAAGGGCTCTGCTATCCACCACAAACTCAGCATTTCGAAATCGAAGCGGGAGCCCACACCATCATCAGCACCCAACCCACCGACACTAATCCCAGCAAGGCGTTAGCGGGTTTGCTTCCCCCAGCGCCGCCGCAGGATGAACTCTCACTCGCACAAAAAACGCTGGCGAGTGGACATTGGCTCAGCATAGGTGCCGCCTTTCTGCTTTTTGGTCTTTTACTCTCCTTCACACCTTGCGTGTTACCGATGGTACCTATCTTATCCTCCATCATCGTCGGTGAAAAAAACGTCACCCGCATGCGTGGTTTTTTACTGGCGCTTGCTTACTGCCTAGGTATGGCACTCGTCTACACCGGATTAGGAGTCGCTGCCGGACTGGCGGGCGAAGGCCTGGCCGGAGCGCTACAAAAACCCTGGGTACTCATCGTCTTTGCTAGCCTACTACTACTCTTGTCTTTGTCGATGTTTGACGTCTATCAATTGCAGCTACCCAGCAGCCTGCAAACCCGCCTCACCCAAACTAGTGGACAGCTTAACGGCGGTCGTTTTGCTGCTGTCTTTTTTATGGGAGCCTTATCGGCACTTATTGTCGGCCCTTGCGTTGCCGGACCTTTAGCTGGCGCTTTGCTCTACATCAGTCAAACCAAGAATGTCGTCACAGGCGCCTGGGCCTTATTCTCGATGGCAATGGGAATGAGTGTGCCGCTACTCTTAACCGGGGTGTCGGCAGGTAGCTTATTGCCGCGCGTTGGCGGGTGGATGAATCAAGTAAAAAAAGTGTTTGGCGTACTCTTAATTGCAGTCGCAATTTGGATGATCACGCCCATTCTTCCACATTACTTGGCAATGTTAGTCTGGGGCTGCTTAGCGTTGTTGACTGCACTCCTCATGCGCGTGATGGAGCCAATCCCCAACACAGCAGGCATAGCGAAAATCAGCGCGAAGCTCGTCAGTATCTTATTTCTCTTATTGGGTCTGAGCGAAATCATGGGAGCACTCAGTGGTGGACAAAATCTGATGCAACCACTCGCACATTGGCGAACAGAAGCGAGCAGCTTGACCTCCGCGTCGCATCAGAAATCAGATATGCCTCGCTTTCAGCGCATACACAGTACACAAGAATTAGACCAAGTGCTGGCACAAACCCAGCAAGCTGTGCTACTAGATTTTTACGCCGATTGGTGTGTCGCCTGCAAGGAGATGGAAAACTTGACCTTCTCCGATCCCGAAGTCCGTTCACAACTGGCGCAAATGAAGTTGCTCCAAGTTGACGTCACCGACAACCAGCAACAAGAACGCAGCCTGATGAAACGCTTTAAATTGTTTGGCCCCCCCGGAATTATTCTGTTCCAGCCGGATGGCAAAGAAGCTCCAGATAGCCGCATTATAGGCTTTCGCTCAGCGGCTCCGTTTCAAGAACATCTTAGCAGGCACTTAAACATCTTCTCACCTGCCTCGTAGCCTTAAGCCACAGATTTCCCCTCCAGAGCAGCCCAAACTTTTCTGCAAAAGGGCGGGCTGTGTTAGCAGGAAAATTACGCCAACATCAATTCAAAAGCAGACGAAACAGGTACGGCCTGCCACTCCGTCGCCAACTCCAACGCACGCTGAAACAAGAGCCTCTTCGCGCCCTCATCCTGCCAAACTGGAGCCGCAGTAGCGCGAGCTGAGCACGCCATCTCGACCGCGTACAAAAACATCTCTTGATCAAAAACGCCTGACCACAATTGTGTCTGCAAGGCTTCAACGATGGCTTCCACCTGCACTGCTTCCACACTTACATTGGGATTAGTCACATCGTGAATTTCTTCCATCACAAATCCAGCGTCAGCGCCACTCACCACCTGCCGCAAAAAACCAAATTGGAAGGGCAATTGAGATTCGACCACGTAGTGAATCAAGTCATGTGGCAAGATCCCTTGTCTGGGCATGGCGATGCTTGAAGACGAGCCATCGTCACGCACAAATTTCAATTGATCGTATTTATCAGCATGTGCATTTTTTGTCGCTATGACTCTCATTTTCAGCTTCCATCAAGCCTCAGCCGCCATCACCTGAGACACAGCATTGATCACTGCAGCGATCCGCCCAACATCGCGCAGTTGTGTGGTGCTCATGCCTTCCTTGCGCAGCAAATCGAAATGGGATTTTACGCAAAAATGGCATTTGCCTATGATCGATGCCGACAAAGCATACATTTCAAAACGGCGCTTATCGACACCGCCATTGGTCGCGTAGGCATTCATACGCAATTGCGCGCCCTGGGTTTTGAGATCTTCATCATCGGCCATCTCAACAAAGGGATACCAGACATTATTCATGCCCATCAATGAAGCTGCCGTCAACGCTCCCTGCGTTTCTTCGGGACTTAATACACCCGCATTGCGGATCAAATCAATCAAGGCTTTGTTCTTGGTGGCAAACGCCGCAGCCAAGGCCACACCCACCGCATCGTTGCCTTCCAAACTAGACCGAGCAATCGTACTATCAACGTTCAGTCGAATATCTTTGGCATAGTCTGGAATGGCATTTTTAATTAAAGTAAGAAATTCCATAGTTTTCACCTATTAAAAAGTGGTTTTAAAACCCGCCGGAGCGGGTTCGGTTTTTCAAATCTTGGTTAGCCGTAATCACGATTAGAAATTCAATTTTAGGAGGGCAGAGCAAGAAGCTTCCCGCAGCAATATGT
>JACQDW010000004.1 GCA_016200845.1 Burkholderiales bacterium | reverse complement strand
AAGTGCTTCTATTCTTTCCCACTGATCATCCCTCAATAGCATTCTAATCATCCTTGATTTGCCCAAATACAAGGATGTAAACACATTTCGAGAAAAGTTAACAGGGGTGTGAGTAAATAAATATGTCAACACGCCCTAGTTATCCATCACCACGTTCTTATTATGTGTTGCAGTTTGTCATCGAAGAAAATACCGAGCGCTATTGCGTGGACTTCCAGGCGATGGTACTTAAAGAGATGGGAGTATTGCCAACATCGCTCCCTAAGAATGAAATTCGGCTCTGTATTAAAGCCGACTTTAGTCGCTACGACGCCATTTATAATTTATTTAGGAAGGCCTTGTTTGCGCTAGAAGTTGGTCATTTTTTTTCGGAGCTAAACACGCTGGGACGACAGTGTGGGTTGCTGCTCCGCCCCCAGGTTGACCAAGATGGCATCGCTGTGACTATCAGTGCCGATGCGAGCAATGAAATGAGTTCGGGTGCATTGTTGCAGCACACACTGTATGCCAGCGCACGGAACAGCGGGCAAATCAATAACGGTATGTTTTTCACTGCCTTTCATCGCTGCCACCATCAACAATTTAAAGACATCGTTCGCACCTTACATGACGCAATGGATGAGGCCGCTGAATTTTTTCCTATCGTACGAAGCTATCCGCTGACAGCGGCCTTGTGCGTGCGCGCCGGAGATGATTTACAAGCGGGTATTTATTCAGTCGAGCCACAACATCAACTGCGTCAATTAACAGCAGTTGATCCCGTCGAAATTTGTCAGGAAAATTTTACCTATAACACCTTCAGTTTTGCCTCGGTACCCGCAGTCTTGTATCTCTGTGTTGATCAGCAAGCCTTTTCTTTTTCTGATCACGAATTTTTAGAACTCAACTGTGCTCTGGGCTATGTTATGCAGCACTTGATTCGATTACTGGTGGGGGAGGGACTTTTTGGCCGTCCATTTCGCAGCTACAATCAATTCGGTATTGATCACATGTTAGGGAATAGCGAAAAACGGCGTAAAGCCTACTACGGGCTTATTATCGGCAAAAATCGTGCACAATGCGCCACAGGAATTTTAAGATGATCGTTCCTTACATCGTGGTGCGCGCCAATAATTTGCCCCTCACCGGCCTATCTGACATCACACGCTCCGAAAACATAGAATTAACAATGTGCCGCATCGCGGCCATGGAGCGCTTGCTCGCTACTCATAAGCAGAGTTTTTGCGACATGCTCTTCACACTAGCGAAATCTCAGACAAGACAATTTCGCGACACAATTCAACTCAAACGTGCGGTATTTAACGATAAAGATATCGCGACTATTTTTAAAAATTTTGAAGAACAGTTGGCGACACTAGCACATCCATGGTGCGACACTGCCCGCAGCTTATTGAAGCTAAAGTCGTCGCTTGACCAAAGCTACGTTCAGCATCTGGAAGAAGCCCGATTTAACGTCAAAACTTTATCGACGAGTGCTCATTTTGTGCATGGTATTGCATTCACCCGTGGGCAAATTACCTCCACCGTCATGCGATACCTCCGCAATCAAAATTTTGACAATAAGATTGCACTCAACGACGAAGAAACCGTCTATCGCTATCTCACCAGAGCACTCACCAAAGTCAGCCCATTTTCCTCATTTAGCTCGGTTGGTTTTTCACGATTGCAGGACAACGCCAACACGGCACTCACACGTAGCGACACAATTGCGCATCGCTATAGTTTTGATCGCTCAAGTTTACTCAAGTTGTTTGAATGCTTTTGCATACGCTATCGTCAGTGCTGGCGCTATAAGTTAAGCGAAAATAAGATGGACGAACATAACTGCGTTCTTTCCACTTTGATGGATAAATCCGAAGTATACCCTTACCGTACCTACGGACTTAAGACCTCGCTTTCACTATCGATGGAGCATCACCAATCTCTTTCTTCGCAATGGCTCAATTGGGATACGTTAGGATTAGCAATACCCAAGCTCATCACGCATGACAGCCTATTTCAACAATGGATCAGAGCAGGGATACTTAGTTATTCACCGCGACTCGATGACGGTAATATTGACCTGCTCGGTCAATTTATTCGGATCGCAGAAGAGGTTGTACAGAGTGCTCCGTCTGCGGGCAATATTCTGTGTCTGTTGAAAACCTTGGCCTACAAACACGAGCAGCTAAGTTCCACAAAAAGTCAGGAACAAGCGCAATTAATAGAAGAAATTAACGCGTGCTTTGACGCACTCATGGCGCTATTTGACATTCGCCTGGCAAAAACCAATGGGCTGGTTTATCACGACAGTGCAATACTACAAATCAGCCCGAGCAATAAATCACAAATACAAGCTTACGCAGATCAGTCCGAAGAGTTTTTACATACCTATCTCAGTGCCAATTTTAAGGACGGACTGCAAGATTCAACCTTAGCGCACCTGCGTAGCAAGATTTCGAGCCAGTCTCCTGTCAATATCTTTAACTTTTGCGAGCAGGTGCATTCCGCGATCGCCGTTGAAACTGCACGCAATGCCGACTTGAGCTATGATCGTGCGCATCCCAATGAGGCGCAACAATTGATCATGTCTTTGTTTGCGCAAATTTGGGATCGTCGGCAGGAAGATGAAATTGTGTTGGAGAGTAAGCCATTACCACCGTCTGCAAAACGACGCGCGTTTTCTGTATATGGACATCAGATCAATAAAAATTTCGTGGTCAATACCATAGACAGTGGCTACTTGCGCTGCTTTTCCCGCTTCTTTACTTTCTTTGACGATACTCAGGTATTAGAAGAATGTAAGTCAGCGTATGGTGAAACGCTGCGCAATGCCTACGATTTTTACGATAGCTTTGGCTACAATACTGCAACGAGACCCAGGCTGTGCAATGGCCGTATTTGGATGGAGCAGCAAAATGATCAAGCCGATGGTGACCTGACTCTCAACGATCTAGAAGTCATCTGGCCCGATGATCAGAGTTACCCGTCCCTGCGCAATAAGCATACGCAGAAAGCAGTCAACTTACGGCATACTGCGCTATTTAATACCTCACACTTTCCACGTTTACTGGAAACGCTGACGCGCATTTCAGCGCTGAGCGAACCCTGCTGCTTTGTTTTTCATTCAGGCTTATTGAAGCTGGTCGCAGAATCAGAACCAGTGCCCACCATTCGCTTCCCACGTGTGAAATATCGTGATCTGATTTTGTCGCGGGAACAATGGTGGTTTGCACGCTCGGCCCTGCCACTACGCCACGCCTCTGAGGGCAATTTTGACTATTTCTTGCGCCTTGATCACTGGCGTCGTACATGCGGTCTGCCACAACGCGTTTTTGTACGGCGCCACGATGTGTCAAACGCATTAGCTGGTGGCACCGGAAATTTAAAGAAACCGATGTTCATTGATTTCTGCTCGCCCATCATGACTCGCATGATAGGACGCTGCTTCAACACAGAATTTTCTCATATCTCCTTTGAAGAAATGCTACCAGATCACCAGCATCGTCAGGTCAGTGGCAGCGCGTCTTATTTTGCCAATGAAATTATTTTTGAACGCGGTATTCATACCGAGAAAGAAGTCAGTGATGTCCAATATTGATATGACCTCCAGCGAAGTACATAAAAACCTCTTTCGCCTTTCGGTACCAGTTCTCGGCCTCACATTGTTGAGCCATCTCGGTATGTTTGTGAATTTGGGCTGGCTCGCTATTCTTTCTAATGAACACAATCTGCCAGAAATATTCAGATTAGTAAGCCTGATCGTCGGCGTTCTGGCAGCCACTTTTACCGGTCTGTTGTCGGCTGTATATATTTATGCGAATCAAGCTTACGGTCGCAAAGATCACGTCAATGCCAGTCATCTCATCAATTATGGCTTTGGCCTTTGCCTGGTCTTGGGATTGTGCGTGTCGGTTTTCGGCGATCTGCTAAGCCAGCAACTCTTATCAGTCTTTGGCGTTGACGAGTTCATCAAGCTGCAGGCGAAAAAGTATTTGAACGTACTATGGGTTGGTTACATTTTTATTTTACTGAATATTTACAGCAGCTTGCTCTCAAAAATGGCTGGCGATACCAGCATGATGGTGCGCTTTCAAATCGTCAGCTTTGTCGTTGACATGATATGTACACCGTTACTAATTCTACTGGCGACTCGTTACCATTTTAACGTGGTACAAGCGACTGCAGTTGCCATGTTAATCGCCTGCTGCAGTGGTTTGCTCGTATTGTTCAGAGATTTCCGCAACTTCCCCTATCGCATCGGAATTGCGTTCTGGCCCGCGCGTGGTTTCACGGAAAATCGGGAGATGTTTAAACTAGCGGTTGCTGAAACTATTAACGGCTTCTCGCTTAATTTCTCATTTTTCTTATTTTTTATCGTCATCTCCTACTACGAAGCAAGCACCATCGTCGCCGTCACCAGTGCGCAATATGTGATGGGGTTTTTCCATTCTCTTCTAGTTGGTATGGTTGCCGCATTAATCCCTTTTACAGCCCAAAACATCGGCGCAAAAAATCTTTCCAATATCAAAGTCGGCGTGCAATGGATGTGCAAAAAGGTGTTACTGGTGGCCTTAGCAATTGGCGCACTCACGATTATTTTCGCGCCATATCTGATTGATCGGTTGGCAGTCAATCCAGCACAAGCTGTCAATGTTTTGAGCTATATCCGTATCTCTAGCTTACCTTGGGCGTTCCTGATCGCCTCCTTTCCCTACATTTTTGCCGTGGTCGGAATGGGGGACACCAAAGGCACAATGCTACTCACATTTTGGTCAATGTATTTGTCTAACTTACTGCCCATGTACTTAGTTTTACATTTCGTTGGCGACAGCACAATCTATGCTGCTTACGCCGAATCCGCTGCACATTTACTGACATTCATCGGTTGTTTCCTGTATTACCGATACAAAATGGCAAAACTAGAACAAGCTTGGCATATTGAATCCCCATCCACTTTACCTCTACCGGTGGCAGCATGAAGCTCAACAATATCGTACGCAAACTCACCCTGTTCACAATAATTACTTTAGGAACGATGTCCATGTCCCAAGCACAAGAAATAGAAATTCGTATTGATGAAGGAACCGTGAACGTGGAGTTTGTCGAGCTTCCAGCGAATCAAACTTACGACCTTCAATTGCACGCACAAGGTGAGTGTCAACCTGAAATCGCCATTGAGAAAAGAAACGCGCTCATCAACGTGACGCATACCAAAAGCTGTCATGGAAATGGATATCGCGAAGGCAGCATTTTCTCACTAAAACTGTCTAAGAACGCTTCACATAATTTAAGTTTAAACGCAGGAACGATCAATATTTCGGGTAAGCAGCTTGATCAGTTGTGCTCAGAATTCACTGCCCGAGTCATGGTTGGTGGTATACGCCAGGAGGTCGAAATAGAGCATCTTTTTGTAGAGCGAAAGATGGTGGTTGGCGCGCAAGCAAACTATAACAAACCCGCTGCTGCTCGGGCGCAACCAGACAGCAAAATCAACGAAAGCGTGATGAAAGACGCTGAGCCAACATCTGCAGTCAATACGCGACTCCAGCTACAAGTGCGTTATGGTGATGTTCGCATTCAATAGATACTTTGTTAGGGCTTACGCAAAATTGCACTGGCTAAGCGAGGAGCCGAAGACAATACGATTGTACGGCGAGGGTGCAATAGGGAATTCAAGCGGCATGCCTAAGTCCTATCTGTAACGACGGATTAAATCATGACAATAAATTGCGCCCCGCCCTGAACACGACGCGCATAACGCACGGTTCCCCCGTTACCTTGTATGAGCTGGCGCACTAAAGCCAAACCAATGCCACTCCCTTTTTCTTTCGTAGAAAAGAAAGGCGTAAAAATTTGTGCGATTAAATCTTCAGGAACGCCTGGGCCATTATCATTCACCTCTAAACGTAGTCGCGAGCCACGAACTAATTTCGCATGCAAACGCAATTCTGGTTTTTCCAAATCGTGCGTCGCTTCGGCCGCGTTTTTAATGAGATTAATCAGAGCTTGCTCCAATTGCGATTCGTCAGCCATCACCTCCAAAGAAGGTGGTTCACATAGACATTCCATCCTGCCACCACGCTCTTGCCAGGAGGCTCCAACCAACGCGATCAAACGCGCAAAGAGCGCTGCAATACTCACTCTCACTGGTGATGCATCCGGAACGTTTGACAGACTGCGATAACTACTGACGAAATTGGCTAATCCTCGGGCACGTCGATTAATCGCATCTAAGGACATGCTTAAATCTTGGAAATCTAACTCTAAAAGTCGCTCTCTATTCTCCATCAACAATTCATGTGCGGTTCGTGAGAGCGATGTCACTGGCGTAAGCGAATTCATGATTTCGTGAGTCAAGACATGAATCAATTTTAGCCAGGCATTTTGCGCCTCTAATTGCAATTCGCTTTCGACTGGCATCAAGGCAATCATTAACTCTGACGAGCCGTTGATGGAAACGCTGGAACAGGAAAGGAGTGCTCGTTCTATGCCCTGTTCAGTCTCAAATGTGATGAGATTGCGCTTTCCGACGCTTTGCGCTCTCAGGGAATCAAACAGATGCTGAGGCTGTGTGGTACGACCAGGTGCAATGAGGCGACGTGCGTTGCCATTGATGGCATGTACGCTTTTTGGTTCTGATCCATTTGAAACTGAAGAAACTGAAAAAAGTGCGATTGGCGAGTGTTCTAAGCGATTTTCAAGACATAAAAACTCACGCCCTTGCTGCGTCACATCGCGTGGAATGTTAGGTAAAATCTCCGGCAGTGGAGCAATTGAATTTATACTCAAACGACGCAAACTATTCAAAAATAAAAAAATTCCGACTACCAAAAATATGCCACAGACAATGAGCCAACGTACTGGCTCAACGACCTTCATTGCGGTCAGGGTATATGTGGCGCTTACCACCGCACCCAATATGACCAACATACTGACAATGCAGTGAAAAAAATAATTGCGCCCCGATCTCATAGTGCGTGTTTTTCAAGTTTACGATACAACGCGGATCGACTTAAACCTAATAACTTGGCAGCATGACTGATGTTGCCTTGCGCTTGCGCAATCGCATGAGTAATCGCCTCCTTTTCCATTTCACTTAGCTTGAGATTATCGCTTTTTGGTTCCGCCATTGATTTCTTTAGAGGCACTTTCTGTACACTGCTGAGGTCATTCAAGCTGCTTTGAATCGTGTGAAATGCTGTCAAACCAAAATCTTCAAATCGATACTCTGATGCTGTACTCAAAATGACGGCCCTCTCACATGCATGCCGCAATGCACGCACATTGCCAGGCCAGGCGTATGCACACAACTGTTCAAGAGCGGACTCTGCGATTTTCCGCTGTGGCTTTTGATATTGCGTCTGATAGTGAACGAGATAGTGCTGCAAAAGCTCTGGAATATCAGATGCGCGCTCTCGCAAAGCAGGCACCCGAATGACAATAGTATTGAGGCGAAACAAAAGGTCAGTACGAAAAATACTGGGATCAAACAATTTTTCTTCAGGTAGATTCGTAGCGCTCACAATGCGCACGTCAATTCGTTCAGCCTGATCGAGTCCAATTGGCGTCACTTCACGACGCTCCAGCACCGTCAACAATTTGGCCTGTCCGGCCAATGGCAGGTTGGCGATTTCATCCAAAAAGAGTACGCCGCCTTTCGCCGCCTGAAACCGACCGGGTCTATCACTCTTTGCATCAGTAAATGCGCCCTTCCGATGTCCGAATAATTCGCTCTCTATCGTTGATTCAGGAATAGCGCCCATATCAACTGCCAAAAAATTCGCCGCCGCACGTGATGATGTCAGATGGATGGCTCTGGCGACTAACTCTTTGCCCACCCCATTTTCGCCAAGTATCATGACATTAGCTTCCGTGGGCGCGACGTTCGCGATCATCGCCCGTAGTTCGCACATCGATGCCGACTGCCCCATCAGGATATTCAACGCCCCCAATCCAGAGTTACCGGTGCGACGTGCGATCGCAGTTTCAACTGCAGCTAACAAACGAGCGTTTTCCCAAGGTTTTGTAATAAAATCACATGCGCCTCGCTTCAATGCTTCAACCGCCAAAGGCACATCTGCATATGCAGTCAATGCGATCACCGAAGGTGACTTATCCTGGCGCGCTAACAAATCCAGAATCAACAATCCCTCGCTACCATCAGTACGTCCCGCCGTAAAATTAAAATCGAGTAAAACGATGTCGGGGACTTGCTGCTCCAACATCGCATTCAATTTGGCAGGGTTTTGTAGAATGCGAATATCGGAATAGCGTCGGCGCAATAACATTTGTGCTGCAATCGCGACGTCCGAATCGTCATCGATTATGAGAATTTTGGGCTGATTATGCATGAACATTTCATCAATCATAACGCGCCATGAATGAGCGCTGAATTAGTTAGAAACTGCAAACACCACTTAATCTAGGTCGGTGAGTTCCCAATATTAAAAATACGCATTTCTTTCGATTAACACTGCATATTATCGTTAGTGAAAATCAAACACAGCGAGCAGCGCAGTACTACGTTTCTGAATATTTTATCAGTTAATTGATATTACCAATAGACTAATATAAAAACTGTATAGTGCTTACTCAAAAATTGCACTAGAGTGAAGTATGCTGAAAAAAATGGAGTCAATATCAGCAAAAAAATGAAAATGAACGACTGATTTAACCCAGAATTTCCATGTCGATTTGCGATGGTGACGAAGGCGCTCTTCGAGCTAATTTTGATGTGCGCGTTTGATTCACCTTGGAGCCAATAGCGAACTATTGGCGACGAAGAGCGACAAAAGTAGCCGAGAATGCGCCGTCAGCGCGCAAATAGCACCACAGGTGGGCTTAATGAAAAATCTGGGTTTAATTGGAATTTCGGACTCGTCCTTTGGCAACGATGGTGTCCGCGTGCTTACACACTCAGCCTGCAAATGGCAAAGCGATGACGCTAATTTTTAATAGGAGAATAAAACATGATGCGCGATAAAGATTATATCCTCATTTCCGGATTGATTTTCGGAATTGTGGCGGTGGTACATGGATTCCGCTTAGTCACACAAATGACAGTGCAACTTGGTGATTGGCAGATTCCGATCGCTGCCTCTTGGCTAGGTCTGTTGATCGCTGCTTCTTTATTTATCTGGGCACTTATTTTGCTCCGGCAGCGATAAACGTTAAGCGATCGTTTCCTACCACTAAGCGCGACATGCAGTCATCTTCTGCATGCCGCGTTTACTTGCTTGATCAAGGACTACTAAAGACCGCCTTCACGCTAGAATTCATGGCGCTTTTTTCGATTACGCCTATGCAATTGGGATTAGCAGCGATCGCCTTAATCACTTCAGCTGAATCAGATACTTCTCGTGGTGCGCTGCCTTTTCCGCTGAACACCAGGCGTGACCAAATCGCCTTAGCCTGCGCCTCATTTTTCCCGAGAACTTTGTCAAAAAATTCTGTACGCACCGCGCCTGACCCCACCAGCAAAGGCAAGGCTTGTCCACCACCGGGAAATTCTTTCACGTTACCCAAATAAATATCAGCTATCTGCTCCTTCGACAAATTACCGACTGCACTCTTGGATGACACCACAACGACATGCTCTGCCCAGGCACTCTGAACACTCGCACATATCGCCAAACCCGCTAAAGCTTTCGTCAATATTTTCATGTTCGGCCTCGCTTAAAATACAAAATCAAGATTGAAAGTCAGCGTTGATACGCGTCCATCAAAACCACTTGGTTTACCCAGCATCGACGTCGGATAAGTGATAATGCCCGTGCTTCCGATTTCTGGTTTCGCCATTTTGATAGAATCAAACTGCGCCTTCAAAGCAAGATTTTTTGCGAAGTCCCAACGCACACCAAAGGCATACGCATCTCTATCCGGACTACCAATCGCAATCCGCGCCGCATTTAGGTATTTCAACTGCGCCTTGAACGCCGCTGGCGCTCCTGGTCCAGCGATCAAACCTGGCTCTGCACTATCGACTTTTAGAGACCCCATGCCAACAAAAGGCGTAAAGTCACCGACACGATAACCAGCCAACACGTTCCAGCCCGAGACCGGTGCGACGATTATCGACGAAGATTGCCGTTTGCCATATTCAAACTGACCTATCCACATGCCGTCATCATAGCTAAATCCAAAGGTCTTTAACTTTGCTTCGATTCCTTTCAAGGCAGCGATTGAGGGAATCACACTGGCGCAATTGCTACACACAACAGCTGGCAACGACGTCAATGATTTTAAAGTCGCGCTAACACTTTGCGATGTAAAGGACAAAGTGTTGGTTGAATAACCGACCCGCGTACTCCAATTACCATCCGTCCAGCGCAAGGACAAACCCTTGGTTCTCTGCACGTCGACCGAACCTAACGCCACGCTGACTTTGGTTTTTCCAAAAAAACCTTCCACAGCCAACATGCCCGAACCCATTTTCTTTTCCCAGCGCCCGGTTACACCATCCTGATAGGTAATGGGATTAATCGCATACACTTACACCGCCTTAAGCTTTCCGTTCGGGTTTAAGGTCGCCTGTATCGACGCTTGAGTGTCGCCGTCAAATCGCCATTCATTCAAGGAATAAGTGCTTTGTCTGGAATCGGCGCGCACGCCTGCCACCGGATCATTTGCCTTAAACGTCCCCACCGTTCCGAATCCATCAAACTTCAACCAATCCGACAATTCGTCGGCATGCGCTGATGGCAATACCATCAGACCAGCTACCACCAGAGGATAAATAATATGTGCTTTCATATGCCTTCCTTTTCTTGTAAATCCAAACACAACGAGGTCAAAACGAAGTGAGAACCAACAAACCGAAGCAAACTACTAAGCGAGAAAAACTAAGAGGAGAAATGACACTGATGCGTCGCGCAAACACGGCAGACATTCGCAACTTCGGCGTCAACTTGGCGAAACCACGAATCAGGTAAACCCATACTAGCAAGGGCAGTAATTTTGACGAAGTTTTTTTTGGGAAAGTACGCGTTTTATCGTTAAAAACAACATTTCATTATTTTTCGTCTAATTCTTTACGTGCAGTGCGTTTGTGCAGTTTCGAGAAAGCCTCTGACCCGCGCCTCACAAATCTGAAATTTTTCACTCGCTTCCACTTCGCCGCAAAGGTCAACGAAATTCGTTCTCGTTCACAGCCAGCCTCGCACCATCACGAATCGCCCAAACGCATAGCCAAATTTGCTGCACTAATGGACTTTCAGAATCGATTCCATTTCCAACACAAATCCGAATGACCGCTTTTGAAGAAGGCTCCAGACATCAGTCGCATTGTTTAGCCCATCCGATAAACAGCGCAAGCTATGCGAAATCCAGATATACAAATGTCACGTAAGCGATATACCATGCCATGTCGCTTACGCGGCAGGAGACGAGGCAAAGCGCTTCGATAAATCGAATATTTACGTGATTAAACCACTATGACAAACAAACAAACCAACACGCAGTGGGCGCAATTTGTCCCGCTGGTCACCGTCTTTTTCTTCTGGGGCTTTGTCGCGGCCAGCAACGACATTTTGATCCCGGTCTTTAAGCAGGCCTTCCATCTGACGCAAACCCAAAGTCAGTTTGTGTCGCTGGCGTTTTATGTCGCCTACACGGTCGGCTCTTTGCTCTATCTATTGGTCTCTGCCATCATCAAAGACGATCTCATCAATCGTGTTGGCTATAAAAATGGGCTGGCATTAGGCTTGGGAATTTCTGCGCTAGGTACGCTACTGTTCTACCCCGCCGCCAACACGGGGTCCTTCCCACTCATGTTGTCTGGATTATTTATCGTGGGGCTCGGCTTCTCTTTGCAACAAACTGCGGCTAATCCTTTAGCGATTGCCCTGGGCAGTCAAGAAACCGGCTCACAACGCTTAACTCTCGCAGGTGGCGTGAATAATTTTGGTACCACCATCGGCCCGCTCATCGTCAGCTTCGCGATCTTTGGCGCGCCTTCTGCCACCAATACCACCATCAGCATAGAGAGCGTCAAAATCCCTTATCTGATTTTGGGCGCGGCGTTTTTGTTAGTCGCTGTGCTGTTAAAATTCTCCGCCATTCCTGACCGCCCTGCCGTGCCTGAAGCGCACTTACATGGCGACAAAGGTGACGAAACATCTGCACTGCAATTCCCGCAATTAGTCATGGGCATGATCGCCATCTTTTTATACGTCGGCGTCGAAGTCTCCACCGCCAGCAATTTACCGGCCTATATGGAAACCAAACTAGGCTATCTAACCAAAGACATCGCGCCCTTTATTTCCCTGTATTGGGCCAGCTTGATGATAGGCCGCTGGACTGGTGCGGTGGAGGCATTTAGCCTGAGTGCAAGTGCCGCCAAGATCGCGAAATTTTTTGCCCCCTATCTCGCTTTCAGCGTCTTCTTACTGGTCAACGCCATCGCCCAACACGAGCTCACGCACTTTTATGTGTACGGCGCGATTGTCTTAATCCTGATCGCCGCTGACATCGCCAGCCAGGGCAATCCAGCCAAAATGCTAGGCATTTTCTCGTGCCTAGGCATCGCAGGCTTAATCACAGGCATGAGCACCACTGGCATGATCAGTATCTACGCCTTCACCAGCATAGGCCTGTTCTGCAGCACACTGTGGCCGTGCATCTTCGCCCTAGCCATCAAGGGCTTGGGCAAGCACACGGGGCAAGGCAGCAATTTCTTAATCATGATGATCATGGGCGGCGGTTTGGTCTCCTGGACGCAGGGTGCGGTGGCAGATCAGATCGGCATACAAATGAGTTACATCGTCGGCGTCATCTGCTTTGTTTATCTCGCGTTTTATGCATGGAAAGTACAGGGAATTTTGCGTGATCAGGGGATCCATCTGGATCAGCCTGTTAGCTTGGTGCATTGAGTTTGGTTTTCTTTTTGATTGGCTGCGTATAAATTTTTATTTGCGTTTGCCGTTGATCGACGGTCCCTAGGCCGGGGGCGGCCCAGCCTACAGACAGCGAATCAACAGCAATCGTAAATAAAAAACGCAAACAACAACACCCTGTTTAGTAAACCCAATAAACTAAACCCTCACCCCCACCCCAAGATTGTAAGAACAAATCCCCTGCGGTAAATTAGGCGCACTTCTTTTACTCGTCGATAGACTTCACCTCTATGCGCCAGCTACCTGATTTTCGTTCTGCCTCCACTCTGCTCAACCACATTCAAGACACCATGCGGTTTTATCATCCGCGCTGTATTGATCCCAGCGGTGGTTTTTATCATTTCTTTAAAGATGATGGCCACGTTTACGATACAAGTTTGCGTCATCTCGTCAGCAGCACCCGGTTCGTCTTTAATTATGCAATGGCGTATCGGCAGTTTCAATTGCCTGAGTATCTGGAACAAGTGCGGCATGGAGTGGCGTTTTTGCGTGAAGTGCATCGCGACGCGACAACAGGCGCTTATGCCTGGCTGTTGCGTTGGGAGAGCGGACAAAAATCCGTGGTCGATGCGAATAATCATTGCTATGGTCTGGCCTTTGTCTTACTGGCTTATTCGCATGCCTTGATGGCAGGCATGGAAGAGGCGCGTGCCTATTTAGATGAGACGGTGGCGCTGATGGAAGAAAAATTCTGGCAAGAAGAATTTTCTTTGTATGCGGATCAAACCAGCGCAGACTGGAAAACGCTAGCTCCGTATCGCGGACAAAATGCGAACATGCATAGTTGCGAGGCGATGATCACTGCGTGGCAGGCGACTGGCAACGTGGCGCACTTGCATAGAGCCGAGCGCATCGCGCAAGCGATTACTGTGCGGCAGGCAAAAAAAGCGGATGGTTTGATTTGGGAACACTATGACCATCACTGGAACATAGACTGGAACTACAACCTCGATGACAAAGCGAATCTGTTTCGTCCCTGGGGATTCCAACCCGGTCACTTTACCGAGTGGGCGAAGCTTTTAATTTTGTTAGATGACAATCGCGCGCATTTGCAAAGCGATGGCTCGTGGTTGCTGCCCACCGCAGAAAAATTATTCAACGCCGCATTAGACACCGCGTGGGATCAAGAGCACGGCGGCATTTGCTATGGCTTTGCACCTGATCTCAGGATCTGTGATGGCGATAAATATTTTTGGGTGCAGGCAGAATCGTTCGCAGCGGCGGCCTGTCTCGCCGAGCGCACCGGCAACGCACAGTATTGGAATTGGTATCAACGCATCTGGGAATACAGTTGGCAGCACATGATCGATCATCAATATGGTGCGTGGTATCGCATCTTGACGCGCGATAACCGTGCTTACAGCGATGAAAAAAGCCCCGCTGGAAAGACCGATTATCACACCATGGGTGCGTGCTATGAAGTGTTGAACGTGCTCAAGAAACTGGAGCGCAACGCACATGAATAATCTCCCGCAATTTATCTGCGCTGGCGAAGCCTTAACCGATCTGATACGCACAGGTGAGGAACAATGGCAATCCTTAGTCGGTGGCTCGACTTGGAACGTGGCACGTAGTCTGTCCAGACTCGGCAACTCGGCTCAGGCACCACTTCCGTTTCACACCGCCTTTGCCGGTGCCATCAGTCAGGATTGTTTTGGCGATCGCCTTTACTGGCCATCGTTGCGCAGAGTTCTCCACCTGATTATTTTTTTGTCGGTGATGACAGTGCCGATCTGTATTTCCAACCGGAGACATTGCCGCAAGGCTGGCAAAGCCAATTGCAATGGGCACATTTTGGCGGCATCAGTCTGGCGCGCCCTCCTTTATCGCACACGCTGATCACGTTGGCACAGTCACTCAAACAACAAGGTGTAAAGATCAGTTACGACCCCAATTTTCGTAAGCTAATGGATGATCGCTACGACACCACCTTGCGCCAGATGTGCGCGCTGGCGGACGTCATCAAGGTGTCAGACGAAGATGTGCGCGGCTTATTTCGTCGTGGTGACGCTGACGCCGCTCTACAGCAATTGCGCGCATTAAATCCCAATGCTGTCTTGCTGTACACCTGCGGCGCACAAGGCGCGACCTTGTTCAATGGCGAGCAATCATGGCAGCTAGCTCCACCCAATATCACCGTCATCGACAGCGTAGGCGCAGGCGATGCCAGTATTGCTGGACTGCTGTTTAGCTTACACGCCTACCCCGAACGCGCCTGGCCCTTTCACTTAGCCTTCTCCGTCGCCAGCGGCGCAGCAGCTTGTCTGGCCGCTGGTGCGCAAGCTCCTGATTTATCCACTATCTTGCCGCTGTTTGAGCAACTCATTTCTAACTAATGCGAGGAAATATGTTCAGAAAAATTTTCGTCAATGGATTACTGCTCGCATTGACTTTCACGTTCGGCATCGGCCACGCCGCCCCTGAAAAAATGAGTGCCACCGAAGCACACAAAATGGCCAAGCACGTCCAACAAGAAGCCCTGCACGCATGGCGCGACTACAAGCAATTTGCATGGGGACACGATGCATTAAAACCGCTGAGCCAAAAGCCGCACGACTGGTATGGAAAGTCTCTGCTGATGACACCCGTCGATGCGCTCGATACCTTGTTGATCGTGGGGCTCAAAACAGAAGCCAAGGAAGCGCAAGAACTCATCGCCACCGAGCTTAATTTCGATCAGGATCTCAACGTACAAAATTTTGAAATCACGATACGCCTTTTAGGCGGCCTACTCTCTGCCTATCAACTGACCAACGATGTGCGCTTGCTTGCACTCGCCGATGATCTTGGCGCACGTTTGCTGCCCGTCTTTAATTCCCCAACTGGCCTGCCCTACACCCACGTCAATCTCAAAACTGGCAAGGTCAGCGGCAAAGTCAGCAACCCCGCCGAGACCGGCACGCTGCTGCTTGAATTTGGCATGCTCAGCAAACTCACCAACAAAGCGATTTACTACGACAAAGCCAAACAAGCCTTGAGCGCAACTTTCCAACGTCGGTCCACCATCGGTTTAGTCGGATCAGCCATCAATGTAGAAACTGGCGCGTGGGAAAACAGCAATTCCCACATCGGCGGTGGCATCGATTCTTATTACGAATATTTGTATAAATGCTGGCGACTGTTTGGCGACCAAGATTGCAAGAACATGTGGGAGACCAGCATCGCCAGCGTCAATCAATATCTGGCAGACGAAGTGAATGGCGGACTTTGGTATGGTCACGCCGATATGAACAGCGGCAAGCGCAGCAATACCCACTACGGCGCGCTCGATGCCTTCATGCCTGCGCTCTTAGTTTTAAGCGACGATCTGCCACGCGCCAAACGCTTGCAAGACTCTGGCATGCGCATGTGGCGCATCCACAGCATAGAGCCAGAATCACTCGATTACGCCAGCATGCAAGTGACTTCCGCTGGCTATCCACTGCGCCCCGAGATCGTCGAATCCGCCTACTACTTGTATCGCGCCACGAACGATGATCGTTACCGCCTCATGGGCAAAGAATTATTCGAAGACTTCGTCAAATACTGCAGACATGAGACTGGTTATGCCGCGCTCAAAGATGTGCGCGACAAGAGTAAAGAAGACTCCATGGAAAGCTTCGTTTTTGCCGAAACCTTCAAATACTACTATCTCCTATTCGCCCCAAAAACGGCGCTCGATTTTGACAATGTCACCTTCAACACCGAGGCACATCCTTTGCGTTGGAGACGATAGTCGTCGAAGGAAAGCTTGAGATACAGAGACGTAAACCGTAGGGCGGGTGCAACCCGCGCCGCCAGACCACCGAGCATCTGAACAGCGCGGGTTGCACCCGCCCTACAGATCGCAATAAGCAAAAGGAAGTCCATCATGAAAAAACAATTCCTACTCAGTCTCTGCATTGCCAGCTTCTCACTCACGTCATTCGCGCAAACACCCGCCACCGTCCGGCCCGTCAACACTTTCATCGGCACCCAAGACGACGGCAACACCTTCCCTGGGGCATCGGCGCCGTTTGGCATGATACAAGTGAGCCCCATCGGTGAGCATTATTCTGGATGGCGCTATACCGACCCCAAGATACGCGGCTTTGGGCATTTCTTTTTATCGGGTGCGGGATGTTGGGAGCAAGGTGGACAGCTATCGGTGTTGCCCGTGACTGGCAGCATACAGCCGAGTGGCGATTTTGATACGAATAAAGCCGAGCACTTCAATCACAAAAAATATGCTGCCAATTACACCCATGAAGGCGAAGTCGGCGAGGCAGCTTACTTCAAAATTCAACTCACCAGCTATGGTGGCATCACGGCAGAAAGCACAGCACTTAGCCACGCCGCGGCCGAACGCTATAGTTTTGCGCCCTCCACCAAGCAAGGGCATATCCTAGTCAATGTCGGGCAAGCCAATGAAAAACACTCTGTAGTTGGCAGCGGTTTGCAGGTGATAGGAGACCGCGCCATCGAAGGCAAAATCGTCACGCAAAGTTTTTGTGGCGGCGCCAAATACACGACTTGGTTTCGCATGGAATTTGATCGTCCGTTTGCATCGCATGGGGTGTGGAATGAGAGTGGCGGAAAAATAGGAACGCGCTCCGCCAGCCAGCAAGGTGACAGTCGTCCGCATGGCGCATGGTTCACGTTTGATCTCAGCGACAACCAGCAAGTCACTGCCATCAGCGCGATTTCACATGTGGACATAGAGGGTGCACGTGCCAACCTTCGAACACAAGGCATGCGCAACAAACAACTCATTAGCTTCGACAAAATGCGCCAACAAGCACAACAAGATTGGCAAAACGAACTCGCCAGCATCGCGATCAAAGGTGGCAGTCAAGATGATCGCACCGTGTTTTATACCGCCTTGTATCACAGCTTATTACAACCACTGACAGGCAACGATGTCGATGGACGTTACCGCGGTTGGGATAATCAGATACACCGCGTTGACGTCAGCAAGGGTGAGTCGTATTACGAATTTTTTTCACTGTGGGACACCTATCGCGCGCACAACCAAATGATCGCTCTGCTGCGTCCACAGCGTGCCCGTGACATCGCCAACTCTGTTTTAAAAATTCAAGAACACAGCGGTTGGCTGCCGCGTTGGGGTTACGCCAGTTTTGAAAGCAATGTCATGACGGGCGATCCGGTCACACCCTTCCTGGTCGATCTGTGGCGCTATGGTGCGCTCAAAGGCAAAGAGCAGCAGGCTTACCTAGCCTTGCGTCAAAACGCCTATGGTGTGCCAGACTTCAAACTACGCGCACAAGGCCGTGCTGGAAATCCACTGTATCTGCAAAAAGGCTATGTGCAATATGACCGCAGCTTCCCCTCCAAGGGCATGGACGTCGATCCGCATCACGGCGGCTCGGCCACAATGGAATACGCACAAGCCGACGCTGCGCTGGCGATGATGGCAAAGGCACTGGGACACAGCAAAGACGCCGCCACACTCACACAAAGAGCGCGCAACTGGCAGCAAGTGTGGGATAAAGACGTGCTCGATACTGAATTAGGATTCAAAGGCTTTCCACGTGCCCGCCTCAACAATGGCGACTGGTACACCGAGATCGACGGCCACTACAGCCCGCGATCCGAACACGGCTTTCACGAAGGCACAGCATGGCAATATCAATGGCTGGTGCAACACGATGTCGCTGGATTGGCAAGCGCCATGGGCGGACGAGCGCAAACAGAAAAACGTCTGGACGCATTTTTCGCCTTTGACGCATTACAAAAAGACCCTGCCGCCACCGTGCGCAAAGACTGGGTGGTTGGGCCATATAGCTACTACAATCAATATCGCTACAACCCCAACAACGAACCCGACTTGCACGCGCCTTGGATGTACACCCACATAGGGCAAGCCTGGAAAACTACCAGCGTGTTACGCGCCGCAGAAACGCTGTTCCGCAACGCGCCGAATGGCGTCACAGGCAACGACGACCTCGGCACCATGTCGGCCTGGTATTTATTCAGCGCACTCGGCCTCTACCCCGCCACACCCGGCAGCGGAGAATTTTTATTGCATGCGCCAAAATTTGAACAAGCCGACATCCAGCTAGGCACAGGCAAAACCATCAGCATTCGCACCCGTGATTTCCAAACCCAAGGCAACAACTACATACACAGCCTGAGTTACCAAGGAAAGGCCCACAACAAAGTCTATCTGAAATGGGAAGAGCTACAACAAGGCGGCAAGCTCGACGTACAACTGAGCACCACCCCAACAGACTGGGGCAAAGACATCGATGCACTACCTGTAGGATTATTCGGAAAAATCAAATAAGCGAATTCAGCGCTACAATCTGCGCTCACAAAGACCAACTTTAAGAGCGCAGATTGGACGCACACAAACACAGCTTTTCCCCCGTCGTCAATGCCGACACACGCATACTCATTTTAGGCAGCCTGCCAGGTGACGCCTCGCTGGCGCAGCAGCAGTATTACGCCCATCCACAAAATCGATTTTGGCATTTGCTCTCTGAGCTTGTCGGCGTGAATTTGGTCGAGCAAACGTATCAAGACAAACTAGCTTGCTTACTACAACACGGAATAGGACTATGGGATGTCATCGCCAGCGCACAAAGGCGAGGCAGCTTAGACAGTCAGATCAAAGAGCACCAACAAAACGATCTGCCCGGACTGATCGCCAGCTTGCCGCGATTAGAGATCATCGCATTCAACGGCGGCACTGCGGCGAAAATAGGAACGAAAATATTGGCGAGTATGAAGTCAACGCATACGCAAATAACGCTGCCATCCAGCAGTCCAGCCTACACGCTACCGTATGCACAAAAACTAGAAGCTTGGAAGGAACTCAACAATAAGAAGGGCGGGTGAAACCCGCGCCGCCAGACGTTCGAACACCTGAGCTGCGCGGGTTTCACCCGCCCTACAAAATTGCTTACCGAATGATGGAAACCTCTAGAAATTCAATTTTGGGGATGCAGTGCAAGGCCGAATTTCAAGTGCGGCACAGCAATACACTAGTATTGCGAGCATCGCGCCTGCAACTGAGACAACGCAATGCGCCCCACAATTGGATTTATAGAGGTTTTCTAATGATGATGCCCATGCTCACCATGCACATGCCCGTGTGCGATTTCCTCTGGCGTCGCGGCGCGGATATCTAAGACTTGCACGGCAACGCGCAGCGAAGCACCTGCCAGCGGGTGATTGCCATCCAACATGACTTGATCGCCCTTCACTTTCAACACGGTATACACCATCTCTTCACCGTTTTCATTCACGCCTTGCATCATGCCGCCGACTTTAATCCCTGGTGGAAAATCTTTTTTAGAAATCGTGGTCAGCAAGCTCTCGTCACGCACGCCAAATGCATCTTCAGGACTCAAATTCATATTCAATTTAAACCCGACTGTCTGACCTTCCAATGCTTCTTCAATCTTTGGAAGCAAATTATCGTAGCCATGTAAATAAGCAACTGGCGTCTTACCGCTTTCCAATACCTTGCCGCTGCCCTCTGTCACAGTCAGTCGTATTGTCACTGCGCTGTCTTTAGTGATGTTTGTCATGCCATTCTCGATTCAAATGTGGAAAAGGCAGTATCTTAACCGATGCGCCCGCTGTGAACACTGAGCACATTTATTTCAGACATAAAAAAGCGGCGCCGGTACGCCGCTTTTTTCTTTGCTACAAGGAACTTATTTTGCTGAGGCTGAGGCTGATGCAGAGGCCGAGGCAGAAGCTGAAGCACCTTTATGCATACGCTTACCACTAGCCTGACCAGTCGCTGCATCGCGTGGTGCCGCTACTGAGGCCGCGCTGGCGGCTGCCGATGCGCTGGCGGCTGGTTTCATCGCTGCTGCTTTGCTGGCGGGAGCCGCTTCAACTTTAGCTGCGGGAGCGGCGGTTTGTGCAGAGGCAGCGCCCATCGTGATCGTGGCAACTGCAAGGGAGATCATTACTTTATTCAAGATTGTGTTCATGATTTTTCTATCCTTAATGTAAGCCTGAAGTGAATTGAAACTAAAGATGTTTTTTTGTTTTGCATCGACTGCCGTAGGAACTCTACGCCTTTCCACAACGCGAGCTTTTTTCATCCAGTTGACAGCAAACGCACATTTATTTACGACAGGCCCATAGCACCTTAAAAATTCACTGCGGCAACTTCACCATTATCGGCTTCACTCCATCCCACGTCTGATTCAGCACTATCTTCCCGTGCAAGAAGACCCGCACTTGTTGCTGTTTTCCATGGCGCTGCGTTGCTATATCAATGCCACTTTGTGCGTTTTCAGCTCCATTACGATTAGCACCATTTGCACCAAACGCTCGCACATTTTTCAACGCCATCTTAGGCCAGGCCGCAGGCAAGCGCGGGGCGATGTTAAAACTGCGCAGACCAAGTGGTTCTATGCCAAACAAACCTTCGGTCACCACGCGTGCATACAAGGCGCTCTCGGCCGACAGATGACGTTGATTCCCTTCGGGCCAGGCTTCGATCGCATACGGCACATGCTCACCCGTCAAACGCAGGCGCGAGTAATACTGAAAATACGGAAACACGCGCTCCAACTCGCCGACTTTCATCAGCCCACGGAAGGCATACAAAGTAGATCTATCCCAATAGGTTGTTGATCCCGCTTCGCTCAACAAACCATTGGCCGACCACAAGGCGGGCGAGAGTAAGGCATCGACTGTTCCCTTGCGCCGCTCCTCCATGCCGAACACCAAAGGCAAAGCTATCCAGGCGCGCAATTTTGTATTGCCCTCGTAATAGCGATAAGTCTCAAAGCCGCCCAGCGACGCAGAAAAATACCGCGTGATAGCAGTGCGTTGCGCCTCGGCTTCTTGCATCAAACTTTGCCGCGTACTCGCATCGTCACTCAAGCGTGCTGCGCCGAGCAAACCTGCATAGGCCAAAACATTGGTACTGAGATTGGCTTTCCCCGCCGGAAAACGGTTTTCTAATTCATCGCTGTCAGACGCAATGATGCCCGTCGCATCGCGCTTTCTGCGCGTGAATTCCAGACACCAGTCGATCAGCGGACGCAATTGCTGCTCCACCTGCGCATCACCCTGTGCCAAAGCAAAATGACTGGCACCATACGCAATCATGGCGCAATCACCTCGATCGCCAGCGCCATTCCAAAAACTGCGACCTTCCGCCACGATAGACGAAGGAATCGGCTGGTACGCATCGTTCATATAATTGCCGAACAAGCGGAAACTATTGATCGCAGACTCTATGCCCGCCGCGTCACCAATATAAGGAAAAAATGGATTAGCATATTCAGCCTGATCATTCGCCCAGATCGCCGCGTAATAACGCGTGCCACCAGGGCCATGCAACAGACCACCACGCGTCGCAAAGATGCTTTCAGTCGCGCGTATTTTGGCAAACTGGAACATGCGATTGATTTCTGCATCGGGCGTTTCCAAGACCAGCTTAGAGCTCCAATCTTGCAATTGCGCGCGACGCTTATCGAGCTGCTCTTGCACATCGAGATACACCATCTCGTTTTGCAATTGCGCGCGATACTGCACATCAATCAGGGTAGATTCACCAGGCTTAAGCTGCCCCTGTCGCGCAGGCGACATCGCAGAAATCACATAGCTACCAAAAACACCCGCCTGCGCTGGCGTGGTCTCGCTGTGCGCCAAAGCTGACGCTTGATAGCTGATACTCTTGTTCGAATTATTGCGCAGCGTCCAGCGTTCAATCAACACTGGTTCATCTGGCGACGGCGACAACAAACGCGTCAGCGATAAGCCTTCAGGCAAACCTGATTGCAAAGCTAATTGCCCGTCAAAGCGCACCGTTTGCAAACGCTCCGCCGGCACTACTTTTCCATCGATACGCAATTGCGGCGACACGCTCACATCGAATTGACGCAATAAACTGGCATGCGTATCGTCAGGCACAGTACGCAACATCGGCCACACCACGGTGCGCCGCAATTGCAAAGCGCCTTGCGCGTCGCTGCCATACTCAATCACTGCAGACACTTGCCGCCCGCTCATCTCAAGCTGATCAAGATGCGCATCGCGCACTTGCCAACGCACACCCTGCCCGTCTAAAGTCCAACGCGGTTTGAAGGCGGGAATAGCAGCAGCACGCTCGTCTGCCGCACACACATTGACCACACTCAATAGGGCACTGGCGCATAAGAGGCGCAGGAAAAATTTCGATTTCAAATTAATTGTTTTCATATTGTTGGTTTTGTTTTTGAAGAGAGTGATTTAAAACGAACTCAGTAGGGCGGGTGCAACCCGCGCCGCCAAACCATTTAGCACGTGTGCACCTGAGCAGCGCGGGTTGCACCCGCCCTACAAAACCCTAAAACACTCACATCTCCAAACGCAGCATCACCACCCCATGCGACACCACATCCGCAGTAAAACTATTCTTCGCTTTCGCCAAATTTTTCTTCTGCCACAAATCGCGCACCTTCATGCTCAAGCTTTCCGGTAAATTCAGCATCTCCCAATCGACCGTGATCGGCTGCGTCTGCGTACCGCGATTGAGTAACACTACAGCACGACCACCGCCCTTCAAAGGACGCGCCCACACTTCCAAATCGCCCTGCTTCGCCACCCGCTTGCCTTGCACACCCAGGGCATCCTGATCAATAGCAATCACTTCTTTATTCGTCAAAATGAACTTAGTCTCTTCACTCATATTCGCAATATCATTCCCCGCCATCAAAGGCGCGGCCAACATCGCCCACAAACTAAAATGCGATTTGTATTCCTCAAAACTCATTTTTCCATTGCCGACTTCCAGCATATCAGGATCATTCCAATGCCCGGGGCCAGCATAGATTTCCAAGCCCACCTGCAAATCGAGAATATCCATCACCCCATGTTCAAACGTATGCTTACCTTGCCAATGATCATAAATATCATCGGTGGTGCGCCACAAATTCCCTATGGTCTCACCCCACAACCAGGGCTGATGCAAACCCCACTCGCAAATACTCAGCACAATCGGACGCCCGGTGGCACGCAAAGCATCGCTCATGTTTTCATAAGTCGCTTTCGCGTTTTGATCATACGTCGAACACCAGTCATACTTCAAATAATCCACGCCCCACTCCGCGTATTTTCGGGCATCCTGATACTCGTGTCCAAGACTACCGGGACGCTTACCACAAGTGAGACTACCACCATCCGAATAAATCCCAAACTTCAAACCCTTGGAATGAATATAGTCACCCAGCGCCTTCATGCCCGAAGCAAAACGCACAGGATCAGGCAAAATATTCCCCTCAGCATCACGCCCCACCTGCCAGCAATCATCGATCACAATATATTCATAACCCGCATCGCGCATACCACTACTCACCATAGAATCAGCCGCCTCACGTATCAATTTTTCGCTGACATTGCAGGCAAACTTATTCCAGGTATTCCAGCCCATAGGTGGCGTCAAGGCCAGACCATTCGCCTTACGCGCCGGCCGCGGCGGTGCCGCCTCTGCCAACGCATCTGTCGTCAACAAAAAGCTCAAGAGCAGCGCAGCACATTTCCCTATCATTTGTCTCATCATTTTCTTCCCGCAAAGGTATTTCGATGAGCTGAGCTTACCTGAGCTGGCTAGCTCAGATTTATGATTTATCTGTGGGGAGGTATGTTGGTTTGGAATAGGTGGGATGTAATCTTGATTGAGTCAGCACGAGTCAATCACTTTCAATCTGATCCAAAAAATCAACAAGAATCCGTATGTTGCGATTTGTCGGCAATTATGAACGACTACCAACTTATAACGACATAAAAGGATAGGATCTAATGATGTTCAAAAGTGTGCTGCACAATTCGGAGTGATATTTAAATCTGCCTTATAATGGAGGAGATCATCGTTCCGACACAGGCGTGCAGGAGTCTAATGTCATTGGGTTTGAACTACTGCGGTGTAGTCAAGTTGAAACTAGCAGCTCACGCAAACGAAAAACGACAAAACTAAGCGAACTCCCTTTCAAGAAAAGAAAACCTATCATTATTTCTTGTAGTTTCAATAGCGCCGACCACAACAGTTAAGCTACAATCTGTTTAAACCAAACACTACCGTCGATTCAATCAAACTGGGTTTGTCCGCCACAAGAAATTCGCGGAGTTTATTTTGTATTTCCGGTGGGGCGGATAAACATTATTTGTTAATTTATTGGAGTATTTATGCTCTCAGAAGGTATTTTAGGCATAGTTACAGGAATCATTACTTCGGGAATCCTATATCTTGCAAAATTGTTCTTCGACACCAAGATCACGCCATATCTACGGGAGATTCGGTATCAAGGCGTAAAAATTGATGGTGCGTGGAGCGGCAAGAATGATGAATCAGAGAGCCGCCTTTTTTTAGATCAAAGCGCTCATGAGCTGAGCGGTACCTTTACGATCAAATACAAAAACGAACAAAGGGAGTCCGTGCTTGATTTCAGGGTACGGGGCTACATGTGGGAGGGATATATCACTTTAAATTTCATCCCCAAAGACAGACGCGTAACATCCTACGCTACTACTTTGCTAAAGCTTCATGACGGAGGACATCTTTTGATAGGGCAGTGGTGCTTTAGAAATGTTCAAACAGAACAGGTCGAAACATGGCCATTGTCATTAGGTCGAGAAACGCAAAAAGCTAACTAACGCGGTCAGCGACGTAGGTGCGATTAGGTTTTATCAATCGCTCGTTTCTAGTTATTGAGGTCAGAACAAGTTGGTTACTAACCCCAACCCGCCAAGCGCTGCGCGATTTCATCTTCACTAGGTAACAAATTACGATAAGCCTCAGGCAAGGTGGAACTTAGGCTATAGGTCGCCACGCCTATCGGTAAAGTCGTGCTCTTGAGGGCGTATTCGACAACTGTGCGTTTTTTGCTTTTGCAAACGATGATGCCGATGGCGTCGTTCTCGTCTTCGAGTTTCATTTGCGCGTTGAGTGCGACTAAATAAAATTCCATTTTGCCCTTGTGCTCAGGCTGAAACTCGCCAATTTTTAGTTCTATCGCGATCAGGCTTTTTAATGCGCGGTGATACAGCAGCAAGTCAATAAAATAGTCGTTGCCTTCAACGCTCAGTCGATATTGGCTGCCAACAAAGCAAAAATGTGGCCCCATTTCAATCAAGAAATCACGCACTTTGCTGAGCAAGGCGGCTTCTAGTTCGCGCTCTTCATGGGCGTCGGACAATTCTAAAAAATCGAAGGTGTAATGATCCTTAACCGCCAGCTTAGCGCGCGCTGCAATCGCTGGCTCTAGCGCTTGATCAAAGCTGGTTTGGTTCAGCAGGTATTTTTGATAGGTTTGATTATCGATCTGATGATCTAGCACGCGCCTGGTCCAGCCGTGGCTGGCAGTTGCGCGCAAATAAAATTCGCGTTCTAAATGGCTTGAGCAGCGGTCTAGAATTAAGGTGTTTTTGGTCCAGGCGATTTCTCCCGCCAATGGCTGGAGATTTGGATAATCCTGATATTCACGGTAAAACTTGCGCATATACCAGAGGTTTTGCACTGAAAAACCGCTCTTCTCGCCAAACTCTGTCCGAAGATCGCGCGACAGCTTTTCTACGACGCCTTTCCCCCACCCTTGCTCCTGCTGCCGATCGTCAATCAGTCTACCAATATCGCTATACAAGGCGATGAGCTCCTTGTTCACCGCGCGTAAGGCAGCGTACTGCGCGTTTTGTATACGTGCTTTTAAATTGCTAAGCAAAACACCATAATCGGCGGGCAGTTCGTTGGAGAAACTGGTAAGTTCCATGTCATCTGGCTCCTGAAATCCTTAGTGGCTTTATTGCGATATTGCCCTGTATTATTGAGATAGAATCAAACACAATTACAATTTCATTATTTTAACAATTATCCTGACAAATGCCGAGCTGACCGATCATGCAAAATGAAGTCCCGCCTATTCGTATGCTGCTTTTCTACACATGCTTTGCCACACATTTTTGAATTTTGTGTGGCAAGAGTGTCGGAAGTAGCTCATTCTTGCTACCCTCTCTAGAAATATGACGGAGACCCCAATGCGAACGCTCAAAATTATCGAACACATCTCACTAGACGGCATAATTCAGCATTCTCAGGACGACGACGATTTTCCTTATAGCGACTGGACCGCGCCTTATCGCACTCCGGCTGGTCGGGATATGGTGATGGCGGCGCATGGCGATAATTTTGATTTACTGCTTGGGCGACGCACCTATGATATCTGGTCGAAGTTTTGGCCGACGGCACCGAGCAATCCGATTGGAGATAGATTAAATGCGGCGAAAAAATTTGTCGCTACCCACCGCGCTGAGAGTCTCGCATGGGGACCAGTCGAAGGCCTGGGATCGGACATCATCGAAGGGATACGCCGCATCAAATCACAAGGCGAGCGCCCGCTGATACTCTCGGGCAGTTCTACCTTAACCTCGCTGGTGCTGGAGCATGGTCTGGCCGATGAAGTGGTATTGATCGTCTCACCGGTGCTGCTGGGAACGGGCAAGCGCTTCTTTGCGGAAGGAAGCCCGGCACGCGCTTTTGAGTTGATCAGCACGCAGGCAACGCCGTCTGGTGTGATGCTGAATACTTACAAGCTCGTGGGCGCTTTGCAGGCTGATAAAACAGCTCATTAAATGCACTTCCTACGTTACACCACGACACCTCATTTTTTCTTTCCACCCGCAGAGTCCAAATACCCTTCGCGCTTCAACATCAGCAAGTGCGCCGCGCTCCAACTAAAATTACTGGCTCCCAGCATTTTTCCGGTGGTCGGTAGATAATTTTCGCGTATCGCTTCTGCGCCGTTTAAGCCTTCGGCTTTTTCCACAAACTGTTTGACCATCGCGCGTGCCTCTGCCATCTTGCCGTAATTTTTCAAGGCGACGGCGGCGAAGTAAACTTGATCGAACCAGACCCGTCCACGCCAATAGCCTTCTGGATGATAGGAAGGGTTGCTCAATGCGGCAGTTGGCAGCGGTAAAGGCGTGGCGAATTCGGCCGGGTCTAGCATCTTCTTGATGACTGCCTGTGCTTGCCGTGGTGTGGCGACTTTTG
>JACQDW010000076.1 GCA_016200845.1 Burkholderiales bacterium | reverse complement strand
GGTGTGCGCATAGGCATCGATCAGCTGATGTTGAATGCAGAAAATCCTGTGGAAAATTCAGCGCGTATAGTTGTGACAGCCACGAGGAATTTGCCGAAAGCGGTGAAGCCCGTTCTGTCTATTGTGAACGCTTGTATCAGGAACGAAACCGAGCTGGACATCACTTTGAACCGCTCACCGCGTAGTCTGGTCACCATCGTTGGCGATGGAACCGAAGGGCCTAAGAGTGTGCTGCAAGAGATTCCTTTAACGCGTTTAGTAGCGCGTGACTTTGCATTGAAACGAGCGACACGCTGGTTGAATTCTGAACAGGAGATTGAGTCGATGAACTTGGAGGATAAGCGTTTGCGATTGCAATTGAAGCCGGGCGTGCTTGGTGGTGGGGTGCTGCGTTTATCAATCAAAGAAACGATGTACTTTGCGGCAGCAGCACCGGTCGCATTACAAGCCTGTAAGTAACGGCAAGCGATGCCAGACAAATCTGGCATCGCCCGTTGGATCAATAGACTTCCTGATTCGTTACGAACCTCAGATGAAACTTCGTTCAACAAATTCGCGTCATTCCCGCGAAGGCGGGAATCCAGTATCGTACCAGCGAAAGTCACTAGATTCCCGCCTTCGCGGGAATGACGAATTCTCCGAATTTTGAATCTGTCTGCGCTTAGTAACTAATCAGGATAGGCTTTAGTAAACAGTCCAGATCGTCTTCGTTTGTTGATATTGATCGAAGGCTTCTAAGCCTTTGTCGCGACCACCAAATCCCGATAGCTTGTAACCACCGAATGGCGTTGTGATATCGCCTTCGGAGAAGCCGTTGATGGAAACCGTGCCTGCTCGTAAGCCACGTGCTATGCGATGTGCGCGTTTGATGTCTAAGGTGTAGAGCGATGCGGCTAAACCGTATTGGCTGTCATTGGCTAAGGCAAGTGCTTGTTCTTCGGTGTCAAAACTCGTCACCGCTAACACGGGGCCGAATACTTCTTCCTGAAATAAGCGCATGTCGGGTTTAACTTCATCAAAGATGGTCGGTTCTATATACCAACCGCTGCCGATGTCACTATACACTTTGCCGCCATAGATTAGCTTGGCTCCTTCTTCTGGTGCAGAGCTGAGGAAGCTACACACTTTTTCAAAGTGCGCTTGCTCAATCAGCGCACCGATCTTCACCTTGGGATCGGTCGGTAAGCCTGGTTGCCAGTCGACTTGAAGTCGGGCGATGAGTTTATTCAGGAGCTGATCTTTAACGCTGGCCTGCACCAACAGTCGTGAACCGCAACTGCAGTTCTCTCCCATGTTCCAAAATGCTGCCGCCAAAACGTCGTTGATGATGTCATCTAAGGGCGCATCTTCAAACACGATTTGTGGGCTTTTTCCGCCGCATTCAAGTACGATTTCTTTGAGATTGCTATTGGCGGAATAGTGCAAAAACAAACGCCCGACTTCGCTGGAACCAGTGAACGACACCATATCGATATCGGGATGTAAGCCTATCGTTGCGCCGACTTCTTCACCGAGTCCGGTGACCAGACTGAGTGCCGCTTCCGGTATGCCAGCTTGATGTGCTAGTGTGACCATTTTAAAGGCACTGAGGGAGCTTAATTCTGAGGGCTTGACGATGACTGAATTACCGCAGGCCAGTGCGGGCGCGACTTTCCACGCGAACATCTGCGCCGGGAAATTCCAAGGCAGCACGACACCGACGACGCCTATCGCTTCTTTGCAGATGATGCCGCAGGCCTTGTCGTCGGTGGGCGCTAGTTTGCCATAGCATTTATCGATGGCTTCGGCATACCATGCGATGGTGGAAATCGTTGCGGGTATGTCGGTGTTCACGCATTCGCTGATCGGTTTGCCCGCATCGATACAATCGAGCGCAGCTAATTCTTCGGCATGCTCTTGTAGTAAATCGACCCAGGCGAGCATGATTTTTTTGCGCTCAGCGGGAGCGCGTTTAGACCAGGTTCCGGCTTCAAAATCTAATCGTGCTGCGTTGACGGCAGCATCGACATCCGCTTTCGTGCCAACTTCAATATCACCAATACGGGTGTTGTCGATAGGCGTGACATTGCGGATTGTTTTGCCCGGATTGGTCTGAGTGGGAATGATGTTGCCTGCCCACAGCATACCGTCTTTGGCCTGTTGGAAAACTTGTTTAATTGCTGGATGCTTGACCATATTAAGCCTTAATAGGAGAGGTAAATTGCGCGAGTAATTGCCGGAACTCTTGGGCTTTTTCGCTGCTGATGGGTCTTAATGGTTGCCGAACTTCACCGACTGCAATGCCATGACGTTCACATCCGATTTTTGCTTTTGAATTGTAGGCCTCTGATTCCATCGATCGGATACTGGGATACATTGCATTCATGTGGGTTTTGACCAGTTTCCAATTTTGCTGTTGTGCGGCCGCGAGCATGGCAACTTGTTCTTTGGGGAAGACGTTGGCTGTGCCGCTAATCCAGCTATCGACGCCCCAAAATAAAAATTCCGCAGCTTGATCGTCGCAGCCACAGACGATTTCAAAATTCGGTAAGTCGGCCTGAATTAAAGCGAGGGCACGACTAAAGTCGCCACTGCTTTCTTTGATGGCGATGATCTTAGGATGGCGGCTGAGTTGGGCAACGGTTTCGAGCTCTATCGTGACGCCAGCACGTGCCGGAAAGTTGTACATGATGATGGGCAGCGGACTATTTTCTGCGACTTCGATATAGTGCGCGACGATTTCTTCCTGACTTGGCAAACTATAGGCGGGAGGTGCCATCATCAAGGCTTCATAACCGAGTTCAGCCGCTTGTTTTGCTTTGGCGATCGCACCACGTGTGGAAAGATCATTGACGCCTGCGACTAATTTCATTCTGCCTTTGGCGATTTCAGCGATCTTGGATAAGACCAACAAGCGTTCGCTATCATTGAGCGCGTAATATTCGCCTGTGGTGCCGCAAGCCACGACGCCTTGCACACCTTCTGCAATAAAGTGCTCTAACAATTGCTCAAGTGCGCCGAGGTCAATCTGATTGTGGGTGTCGAACGGTGTGACAACGGGGACGATAAGACCTGAGATGTCCATGTGAAGCTCCTTTGAGAGTGAGGTAAATGAATCGGAAAAACTAAATACTCGATTCATTTCATCTTATCGAAGCGCGATATTGGCGGCTATGTGGCTGTCTTAATGTGTTCCGCATGAAATCAGCACAAGCTGTTTTGGAAAATAAAAAAGCGCGTGCAGTTGAGTACCGCACGCGCTTTTGTTATTAGTTGAAATTTTAGGGGTACATCTGTGGCGTAAATTGGTAAGGCGCATAAAACCATTTACCCACTTCGCTCCACATATTCAGATCCTGACTGTAAAGCGCCATATTCGTGCAGACTGGCGTCGTTGCCAGGCTATAGCAATTGGCTGAGTTGAAGAACGCCTGTACACTTTCTGCCCAGTATTCGTGCACTGTCGCGCCAGCGTACATGGACGTATTGATGTAACCACGACGTAAGGCATCATTGTAAAGATTGAGCACGCGCGTATAGGCGTTGTTATCGCGTTTCATAATGCCTGCCTCAAAGACGGTGTGCGCGAATTCGTGGATGCAGATGGACTCGTTGGTATAGCGATCGGATGGGTATCCAGAGTTTAAGAGATCCGCTTCGCTACAACTGACGTAAGGGTTTTCTGTAGTCCAGCCCACGCCTTGCGCTCTTTCGTTCCAGGTTGAGCCGGGGATAGGAAAAGTTTGATCGAAGTTCTTATACTCAGGCAAGCTGGTCATGCCCTGATCTTTGGGAATAATCAATACACGCTTGAGATTGGTGACGACAGCCTGACGGGTGTACCAGTCTTTTTCCAGCATACGATTGACGATGTATTTCATTTTCTTCAGTGCCGCATCGCTGACTGTGCTGCTGGCAACGATGGGAACCCCGCTGGCATCAAGATATTTTTTGTAGTAAGTACGATCCAGTGACAGCCAATTGGGTGGCGCAGTGACGTTTTGTGAACCAAAGCTTGAGGCAGCCGCTTGCGCATGGACATCGGCATGTACGCAAAAGAGTAACAGCAGCAGATAAAGTGGTTTTTTCCAGTTATTCATTTCATTCTCCGTTTTTTTTGAATTGATGCGCCAGCTCGGTTTGTCTCCTCCAATTGCTGGACGAATCAAGTTTGCACGGAATAAATGAAAAGATATTGATGTTTTTGTCGTCGTGAATGACTGAAATCAGCACAAGTCTAATCTTCAAACGACACTACATGCTGCCGTTCACGATTGACGATCAAACGTGTCACATCAGGACGCGAATAATGTCCTGTCACGTCGAAGTTCTGGCGTTCGCGCCTGACCAGATTGCGGTCTAGCGTGGCTAGCAGCAGGCATTCCTGATCGATGACTGGGGTGACGATCCAGTCGCCGTTGGGGGCGGCGATGCAGGAGCCGCCGTTGGCGAGAATGTCGGGGCAGCGCGCTAATATGTGATCGAGATGCGGGGTGTTGGCGGGGAAATCTTGACGGCGCATCAGGCCAGAGACGGCGACGCTAAAGCTGCGGCCTTCTTTGGCGATGAAGCGTGTCAGGTCTTCTGTGTTGCGCAGATTGCCCGGCCAGATGCCGACGTGCAGGTCTTCGCCCTGGGCATAGAGTGCGGCGCGCGATAGTGGCATCCAGTTTTCCCAGCAATTGAGGCTGCCGACCGTGAAGCTGTCTAAGGCGTGAGTGCGTAAGCCGTGACCGTCGCCCGGTGCCCAAGTCAGTCTTTCTTCGTAAGTCGGAACAAGTTTTCTATGTACCGAGCCTATGCTGCCATCGTCGTTGATGTACACACGGGAGCAATATACGCTATAACCAGTGCGGTCTTTGGGACGTTCCAGGCAGCCTAAGATGATGGCGATGCGATGGTTTTTTGCAGCCGCGCAAAACTCGGACAAATCGCCAGCTTCAATATCGACCGCTTGCTCAACGTAGTGGGCGTGCAAGTCTTTTTGAATATCATCGTTAAAGCGTGAACCTTCGGTCAAATCTAGCCAGAAGGGATAGCCGGGTAAGATGGTTTCACCAAAACAGACCAGCCGCGCACCTTGTCTGGCTGCCTCTACTACGTATTCAATCATCTTGCGGCTAGTCGCGATGCGGTCTAGCCAGACGGGAGCGATTTGCGCAAGGGCGATGGTGATCTGGTCTGCTGGTTTCATAGCGGGCTTTAAAAACAGTGTTCAGGCGCGGGGAAGCTGCGGTCTTTGACGGCGGTCACATAAGCGAGAATCGCGGCGTCGATATTGCTTTGACCTTCCATGAAGTTTTTAACGAAGCGCGCTTTGCGGCCGGGGAAAACGCCGAGCAAATCGTGCATCACCAACACTTGTCCCGAACAATCAGGGCCTGCGCCTATGCCTATAGTGGGAATGTGCAAGAGCTCGGTAACTTCTTTGGCGAGCGGTGCTGGGATCGCTTCTAAGACTAATAGTGAAGCTCCAGCGCTTTGCAAGAGCTGCGCTTCTTTTTTGAGTAGATCAGCTGCCGCGTCGGTTTTTCCCTGCACTTTGTAGCCGCCTAATTGATGCACTGATTGCGGCGTCAAGCCGAGGTGAGCGCAGACCGGAATGGCGCGCTCGGTTAGGAATTGGATGATGGGAGCGATCCAGGTGCCGCCTTCGACTTTGACCATTTGCGCGCCAGCTTGGATTAATTGCACCGCATGATTGAAAGCGGACTCAGGTGTGGCATAACTGCCAAACGGCATATCCGCAATGAGGAAAGCCTTCTGATTGCCACGGGCGACGCAGGCGGTGTGGTAAGCGACGTCGGCATTGCTGACGGGCAGAGTAGAGCTGTGCCCCTGACATACCATGCCGAGCGAATCACCGACGAGTAAGACCTCAACTCCGCATCTATCCATCATGGCGGCGAAGCTGGCGTCGTAGCAGGTCAGCATGGTGATCTTTTCGCCTTGCTCACGTAAGGTATTGAGCGTGGTGATGGTGACCGCTTTGCGATCTGAGTCTTGTAAGTAGCCAGCCATGATGTGATTCCTTTTAACTACGAAATATAAAATACACCGCACCGACCAAACACAAACCTGCCCACACATAATCGAGTTTAAAAGGCTGGTTCATGTAAATCATAGAGAACGGTACAAACACTAAGAGAGTCAGCACTTCCTGCAAAATCTTCAGTTGTGCCAAGCTGTACTGAGTGTACCCGATCCGGTTGGCCGGAACCTGGAGTAAGTATTCAAACAGGGCGATGCCCCAACTGACGATGGCGGCAATATACCACGCTTTGTTGTGGAGGTTTTTGAGGTGCCCATACCATGCGAACGTCATGAAGACGTTGGATAAAATCAAGAGCGCCGTGGTTTGTAAAATGACGGGAATCTGCACTTGGTTTTCCTAGTCAAGTTGCTGTATGCCCTGTCCGGCGAGGGAGGGAATGTACTGATGCGCCGCTCCTTTGCCCGGGATGGTGATGGCAGGGTTGAGCTGCAAGAGCGGGATCATGACAAAGGCACGTTCGCACATGCGTGGATGGGGCACAATCAGGCGTTCGCTGTTAATCTCGGCGTTGCCGAATAACAGAATATCTAAATCCAGAGTGCGCGGCGCATTGCGATAAGGGCGTTCGCGTCCACAAGCCAGTTCTAAGGCTTGTAAGTGGTCAAGCAAACTGAGGGCATCAAGCTCGGTCGTCAATTCGGCGACGGCGTTGATGTAATCGTCACCACTGGAATCGATAGGGGCGGTGAGAAACAGCGAGGACGATTGCACCAAGCGCGTTTGTGGCAATTGCGCCAGACGCGCTATCGCATAATCAACCGTCTTACGCGCCTCTCCCAGATTCGCACCGATGCCGATATAAGCTGTGGTCGTCATGACTTATTCAGCTGCTGGTTTTGTTTTGCGATTTGGGCTGCGGCGCGGACGGCGTTTTTTTGCGGGCGCAGCTTCGGCTTCTGTTGAGTTAGATTTTTTGGTTTTTGGTTTGACTGTGAGCAGGTAAGCGCGTTCTGCCTCGTCACCTTCGATAAAGCTAGTCCACCACTCACCGATTTCGCTATCGATTTCACCTGATGCGCAACGCAATAAAAGGAAGTCGTAACCCGCACGCAGGCGATTGTTCTCTAATAATTTGTAGGGTGCTTTGCCTACGCGTTTTTCAAAGCGTGGTTGCATGGCCCAGATGTCGCGCATATCGCTGCCGATTTTGCGTTGCAAGGCGAGCGCTTCGGTTTGCGCCGACAACACATCATCGGCAGCCAGATGCAGAGCGGGGATCGCCAGTTCGCCTGCGGTCTTGTAGGCTTCCCATTTTTCTAAAACCTGATGCCAGAGCAGGGACGCGAATAAAAAGCCCGGTGAGACTGTCTTGCCTTGTTGAACGCGTTCATCGGTGTTGGCTAAAGCGAGCGTGACGAAGCGCTCGCCCATAGGCTGTTCCAGTACCACGTCGAGTAAGGGCATGAGGCCGTGATGCAATCCCTGTTTGCGTAACTGCAGTAAGCATGCCATCGCCTGACCACTCATCAAGAGCTTGAGCATTTCATCAAACACGCGCGCGCTGGGGACATTGTTGATGAGGGGAGCCATGACTTTGATAGGCTCACGGGTATCGGCGTCGATGGAAAATTGCAGTTTGGCGGCAAAGCGCACCACGCGTAACATGCGTACCGGGTCTTCGCGATAGCGCTGCTCAGGTACGCCGATAACGCGTAAGACTTTTTTGCGGATATCAGCAATGCCGCCGTGATAGTCGAGCACGGTCTGGCTGGCCGGATCGTAATACATGGCATTGATGGTGAAGTCGCGGCGGACGGCATCTTCATGTTGTTCGCCGAAGGTGTTGTCGCGCAGCACACGTCCATGTTCATCTTTGGGGGCATCGTTTTTAGCAGCGCCACGGAAGGTGGTGACTTCGATCAGGTCTTGCCCAAACATCACGTGCACGATTTGAAAACGACGGCCGATCAGGAAAGCACGGCGGAATAAACGTTTGACTTGTTCGGGCGTGGCATTGGTGGCGACGTCAAAATCTTTGGGTTTGACACCCAGCAGTAAATCACGCACGGCACCACCAACGATGAAAGCCTTGTAGCCGTTCTCTTGCAAAGTCTGGGTGACACGGATGGCATTGTTGGAGACCAGCTTGGGGTCGATGCCATGCTCTTTCGCGGCCAGGACTTTGGGCTTGTTTTTAGTCGCCGCAGCGTCTTTGTTGTTGACGCCCAGGATTTTACGGATAAATTTCTTAATCATTACGTTCAAATAAGTGTAAGGTCGGCCAGCCATGTGCTTGCGCGTGGGCTTGTAATAGTTGATTCGGATTGGTGGCGACAGGGTGACTCACGATCGACAGCAAAGGAATATCATTTTGTGAGTCGCTATAAAAGTAACTCTTGGGAAAATCGCTTAATTGTTTTCCTTGTTGTGCTAGCCAATTGTTCAAGTGAGTAATTTTACCCGCGCCAGAGCTTGGTAGACCAAGTAATTTTCCTGTCAGTGTGCCTTGTGCGTCACGTTCAGGCTCAGCTGCCAGCAAATGTTCAACGCCCAGAGCGGTGGCAATAGGGGCGGTGACGAAGCGATTGGTGGCAGTAATGATGGCAAGTAAGTCGCCCTGATCACGGTGGCGCAGGAGCAGGTCGTGAGCAGCAGGTAGGAGAGCTGGACGAATTACTTCGTCCATAAATTGCGCATGGTAGTCGTGCAACTGTGCGCTAGGAAATTGCGCCAGGGTTCCTAATGCAAATTCCAGATATTCCACAGGATCGAGCGTGCCAGCCTGATATTGTGCAAAAAAGTCGGCATTGCGGCGACCAAATTCCTCGGCATCGACGGCACCGATGCGACATAAAAACTGTCCCCATTCATAGTCGGAATCAATCGGGATCAGCGTGTGGTCGAGGTCAAATAGAGCAATGTCAGACATAAATTAAGCGTAATTTCAGAGATGTTGAGGAGGAAATCATTCTACCGGGCTACGTTGCAACAGCTCTCTTAGCAACGGCAGGGTGATAGGACGTTTTGTTTCCAGTGAGTAGTGATCTAATTCTCCCAGCATCGCGCTTAGTGAGCGCATGTCGCGTCGATAGTGGGTGATCAGATACGCTAGAACGCCTTGTGCCAGTCCGATTCCCTGTGCCTGCGCGGCACGTTCTAAGGCGTCTATTTTGTCTTCATCGCTTAAGCCTATGACTTGATAAATCAAGCCCCAGCCGAGTCGGGTGCGCAAGTCATCGCGCAAATTCAGAATCATGGGCGGATGATTGCCAGCAGCGACAAAAAAAGCACCGTTGGCGCGCGCCTCATTGAATAGAGCAAAGGCATCTATCTGCGCCGCTGGAGCCAATTGCTCACAATCGTCGAGCAGATAGAGATCCACTTCGGGACTAAAGCAAAAATGCTCTTCAGGGGCATCAAAGCTGATGTAACGGCTATGTGGAAGCTGCGCCAGCGCATGTAGCAAATGGGTTTTGCCCGCGCCTGCCTCGCCCCACAGATACACCGAGCGTTCACCATATTGACTAGGTGTGCGCTCAGAAAATAAACACAGGATTTGTGCTAGTTCGGCGTTTTGCCCCACCACAAAGGTGTCGAGTGAAGGCGGTTTGACGCTGTCTAAATCGAGTAAAAGCTGTCTCATTATGCTAAAAAATCGCCAGTCAAAATCTAAGATTGACGATAAAAGGAACTGTTTAAATAGGAGTGACGCAGATGTTTGACCGCGACCGATAAGACCGCCGATGCCGGAAGCGCAATCAAAATGCCGATAAAACCGAACAACTGACCAAACGCCATCAAGGCAAAAATCACAGTCAGTGGATGCAGTCCTATGCGCTCACCCACCAGTTTCGGCGTCAAAATGAAGGATTCTAACATTTGCCCCAGTCCATATACGACGCCGACGGCGATTAAGCCGTGCATATCGTTAAATTGTAAGACTGCGCTGGTCAAGGCCAAGAACAAACCCAGGCCATAACCGAGATAAGGGATAAACACCAAAATGCCCGTCAATATGCCGACAGGCAACGCCAAATCAAAACCAGCAAGCGCCAAGCCTGTTGAGTAATACACCGCCAAGATCAGCATCACCATGATTTGTCCGCGCAAATATTGCGCCAGCAAACCGTCGATTTCAGCGAACCAGGTCTGTGTTTTTTTGAGCCAACGGCGCGGAATCATGTTTTTGACGCGCCCCATCAAGGTATGCCAATCTACCAGCAAATAAAATAGCACGATAGGAATCAACACTAAATTAGCTAACATGCCCAGCACTGCGGTGCCGCCGACTTTGATGGAAGACAAAACTGCCTTGCCAATCACGTCGCCGCTACTGGCCAAATGTTCGGTCAGCAGAGACTTGATGCCTTCACTGTCGATGCGGTTCTGGACACCCAGTTCTTGCAAGAATGGGGCTGCCAGCAGATTGATTTTGGTGAGAAACAGCGGAATTTGTTCACGCAGCAGTGGAATTTGTTTTTGCAAAATTGGCAGCATGATCAGGGCGACGGCGAGTAGCAATGCGATCAATACGATGATCAAAACACTCGCTGCTACGCTACGCGGCAGACTGATTTTTTTGAGACGCCAACGACAAAGCAAATCCAACCAAGGGTTAAAGATGTAAGCCAAGATCGCCGCAACAATGAAAGGCATCAAAATCGGGCCCAGCGACGAGAGCAAAAGAATGATGGCGAAGGCAACACCTAACCAGATCAGCGTTTGCTTTTGGTGATTGTTGAAATTAAATGGCATCGTATTTTCGCGGATGATCGTTGAACAATTGCTGGAAGTTAGTAAAACCCAGACCGTTTTGTTAAAATAGCGCTTTTGGACGAAAGTAAGGCAAAAATTGTTGTCGAACAATTAGCTTTCACCGTCCAGTTTCTGGTAATTCCGCTATTTTACCGCCTCAAGCCCCTACTGACGAATATCCTATGAGCACAAATACTCCTGTTTCTCTTTCTTATGCCGACGCTGGTGTCGATATGGTTGCCGGCGACGCGCTGGTTGATGCCATCAAACCATTTGCTAAGCGCACTATGCGTGAAGGTGTGATGGCAGGCATCGGTGGTTTTGGCGCGATGTTTGAAGTCAGCAAAAAGTATAAAGAGCCTGTGTTGGTTTCTGGTACGGATGGTGTTGGTACTAAATTGAAATTAGCCTTTCATTTGAATCGTCATGACACCGTTGGTGTTGATCTGGTGGCGATGAGCGTCAATGATATTTTGGTGCAAGGTGCCGAGCCTCTGTTCTTCCTCGATTATTTCGCATGCGGCAAACTCGACGTGGCAACCGCGACTGATGTCATCAAGGGTGTTGCATTTGGTTGTGAACAAGCTGGTTGCGCCCTGATCGGTGGTGAAACAGCGGAAATGCCTTCTATGTATCCTGAAGGCGAATATGATTTAGCAGGTTTTGCCGTTGGTGCTGTTGAAAAATCCAAAATCATCGATGGCAGCAAGATTGTTCCCGGTGATGTAATTTTGGGTCTGGCTTCTTCCGGTATTCATTCCAATGGCTTCTCTTTGGTACGCAAAATTATCGAAGTCGCCAATCCAGATCTGAACGCAGACTTCCACGGACGCAGTTTGGCAGATACCTTGATCGCGCCAACCCGCATCTACGTCAAACCCTTGCTGGCTTTGATGGCGAGCATGGAGGTCAAAGGCATGGCGCATATCACAGGCGGTGGTTTGGTAGAAAACGTGCCACGTGTTTTGGGCGATACATTGACTGCGGTTTTAGATAGCAAAGCATGGGAAATGCCGCCTTTGTTCACTTGGTTGCAGCAGCATGGCGGTGTGGCTGATGCCGAAATGCATCGTGTATTTAACTGCGGTATCGGTATGGTCGTGATCGTGGCGCCCGAAGTTGCCGACGCAGCGATGGCACAATTAACAGCGGCTGGCGAAACTGTTTACAAGATCGGTGCAATCCGCGCCCGTGACGGTGCAGAGCATCAGACGATTGTGGTGTAAGCATAGCGAATGAGGAGAAAACGCACGCAGGTCGTGCGTTTTTTTTTCGACTTTTTCGAGAGAGTATTTTTTAGGACGAAAATATGACAGCACAACGTTGCGCTTGGGCGAACCCGGCGAATCCGCTTTATCTTCATTATCACGATCATGAGTGGGGTGTGCCTTGTCATGATGATGTGATTTTGTTTGAAATGCTCAATCTGGAAGGTGCGCAAGCGGGCTTGAGTTGGGAGACTGTGCTGAACAAACGTGAGAGCTATCGCCTCGCGTTTGATGGTTGGGATGCACGCAAGATTGCAAACTATGATGCTGAGAAAGTAGAAGTGCTGATGAGCAACGCGGGCATTATTCGCAATCGTCTCAAAATTAACGCCACCATCGGTAATGCGCAAGCTTATCTGCGTCTCTGTGAGGAGTGTGGAAGTTTGGATTCCTATTTATGGGCTTATGTGCAGGGGCAGCCCATCGTCAATGCGGGCGAGCGCATTATCAGCACCAGTTTGTCCGATCAGATTTCTAAAGATTTGAAAAAGCGCGGATTTAAGTTTGTTGGTACCACGATTATCTACGCCTACATGCAGGCGATAGGCATGGTCAATGATCATTCCGCCGATTGCGCCTGGCGGCATGGGGTGAAACGATAAGATGGCGAAGAAAAATGTCAAATCTGAGCGACTTGAGAGCGAACATCCCGATGTTTTTGTCTCAGAGTTTCGTGGTGTGCGCTCTTTACATCTGGCCAGCGCGGTCAATAGCGACACCAGTTGCGCACCGATACAAGGCTCAATGCGGCTGGCCGTGCCCGATCAGATAGAGCTGGAATATGTGCAGCAAATGAATCTCTGGATGCTGTTCAATATGTTGCCGAAGCATATCGTGCAACTGGGTTTGGGCGCAGCATCGCTAACTAAATTTTGCTACCGACACTTTCCTGATGCGCAGGTGACGGCAGTTGATTTGAATCCCAAGGTCATCCGCATGTGCCGCGAGCAGTTTAAATTGCCTGAAGATGATGCCCGTTTGCAGGTGTTGGAGATGGATGCGTTTGACTTCGTCCGCAATCCCGCGCGGCACGGCAAGATCGATATTTTGCAAGTCGATTTATATGATGCCGAAGCAGAAGGTCCGGTCTTAGATAGCCCAGAATTTTATCAAGCATGCGCCGATTGTCTAAATGCTGAGGGCATGCTCACCGTCAATCTGTTTGCCAATGATGTGCAGCGAGAAAAAAATATCGCCGCCATGCAAACTTGCTTTGATGTGGTGGTCTGGTTGCCCGAGGTGCATGACGCCAATGTCGTTGCGATTGCGTTTAAAACGGCACCCGAAATTGATTTCGAAGAATTGTATAGACGCGCTGCGATACTGCGGGTGAACTACAAATTACAAGCGCCAGTCTGGGTGAATGGCTTGAAGGAATGGATGTTGCGCGAGTAGGGAGGCGGGGAACTAAACTCCGCAGTCGCACTCTTATGGGCGCTTCATCCATTCAAAATAACAGGATCGAAAGGGAAATATGCACTACGCAACTCGTCTGAAACTATTGGTTTCAGCTCTCTGTTTATCTGCAGTCACACAAGTCTCAGCCCAACAGTCGCCAGCGGCGCAAGCGATTTCAGCGCAAGCCATGCGCGGTCACATGCATTTTTTGGCGTCCGATTTATTGGAAGGGCGCGACACGCCTTCGCGTGGTTTAGATTTGGCGGCAGAGTATATCGCCGCTCAATTTCGCTCGGTGGGTTTAGAACCTGTGGGGAATGAGGGCTATTTTCAAACGGCAGATTGGAATGTCTTGAAAAAAGAAATTCGGCGTCGTCCCGGTGCAGCTGCTCCAGCGTCAGTGTCCGAGACAGCGCCAGAAACCCCCGTGATTGTTCGCAACGTCGTTGGTTTATTGCGCGGTTCCGACCCTGTTTTGAAAGATACCTATGTGCTGGTGACCGCGCATTATGATCACATCGGAATGAAAAGCAGTGGCGACGGCGACCGTATTTTTAATGGTGCCAATGATGATGCCAGCGGCACAGTGTCGGTGATAGAACTGGCAAAAGCCTTCGCAGGCATGAAAGAAAGGCCTAAGCGCAGCATCGTGTTCATGACTTTCTTTGGTGAAGAAAAAGGTTTGGTCGGCTCGCGCTTTTACGGCAAACATCCGCTGTTTGCGATCAACAAAACAGTCGCTGGTATCAATATCGAGCAAGTGGGTCGCACCGACGATTCTGAAGGCGCACAAGTGGCCTCTGTGGGCGTGACTGGCTTTGATTTTTCTGAAGTCGGCGCCATCATCAAGCAAGCTGGTGATGCTTCTGGCATTCGCGTTTGGAAACACCCTGTGAATAGTGATCGTTATTTTGGCGCGAGTGACAATCAGGCGCTGGCCGATCAGGGCATTCCTGCGCATACGATTAGTGTTGCTTATGGATTTCCTGATTATCACGGCGTCGGCGATGAGGCGCATAAAATCGATTACGAGAATATGGCAAAAGTAGATCGCGCCGTGGCACTTGCCATCGCCCAGATTGCTAATCGTGACGAAGCGCCGAAATGGGATGAGAATAATCCCAAAGCGGCTAAGTACGTGGAAGCCTGGAAGCAAAACAAGGCCAAATAAAATCGCCTAGAAAGGACGATGTCCATGAAAAAATCACTGCTAGCCGCGCTCTTGTGTCCGGCAATATTCTTATTGGCCTTGTTGCCCGCGCAGGCGCAGCAGGCAAAAAACAATTGGCCGCTAACGCGCTTTGAGCAAAACAATTATCAGTCCACCAGCACCGTGGCCGATGTCGCACAATTTATGGCGGCCTTGCAAAAGCACGATGCCACACTCAAACCTTATGCCCCAAAAAACGCGCCGCGCACCACAGAAACTGGGCAAGCCTTAAATGCCTGGCGTTTGGCATCAAGCGGAAAACAGCCTTTGCGCGTGTACATCAATGCAGGCATCCATGCAGGTGAAGTGGAAGGCAAAGATGCCATGCAATTGATTATGCGCGAACTGGTTCAAGGCAAATATCCTGAGTTGCGACAAGCGCTGGAGATCGTCACCCTACCTACATACAATGCCGACGGCGCCGATGCGCAAGATCCGGCCAATCGTCGTCATCAGCCGAATCCCATCGGTGGTGTAGGGCCACGTGAAAATGCATTTGGCATCGATCTTAATCGCGACATGATGAAAGCGACTGCGGCCAACACCCGTTGGATGTTGGCCATGTATCAGGACTTTCAGCCAGCCGCCGTGTTTGATTTACACACCACCAATGGCAGTTATCACGGCTTTCATATCACCTATGAACCAGCGTGGGCGACGGGTGGCGACGCGCCTTTGCAAGCTTTAAATCGCACCATGCTGACCAATGTTCGCGCTGTGATGGAAAAGGCCGGCATGCCGACCTATGATTACGGTAATTTCCGCTACAACAAAGAGAAACAAATCGATGGCTGGGAATCGGCTTTCTCGTCACCTAATTTGGTCAGCAATTATCCGACCTTGCAATATGCGCTGGGCGTGTTGGTTGAGACTTATGTCTATCGAAGTTTCAAAGAGCGCATAGAAGATAATCGCCGTTATGTGGTTGAACTCTTGCGCTGGCTGGCACAACACAAAGATGAGATCACGCGCGAACAAGCCGCAGCGCGACATCGCTGGGCCGCGCAATGGCAGAGCCAACAAGCGCGTTTGCCCTTGCGTACCGAGATGACATTGGCAGAGACTTATCGCTTTGAAGTGGTCGATCCTATCAAAGATGCCAATGGTCAGATTGTCGGAGAAAAATCACGGTCGTCTATGGAGTTGCCCGCCTATGTCGCATTCAAAGCGGTCGATGAAATCAGCATTCCACAAGGCTATCTGGTTGATCCCGCCTATGCCGAAAAAATTCGTCCGATTTTGCAGGCGCATGGCTTAATAATTTTGCCCGGTTCGCAACGCCCTAAAAATCAGGCGTTGATGTACTTTCACGAATCAGAACGGGACATCGCCAAAGACAGTTTTCAAGGCATCTTCACCGCGCAAATCAAAGGCGAGTGGAAAGCGCAATTGCCAGAAAAACGCACTGGATATATCTGGAATGATCAGACTTTGGACAAGGCATTATATGTGCCTTTGAATCAGCCGTTGGGGCGACTGGGATTCTACTTGCTCGATCCGCGCAGCGCCGATGGCTTGGTGTATTGGGGACACTTCCACGCCTATTTTGCCCGCGGCAAAGGGATGTGGGGCGAGCCACCACGTCAGCCGATTTTGGCACTAGGCCAGAGTGCTGCGAATCAGGCGACTGGCGCGGCAGCGGCAAAAACAGAGCGGGTGCAAGAATAGTGCTGTGCATTTATAGGGATTTGTGTTGTTTTGAGTTGGGATTTATGCAAAATTGCGCTGGCTAGACGCGGAGGCGAAGACAGTACAATTGTACGGCGAGACGAACGCAACAACGCCAGCGTCTGTTTTGCATAAGTCCTAATAAGAGAAATGACACAAAGTGAGCCAATAAAAGCACAAAAATGCGAGAAAAAAGTGGTGTCGTGAGATTCCGATAAAGCGATTCGGGTTATAATCGCGCCACTTGATCGGGAGAGAGCCATCTGACATTGCACTAGCAAGCAGACAGCCGCCGAAGGGGCTAATACCCAACAAACTCTCAGGCAAAAGGACCGATCAGCGGGGTTGTGTGAAAACTCCCCTACTCTGGAGAGCGGTAATAATGTTTCAGCAGATGGCTAAAACATTCGATTACCCACCGAAGGTGCGACGAGAATGAATTGCTAATGCAGTTTCTCGTAATCTCTCAGGTACCAGGACAGAGGGGTAGCGATTTGATGGCATACGATGAACACGTGGTTCTTGTATGTTTTTTTTCGTCCCTTTTTTTGTCCATTATTGGTACTGAGGCACTCACATGACGCAAGCTACTAGCTTAAAAGTTACTCCCCTAAATGCAGCCCATCGTGCGGCTGGCGCAAAAATGGTTGATTTCGGCGGTTGGGATATGCCAGTCAACTATGGCTCCCAAATCGAAGAACATCACGCCGTGCGCACCGACGTCGGCATGTTCGACGTCTCCCATATGTGCGTGGTCGATCTGAAAGGCGAAAACGTCCGCAGCTTCTTGCGCGGTCTGGTTGCTAACAATGTCGATAAACTGCAAGTGCCGGGCAAGGCTTTGTATTCCGCCATGTTAAAACCTGAAGGCACAGTGATCGACGATCTGATCATCTACTTTATGAACGAAAGCTGGTTCCGTCTGGTGGTTAACGCCGGCACGGCAGAAAAAGACGTGGCATGGATGAATGCGCATAACGCAGCGACCAATGCTGGCATCACCATCACGCAGCGTCGCGATGGCGCGAATGCTTATGGCCTGATCGCTGTACAAGGTCCGAATGCCCGCGCTAAAGCCTGGGAAGTTTTGCCAGAAACCAAAGCAGCGACTGCTGACATCAAACCATTTAACGCCGTCATCGTAGAAAACACCAGCTTCGGTGAAGTGATGGTAGCGCGTACTGGTTACACCGGTGAAGACGGTTTTGAAATCGCCGTTTCGGTTGAGCGTGTGACGGATTTATGGAATGCCTTAGCGGCTGCTGGCGTGAAGCCTGCTGGTCTCGGTGCACGTGATACTTTGCGTTTGGAAGCCGGTATGAATTTGTACGGTCAGGATATGGATGAAACCGTCAATCCATTGAACGCAGGTTTGGCGTGGACGATTGATCTGGTTGCCGAGCGTGATTTCGTCGGCAAACAAGCTTTGTTAGAACAAGGCCAGACTGCGCAATTCTTAGGCCTGATTCTGCGTGAAAAAGGCGGTATCTTGCGCGCCCATCAAAAAATTATTGCCACTCAGGGCGAGGGCGAAATCACCAGTGGCACCTTTAGCCCAAGCATGCAAGAAGCGATTGCTCTGGCGCGCTTGCAACGGTAAAGTTTTAGTCGCGTAGGGAGTCACCATAAATCCAATTCTAGAGCGCATTCCGGCGTTGTAAATCCTCGCAATACCGACGTATTGCTCCGGTTTACGCCTTGGACTGCATCTCTATAATTGAATTTCTGGCGCTCCCTAGAGTGAGAGAAATACAGAGCGAAGTACAAAAAGAAATTAGGTCGAATTCATTTTAAATTTTTTTGGAGAACAACATGACAATTCCAGCAGATCGTAAATACACAGAATCCCACGAATGGATCCGCGTTGAAGCGGACGGTACAGTTTCCGTCGGTATCACTGATTTCGCGCAAGATGCATTGGGCGATATCGTTTTCGTCGAATTGCCAAAAGTCGGCGCAACTTTGGCCGCAGGTAAAGATTGCTGCGTGATCGAATCTGTCAAAGCAGCGGGCGATGTGTATGCACCAGTGGCTGGCGAAGTCGTTGCCGTGAACGATGCGGTGGTTGACGCACCAGACTCTATCAATGCCGGCGCATTTGATGCATGGTTGTTCAAATTGAAGCCAGCCAATGCGGCTGATGTGGATGCTTTGATGTCTGCAGAAGCCTACGCAAAAAATATCGGCTAAATTTTGATACCCCGATAAATCCAATTCTCGGGCGCATTGCTTCGTTACAAATACTCGCAATACCGACGTATTGCTCCGTTTTGTGCCTCGCACTGCATCCCGATAATTGAATTTCTCGGGGTATCAAACAGTAGTAGTTTTGTAGGGCGGGTGCAACCCGCCAAACGCAGGTAGCAAATTTGCGATTGATGGCGGGTTGCACCCGTCCTACATGTCTGCCACTCGACGTTGAATTTATTTTTCTATCCTCCCACACACACCATGATACGTACCAGCCTAACTCAACTTGAGGCACATGATGCCTTTATCGCCCGTCATATCGGCCCATCAGACGCGGAACAAGCCGCGATGCTCAAAGTGTTGGGCTATGCCGATCGCAATGCATTGATCGATGCGATTGTGCCTGCGAATATCCGTCGTCACGACGTTTTGCCATTGGCGCAGTTTACCGATGCAAAATCCGAAACAGAAGCTCTGGCGACTTTGAAAGCCTTAGCCAGCAAGAATAAAGTGTTGAAGTCCTTGATTGGTCAGGGCTATTACAACACCCATACGCCCGGCGTTATCTTGCGCAATATTTTTGAAAATCCCGCTTGGTACACCGCATACACACCGTATCAGCCAGAAATTTCTCAAGGTCGCTTAGAAGCGATTTTGAACTTCCAGCAAGTCATCATGGATATGACGGGCATGGATATCGCCAATGCCTCCATGCTGGACGAAGGTACTGCCGCTGCAGAGGCGATGACCTTAGTGCAGCGCGTTGGCAAATCGAATTCCAATGTGTTTTATGTGGCTGACGATGTCTTGCCACAAACACGCGAAGTGATAGAAACCCGCGCTAAGCCGCTCGGTATCGAGGTGCGTACTTGCACAGGCAATGAAGCGATAGAAAACGATTGCTTCGGCGTCTTGTTGCAATATCCGGGCGCAGATGGCGCAGTGCGCGACTATCGCGAATTTACCGCAGCGGTACACGCCAAAGGCGGTATGGTGATCGCAGCGGCTGATTTGCTGGCATTGACCCTGATCGAAGCGCCGGGCACCTGGGGTGCGGACGTGGTGGTCGGTAACAGCCAGCGCTTTGGTGTGCCGCTCGGCTTTGGTGGCCCACACGCAGGCTTCATGGGCACTAAAGATGCGTTCAAACGCTCTATGCCAGGTCGTCTGGTCGGCGTGACTGTCGATGCACAAGGCAAGCAAGCTTACCGTCTGGCTTTGCAAACACGTGAACAGCATATTCGCCGTGAAAAAGCGACTTCCAATATCTGTACCGCCCAGGTCTTGTTGGCAGTGATGGCGTCGATGTACGCGGTGTATCACGGCCCGGCTGGCTTGAAGCAAATCGCGCAACGTACCCACCGTTTGACAGGTACTTTGGCGGCTGGTTTGAAATCTATGGGCGTGGCAATTGCCAACGCGAGTTTCTTCGATACTTTGACCATCAATGTTGCCGACGCTGCCGCAGTGCATGCTGCCGCTGTCAAGGCTGGCTACAATCTGCGCGCGATCAGCGCTACGCAAGTTGGTGTTTCTCTCGATGAGACCACCACTCGCACTGATGTTGAAGCGTTGTGGTCACTCTTTGCACAAGGCAAAGCGACACCTGATTTCGTGGCGACAGAAGCCGCTGTGAACGATGCGTTCCCAGCGACTGTGGCACGTAGCACGACTTTCCTGACCCATCCAACTTTCAATCGCTATCACGCAGAACACGAAATGTTGCGTTACTTGCGTACTTTGGCGGATAAAGATCTGGCTTTAGATCGCACTATGATTCCATTGGGATCATGCACGATGAAGTTGAATGCGACATCGGAAATGATTCCTGTCACCTGGCCAGAATTCTCTAACATCCATCCTTTCGCACCGAACGATCAGACCGTCGGCTATCGCGAAATGATTGATCAGTTAGAAGCGATGTTGTGCGCGGCCACCGGTTACGATGCGGTTTCCTTGCAACCGAATGCAGGCTCACAAGGTGAGTATGCTGGTTTGCTGATCATCAAGGCATACCACGAGTCACGTGGCGACATGCATAGAAATATCGTGTTGATTCCATCTTCCGCTCACGGTACTAATCCAGCATCCGCATCGATGGCGGGCTTGGATGTGGTGGTGGTGGCATGCGATGCGAACGGTAACGTCGATCTGGCTGATCTGGCGGCAAAAGCAGAAAAACATAAGGACAATCTGGCGGCAGCGATGGTGACTTATCCATCGACGCACGGTGTGTTTGAAGAAGGTATCCGTCAATTGTGCGAAATCGTGCATGCCAATGGTGGTCAGGTGTATGTCGATGGCGCCAACATGAATGCGCTGGTCGGCGTAGCTGCGCCAGGCAAATTTGGTGGCGACGTCAGTCACTTGAATTTGCACAAGACCTTCTGTATTCCTCACGGTGGTGGCGGTCCTGGTGTCGGTCCTGTGGCAGTGGGTGCGCATCTGGCAAAATTCTTGCCGAATCAGCGCTCAAACGGCTATGTGCGTAGTGAGACAGGTATTTCCACTGTCAGTGCCGCACCATTTGGTTCCGCTTCGATTTTGCCTATCTCCTGGATGTATATCGCGATGATGGGCGCAGAAGGCTTGAAGGCGGCGACGGAAGCGGCAATGCTGGCGGCGAACTATGTCGCTAAGCGTTTGGCACCACATTATCCTGTGCTGTACTCGGGTCATGATGGTCTGGTTGCGCACGAGTGCATTTTGGATTTGCGTCCATTGACCGATGCAACTGGTATCTCGAATGAAGACGTGGCCAAGCGTCTCATCGACTTCGGCTTCCATGCACCGACTATGAGCTTCCCAGTGCCGGGCACGCTGATGATAGAACCGACAGAAAGTGAATCTCAGGCAGAATTGGACCGATTCATCGACGCGATGATTTCCATCCGCGAAGAAATCGCCAAAGTCGCCAGTGGTGAATTTGATGCTAAAGATAATCCATTGAAGAATGCGCCACACACCGCAGAAGTGCTGGTGGCGAATGAGTGGAATCATGCGTATAGCCGCGAAGTTGCCGCTTACCCAGTACCAGCATTACGTAAGCAAAAATACTGGGCGCCGGTCGGACGCGCTGATAACGTCTACGGTGACCGTAACTTGTTCTGTGCTTGCGTACCTATGAGCGACTACGAGTAATTATAGGGAAGCGCGCATATCGAATAAATTCGCGCGTCCTTAGAAAACAGTATTGAAGTAGTGAGAAAAATGGCGCCAAACAAAATTGACGCCATTTTTTTTGCCTTATGGAAATGAAATGGTGTAAGTCTAATGAATTCCTTCGGCAAACCTTGGAGAGCTTGTTTTTGTTTTCGTTTTGATTATTTCCTTGTCATATCAATTACTTACAGAAAAATATCGAAATTATTTTGCTGAAAATTTGTGCAAAGTTATTGCCACACGGCAAAAAACAATTTAGAATACCTACCATTGCCATGTGGAAATTGTTCTGCGCCGGTATTTCAAATTTTCTGTTTTATTTTTCGAAAGGCTTACTATGAAGAAACTTGTATTATTAGTTGCGTTGTTAAGTGTTATTGGTGCTGCTAATGCTGCCGATGTTCCTACTGTAGATAAGCAAACTTGCGAAAAGGCTGTTTATCCAAAATCTTCATTGATCAACGAAGAGAGTGGAACGGTATTGTTGTCTGTGTTGGTTGCCCCTGATGGTAATGTGATCGAATCGAAAGTCGAGCAATCCAGTGGTTCCAAGACTTTGGATAAGGCAGCGGTGAAGATTTATACTTCCTGCAAATTCAAACCTGCAGTGAAAGACGGCAAGGCGCAGCAAGCATGGGCAAAGCTGGAGCACGTCTGGAGTTTGTCTTAATCGTTGTCAGCATCAATTTGCGTGAAGATCGCAAAACCTCCCTTATTGAGAAACCTGCAATGACCTTGCAGGTTTTTTTTCGTCAGTCGCTAAGTCGGTAGCTAACTCAATAGCGAATTGAAAGGCGGCGATAGAGAAAGCTGAGAACGAATAGCGGGCCTATCAATAAGTATTGAAGGTCTTCAAAAAACGACGGCTTTTTTCCTTCTATCTTATGCCCGATAAACTGACCTATCCAGGCTATCACAAAAGCACTGAGCGCCACCGGAAAGAGTAAGGTCGTTGGAAGCGCGAAGGTCAATCCCAACATACATCCCGCCATGATAGCCATGCCTAGTGCAAATGGCTTGGATAGCGTCCAGTAATACACCAGAGCCAGACAAGCCGCGCCGATTGCGACGAAAGGGTGTAGCAGCCAAAGCAGCGCTAGCACTGTCCATACAATCACAGGAACGCAGACAAAGTGAATGATTTCATTGTGGGGGTGACGGTGGCTTTCTTCGTATTTTCCTAAGAGTACCAGTAATTTTCGTGTGTGCTTCGTGTCGCTCATGATGGTCTCCATTTTTTATTTGTGCGGAGATGAGGATAGTGGAAATCGTTCTTAGCGGTCTAGTTAAATAATTCTAAATCGCACAAAAGAAGGGTTTTTACCGCAGTGTTCTTGCTTTGAAACTGTCTACTAAATTTGAAAATGTCAAGTAGAATGAAAGCGATGTTGCTGGTTATGCGAGTGCAAGTGTTCGCGCCTACATTGGGCGCTGTAATCTTGATTAATTTAAATGACAGAGAGACCGATGGCTTACTCAATTACGCTTGGTGCGGAAGAAGAACTTCAGGTGGTGGATCAGTCCACATTGGAGTTAGTGCCGCATGATTTCGAGCGGGGTAAGCGTGAGTTTCCCGATCAAAATGGCAGTTCTTCGTGTGAGTTGCATAAGGCGGTGGTTGAGTTGCAAACGCCGATTTGTCAGACGCCAGATCAAATCGTCGATTCTGTTCTTTGCATGCGAGAAGTGATACGGCAACGCGCTGACGCCCAGGGACAAAAAGTCTTGTCAGCGGGCGCCCATCCTTTTTCGGATTGGAAACAGCAAGAAATCAACCGAGATCAAAGCAAACATCAGCACTACATACGCTTGATCGATGAATACGCCGACATCATGCGTGGCATGGTGTCGTATGGATTTCATGTGCATTTGGGCTTGCCTGCGGATGTCTCCCGCATCGCGATCTTTAATCGACTGCGGCATAGTCTGGCGGCAGTGCTGGCGATTTCCTTGAGCTCACCTTTTTATGAGGGGCGCGATACGGGTGTTTTGAGCTGGCGACATTCCATGCTAGATCGCTTGCCGCGCATGGGGACGCCCGATATCTGGCAGTCGCAGGCCGACTACGAGAATCACATTCAATTACTGAGAAAAATGGGCACCTTAGAAGCGCAGCACGGGATGTGGGAAGACCTGCGTTTGCACCATGTTTATGGCACTCTGGAAGTCAGAATCTGCGATGCAACGCCTTCCTTATCGCACATTTGGTTAATTTGCGCGCTGCTGCAATGTGAGGTGCATACCTTAGTCGATGAGTATTACAACGATTGTTTGCCCACACCTTTGTCTCGCGCCTGCCTGGAAGAAAATAAATGGCGAGTGCGGCGTCGTGGTTTGGCGGCGAGCTTAGTCGATTGGAAGAGCGAAACGCAAATGCCCATGCGCACTTATTTCCAACAATGGCTGGAACGCCTGATGCCAGCGGCGAAAGAGCTGGGCTTGGCGCACGCCTTGAAGAGCAGGGTCGATGAATTGTTTTCCTCGGGTGTGTCGGCTGATGTGCAGCGCGGTATTTTTAGTCAGACCCATAATTATCACGATCTGGTACAGCATTTGGTCGATGCGACCGGGCAGACCTATATTCATCCATCGCGCCGCATGTGAGTCTTATCTATGCTCACTTGCGTTCCTTCCAGTGATCCGCCTTTACATCCATTGAGTTTGGAGGTGTTGGGGCGCTTTCGCTTTGATAAATCCAGTGTGGCGCAAGCTTGGCGAGCCGCCTGTCCGGGTGCTGCGGTGAGTTTGGATGAACACCTGATTTCAGAGCTGCCCGTGGTCGCGTCAAAACGTCTTGATCGCTTATTGCAAGAGCGCAGCGCCGATCTTTGCCAACAATTACGTCCCTATTTGACCGCCGAATCGATACCTGCAGCGTGGAGAAACGCCTGTGATGCTGATGTGCTGACGGTTGACTATGCTGTGATCGCAGACCCGCAATCGGAGGCGGGGTGGAGCATACGTTTGGTGGAATTCCAAGCCTTTACCTCGATCTTAGCTACCAGCTATTTATTACATCAAGCCTATTCTGAAATCGCTCCACCCTTGGCGCAGCTCAGGCCGTGGCAAATGCTACCAACGCAGCAACACTGGTTGCAAGCAACGCGCGAGTGGCTGTGCGCTGGCAAGTCAACAGCGATGCTGGAACATGACCATCAACAACGTGCGACAAGTTTCGACTTGAATGCGAGTGCTGCGTTATGGGATATGCCCTTGCTCGACCCAGAAGATGTGGAGCTGTACTCTGATCAGCACATAAAAAATCGTCTTGATGGCCGTACTATAGAACGTTTATGCAATCGCCTGATACTAAGTGAAATTGCCGAACAGACCGCGACGATCTCCAAACTGCAGCAGGCGCACGTGGAATGGCAAAATCATCCGGGCTGGTATTTTGCGGTGAATAAAGGCCTGGCACCGCACTTGCATTTGCAGGGAGAACCCAAGAATGCGTTTGCCCATCAATGGAGAAGTCTAGGTTTGCCCGCTTCGCAATTGGTGGCGAAAAATTGTTTTTCATTTGCCGGTAAAGATCTGCTTTTGCATACCACGGCGCAGCAATTGGATGCGCTTCCGTCGGCACAAGACTGGCTGGTGCAACCGCGTTATCAAGCCTACCCACTGCTGCGTGATGAGGATGGCGAACCACTGTTCGCCGAGATCCGTTTGATGCTACAGATGAAGTCAGGACAAGCGCCTTGGACCGCCATGCAATTACTACGTTGGTATCGTGGTGATCGTGCTTCCGCGAGTGGGTTTCAGGGACGTTTTGGTGAGGGCTTGAGCGTTTTGTACAAGCCACCTCAGTCAGATTTGAATTGATACCGCTGGCGTATTGTCCAATTGCGTTTGATCCATCATGAATGACAATCCATAGCGCAAAATAGTTACTTGCCCCGTTGTCCATGCTTGCAACTCTTGGGTGCCATTTGCATTGAGTAGCTGGCGCGCGGTCAAAAGATTCAACAAGCGTCGTGCCACCGCTTCTCCGGTGTCAATCAGATGCACAGTTTTTTTCTCTGCATGTGCGGCTTGATATTGCGTGATCACTTTGCGAATTAAGTGCTCCACAAAAGGGTAGTGCGTACAACCCAAAACTAAGGTGTCGACATCCTGTTCCAACAAGGGTGTGACATAGCCACGTAATAGCTCGATTAAGGCGGGCGCATTCAGGTCGCCTTGTTCAATCTGATTGACCAAACCAACGCAAGCTTGAGGGATAAATTGGGACTTGGTCTCCGCACTCAATTGTGCGTGCAAGAGTGTGAATTTTTCACTGTTCAAGGTCGAGCGCGTCGCCAATACGCCCACCCTTTGAGTTTGGCTGACAGCGGCCGCTGGTTTTAAGCCGGGCTCGATGCCAACAATGATCAAATCAGGATAGCGCTGCCGTAAGACGGCAACCGCTGCAGCTGTTGCGGTATTGCAGGCGACCACCAAGGCCTTGATGTGGTGTTGCAAGAAAAATTCGGTGATCTTGATGGAGCGCGCGATGATTTCTTGTTCGCTGCGTTCGCCATAAGGCGCATAGCCTGAGTCAGCGACGTATAAAAATCGTTCCTGCTGCAATTGCTGCCGCAAGTGTTTGACCACCGATAAACCACCGATGCCAGAATCAAACACGCCAACCGGAGCATTACGGTTGGCGGGTTCGCTTGCAGTGTATATGTCCGCTTTAAGCAATTGGAATGATGCCTATTTTAGCTTGCCATTCCTTAGGGCCTGTATTGTGCACCGATATGCCGTTGGAATCGACGGCGACTGTGACTGGCATATCCGTGACATCAAATTCGTAGATCGCTTCCATACCCAGATCAGCGAAGCCTACAACTTTGGCACTCTTGATCGCTTTCGAGACCAGATAAGCCGCGCCGCCGACTGCCATCAAATACGCCGATTTGTGATTCTTAATTGATTCGATCGCAGTGGGGCCACGCTCGGCTTTACCAATCATAGAAATCAAACCAGTCTTTTCCAGCATCATGTCAGTGAACTTGTCCATGCGGGTGGCTGTGGTCGGACCTGCAGGGCCAACGGCTTCATCACGCACAGGATCAACTGGTCCAACGTAATAAATCACACGATTGGTGAAATCGACAGGCAAGGTTTCGCCTTTTGCCAACATGTCTTGAATCCGCTTATGCGCAGCATCGCGGCCAGTCAGCATTTTGCCGTTTAAGAGTAAAGTCTGACCCGGTTTCCAAGAGGCTACTTCCTCCTTGGTCAAGGTATTGAGATCAATGCGTTTGGATTTTTCAGTATCTGCCACCCAGTGCACATCTGGCCAGTTCGACAATGATGGTGGCTCCATATACGTAGGGCCAGAGCCATCGAGTACAAAGTGGGCGTGACGCGTTGCCGCGCAATTAGGAATCATGGCGACTGGTTTAGACGCCGCATGGGTAGGGTACATATTGATCTTAACGTCGAGCACCGTGGTCAAGCCGCCCAAGCCCTGTGCGCCTATGCCTAAGGCATTGATCTTGTCACACAATTCTATGCGCAGCTCTTCTGTCTTGTTTTGTGGCCCACGCAGTTTTAATTCGTGCATGTCGATGTCTTCCATCAAGGATTCTTTCGCCATCAACATCGCTTTTTCTGCAGTGCCGCCGATACCGATGCCGAGCATGCCAGGTGGGCACCAGCCAGCGCCCATCGTAGGGACAGTTTTCATGACCCAATCCACCAAAGAATCGGAAGGATTGAGCATGACGAATTTGGTTTTGTTTTCGGAGCCACCACCTTTGGCAGCGAGCTGTACATCGACGGTATTACCTGGGACTAATTCCATGTGCACCACGGCAGGTGTGTTGTCCTTGGTATTTTTGCGTTCAAATTGTGGATCAGCGACGATAGAGGCGCGTAAGACATTGTCGGCAAAACCATAGCCACGGCGCACACCTTCATTGACGGCATCGATAATCGAACCAGAAAAGCCTTCAAAGCGCACGCCCATACCGATCTTTAAAAATACATTGACGATACCGGTGTCCTGACAAATCGGGCGCTTGCCTTCTGCGCACATACGCGAGTTGGTCAGAATTTGTGCAATCGCGTCCTTGGCAGCTGGGCTTTGCTCGATTTCATAAGCACGCGCCAAATGGCTGATGTAGTCTTGAGGATGGTAGTAGCTGATGTATTGCAATGCGGCGGCGACGGATTCGACGAGATCGTCGTATTTGATTACTGTGCTGGCAGTCATGTTCTCACTCGAATAATGGCTAGTAAGGCTATTTGGCTAGATAGGCTTGAAAAGAGCTGGCGGTTTTTTCTGGTGTGAAGCCTGTACAACCGTATTAACACAGCCAGAAAAAGAGTGCGCCATTTTACACCCTTGACTATCGCCTGTCTGCATTTGTCCTGCTAGAACCAATTCACAGTTTCGGTCCTTCGCCGCGTCTGATGTGGTATTTGATTGGTATTTATGTCTGATACCAGTGCGGAAATCGTAGCTTTTTTGGATTTCTAGACTTAGAATCGTTCCAAAATTAACATAAACATAGGACTTACGCAAAACAGACTTTGGCCTTGTGGCATTCGCCTTGTCAGCACAATTTTGTGTAAGTCCCAAACCAGCATGGAGATCATTATGTCGGAACAAGAAGTAAAAACGGAATCACGCGTGTTTCATCCTGATGCTCATTTTGTTGCGAATGCGACGATTTCGGGCATGGATACTTACCGCGCCATGTGTGCTGATGCCGCAGAAGACTACGAGGGATTTTGGGCAAAATTGGCACGTGAAAACCTGCACTGGCATCGGCCATTTACGACTACCCTGGACGAATCCCAAGCGCCACTTTATAAATGGTTCGAAGATGGTCTGCTCAATGTTTCATACAATTGCCTGGACGTGAATTTGCAAAAAGGTTTAGGCGACAAACATGCCCTGATTTTTGAAGCAGATAACGGCGAGGTTAATCGCGTTACTTATTCTGAGTTGCACAAAAAAGTCTGCCGCTTCGCTAATGCTTTACGTTCTTTGAATGTTAAAAAAGGCGATCGCGTTGTGATCTACATGCCGATGTCGGTGGAAGGCGTAGTCGCGATGCAAGCTTGCGCGCGTATTGGTGCGACGCATTCTGTGGTGTTTGGTGGCTTCTCGGCAAAATCTTTGCAAGAGCGCATCGTCGATGTCGGCGCGACTATCGTGGTGACAGCAGATGAGCAAGTGCGCGGCGGCAAGCATCTTCCTTTGAAAGCGATTGTCGATGAAGCCTTGTCACTCGGTGGCTGTGAAAATGTAGGCAAAGTGATTGTCTATCAACGCACAGCAGGTGCGGTGCCATTTGATACGCAGCGTGATCTGTGGATGCATGATGTAGTCGCAAATCAATCCGAAGTTTGCGAGCCAGAATGGGTCAGCGCCGAGCATCCTTTGTTCATCTTATACACCTCAGGCTCCACCGGAAAACCCAAAGGTGTGCAGCATTCCTCGGGCGGCTATTTGCTGTGGGCGATGTTGACCATGAAGTGGACGTTTGATATTAAAGCCAGCGATGTGTTCTGGTGTACCGCCGACATAGGCTGGGTCACGGGACACACTTATGTTGCCTACGGTCCGCTCGCGATGGGCGCAACTGAAATGGTGTTTGAGGGCGTCCCTACTTATCCTAACGCTGGCCGTTTCTGGGACATGATACAGCGTCATCGCGTCTCGATTTTCTACACTGCGCCAACAGCAATCCGTTCATTGATTAAGGCTGCAGATGGTGATGCAACGATTCACCCCAAACAATATGATTTGAGTTCCTTGCGCTTACTGGGTTCGGTCGGTGAGCCGATTAACCCCGAAGCCTGGATGTGGTATTACCGCAATGTCGGTGGCGAAAAATGCCCTATCGTGGATACTTTCTGGCAGACCGAAACAGGTGGTCACATGATTACGCCATTGCCGGGCGCAACTCCCTTGGTACCGGGCTCCTGCACCTTGCCTTTGCCAGGCATTATGGCGGCGATCGTCGATGAGACGGGAGCCGATTTGCCGAACGGGCAGGGTGGCATCTTGGTCGTCAAGCGCCCCTGGCCTGCCATGATACGCAACATCTGGGGTGACACTGAACGATTTAAAAAGAGCTATTTCCCCGAAGAGTTGGGTGGCAAAACCTACCTCGCTGGCGATGGCGCGATTCGCAATAAAGACACTGGTTATTTCACCATCACCGGACGCATAGACGACGTGCTTAATGTATCTGGGCACCGCATGGGAACGATGGAAATTGAATCGGCCTTGGTCGCCAATCCCTTGGTAGCAGAGGCGGCGGTTGTTGGTAAGCCCGATGACATGACAGGCGAAGCAATTTGCGCCTTTGTTGTTTTGAAGCGCAGTCGTCCTATGGGCGATGAAGCGAAACAGATTGCGCTGGAATTGCGAAATTGGGTCGCCAAAGAGATTGGTCCTATTGCCAAACCTAAGGAAATCCGTTTTGGCGATAATTTGCCGAAGACGCGCTCGGGAAAAATTATGCGGCGTTTGTTGCGCGTACTGGCTAAGGGCGAGGAAATTACTCAGGATGTCTCCACTCTGGAAAATCCAGCGATCTTGGAGCAATTGAAGCAAGCGCAATAGTTTGAGATAGAGGGTTTCGTTTTCGGGTTTACTTCGATTGCGTCGGAGTAAGCCCGTTTTTTTGTGTGGCCTAAAAGATTCTCGGTTGCTGCTTTCGCGGTTATACTTGGCGTCATTCTTCACTTGAGCGGGTAATTTTGCAGGGTATGTTTAACCGCCAGTGACCTTCATTTCAGACTCTAGATTCAGTATGACTCCACCAAAAAATCGTAAGCCCAAGGGTAGTTTTAAGTTGTTCCCACGTGGTGCGAGAAAAAACAGCACCGAACTTCAAGGCGCGGCAGTCAAGCCATCGCGCGGCATTTATTTACTCCCCAATGCTTTTACCACTGCCGCCTTGTTTTGCGGTTTTTATGCCATTGTCATGGCGATGAACCAAAAATTTGAACATTCCGGTTTGGCGATTTTTGTGGCGATGGTCTTGGATAGTCTCGATGGCCGGGTGGCGCGGATGACCAATACGCAGAGTGAATTTGGCGCTCAGTATGATAGTTTGTCCGATATGGTTTCGTTTGGTGTTGCTCCCGCGCTTATCGCCTATGAATGGGCCTTGAAGGGCATGGGTAAATGGGGCTGGCTGGCGGCCTTTGTGTACTGCGCGGGCGCTGCGCTGCGCCTGGCGCGATTTAATGCCAATATCACGGTGGTCGATAAACGATATTTTCAAGGCTTGCCTAGTCCGGCAGCAGCGGCCTTGGTTGCAGGTTTTATTTTGCTGATGGATGATTTGGGCGTGGCGGGCGTCGATGTGCGTTGGTTTGCCTGGAGCGTGGCTTTATTTGCGGGCTTAACGATGGTGACCAATGTGCCGTTTTATAGCTTTAAAGATTTGAATCTGAAGCGCTCAGTACCTTTTATCGCGCCGTTTTTGATCGTGCTTGGCTATGTCGCTGTGGTCAGTGATCCTCCCAAAGTCTTGTTTTCTTTGTTCGTGATTTATGCCTTGTCCGGTTATGTTTTGCTGTTATGGCGCTGGCGCAGTGGCCGCCCGGTGAGTCTGGTGCAGTTGTCCGATGATGTGCATGGCGAGCCTGAAAATGCGAGCTCATCCGACATTAAAAATTAATTGAGGAACGGCACTTGCGCTTTTTTTGAAAGCCGCTTATAGTCTTTCCCATGAATTTCACTTCCACGACATCCGGTGCACACAATGCACTTACTCAAGCAGACCGCTCCGGTCTGCTTTTGTCGTTGGTCTTGCCAGTTGCTGCTATCCTAGCTTCTCTGTTATCGCTAACTCTAGCGAATCTACTAGCGCTCGCGCGCTAAATCCCTTATCCCCACAACTTGAGTAGTGTCTCACCCATGCGCGTCTTGCACGGGGCGGGAAAAGTCTATTCAAGTCCACTGTTTTACCCTTTCTATCCTTTTACATTCTTTATTTTTTATCTTATTCAGGTATTTTGGAGGCAAACATGGCAGACCAACTCATCATCTTCGACACCACTTTGCGTGATGGCGAACAATCCCCCGGGGCATCAATGACGCGCGACGAAAAGGTGCGGATTGCGCGTCAGCTGGAGCGCTTGAAGGTGGACGTGATCGAGGCCGGTTTTGCTGCCGCCTCACCCGGTGATTTTGAATCGATCAAAGCGATTGCAGCAGCGGTGCGTGAACCGATTATTTGCTCCTTGTCGCGCGCCAATGACCGAGATATCTCACGTGCCGCAGAAGCCTTGGAGAAAGCGCGTCGCAAGCGCATTCATACCTTCATCGCGACATCGCCTTTGCACATGGAAATGAAATTGCGCATGTCGCCGGATCAGGTCTTGGAGCAAGCGATACAGGCGGTGCGCTTTGCGCGACGGTTTACCGATGATATTGAATTTAGTCCAGAAGACGCGAGCCGGTCTGATTTTGATTTTTTGTGCCGCGTGATTGAAGCCGTCATCAAAGAAGGTGCGACGACGATTAATTTTGCCGATACGGTCGGTTACGGCGTGCCGGAATTGTACGGCTCGACTTTAAAGCGTTTACGCGAAACGATTCCTAATTCTGATAAAGCGATCTGGTCTGTGCATTGCCATAATGATTTGGGAATGGCGGTGGCCAATTCGCTCGCGGGTGTGATGATAGGCGGCGCGCGCCAAGTTGAGTGTACGATCAATGGCCTCGGTGAGCGTGCAGGTAATACAGCTTTGGAAGAAATCGTGATGGCGGTACGCACCCGTAAAGATCATTTCAACTTGGATATCGGCGTTGACGCGAGTCAGATCGTTGCAACGTCCAAAATGGTGTCGCAAATTACCGGCTTTGCGGTGCAGCCGAATAAAGCGATTGTGGGTGCGAATGCCTTTGCGCATGCGTCTGGCATTCACCAAGATGGTATTTTGAAGGCGCGCAATACCTATGAAATCATGCGTGCAGAAGATGTGGGCTGGAGTGCTAATAAAATCGTGCTCGGCAAGCTCTCGGGTCGCAATGCCTTTAAACAGCGTTTGCAAGAATTGGGCATTGCTTTGGAGTCTGAAGTAGAAATCAATGCCGCATTTGCCCGTTTTAAAGATCTTGCCGATAAAAAATCAGAGATTTTTGATGAAGATATTATGGCGGTGGTGGCGGAAGAAGAGCATTCACATGTCGCGGATCATTATCGCTTGGTGTCAATTAGCCAGCATTCTGAAACGGGAGAGCGCTCGTCGGCTGTCGTGGTGATGACCATAGGTGATCGCGAAAAATCCTGTATTGCTCAAGGTAATGGTGCGGTCGATGCCATCGTCAATGCGATTGAATCCGAAGTGCGTAGCGAAGCGGAATTGTTGTTGTTCTCGATCAACGCGATTACAGCAGGAACGCAGTCGCAAGGTGAGGTGACGATACGTTTAAGTAAAGCTGGGCGGATAGTGAATGGCGTTGGTGCTGATCCTGACATTGTCGTGGCTTCGGCGAAGGCGTACATTTCGGCATTGAATAAATTGTATTCCAAGGTGGAAAAGCTGAATCCACAGATTTGAACAAATTGCTCAGGTCGGGCTTGAGGCTGTGGCTTGTTTCATGCTATAGTCGCGGTCTCATCAAGTCTGATGGGATTTATTTAATGTATTTTCACGATATCGATGGTGTTTGGAATTAATCTCACTCTTGGTATCGCATGTAAAGGAAGATTATGTCTATCGAAAAAAGTGCAAAAGCCGCTATCGTAGCGGATAACGCCCGTGGTCAAAACGACACAGGTTCTCCAGAAGTGCAAGTTGCTTTGTTGACTGCACGTATCAATGACTTGAACGGTCACTTCAAAGCTCACTCTAAAGATCACCACTCACGTCGTGGTTTGATCATGATGGTTAACCGCCGTAAGAGCTTGTTGTCTTACCTCAAGTCCAGAGATTTGAACCGTTATCGCTCTTTGATCGAAAAACTCGGCTTGCGTAAGTAATTTATTCGTCAGAATATTTTGCTGAGCCTAGCAAAGAATTAAGCAAAAAGCCTGCGTCAGTGCAACTGCCGCAGGCTTTTTGTCTTCTGGAAGTTTGGATGTTGATGCTTTCTTCGTCTGAGCTTAGTAGTGCATCGTAGTTGTGTTGTGCTTTGCGTTAAGTAAAAGCGAGCCGGATAGGATCGCTTGTGGTGAGGTGAACGACAGCGCCTGGAAATCTGTCGGAAAAAAATGAAAGGACACATTGTGTTTAATAAAGTTACAAAATCATTCCAATATGGTCAACATACAGTGACATTGGAAACAGGGGAAATCGCACGTCAGGCATCTGGCGCGGTGATGGTGTCGATTGAAGATACAGTTGTATTGGCAACTGTGGTTGCTAAAAAAGATGCAAAGCCAGGTCAGGATTTCTTTCCGCTGACTGTGGATTATATGGAAAAGAGTTACGCGGCTGGTCGTATTCCAGGTGGTTTCTTCAAGCGTGAAGGCCGCCCGTCAGAAAAAGAAACATTAACTTCGCGTCTGATCGACAGACCAATTCGCCCTCTGTTCCCAGAAGGCTATTTGAATGAAGTGCAAGTGATCGTGCATGTGTTATCTGTGAATCCTGAGATCGATCCCGATATCGCCGCGATGATCGGTGCGTCCGCTGCGATCTGCGTTGCTGGTATTCCATTTAGTGGTCCGGTGGGTGCGGCACGTGTTGGTTATATCGATGGTCAATATGTGTTGAATCCAACTGCCACACAGTTGAAAACATCAGCGATGGATTTGGTCGTTGCAGGTACGGAATCAGCCGTGTTGATGGTTGAATCTGAAGCGCAACAATTGTCCGAAGAAGTGATGTTGGGCGCGGTTGTGTATGGTCATACGCAAATGAAAGCCGTGATTGACGCGATTCATGATTTGGTGCGTGACGGTGGTAAGCCAGAGGTGCAATGGGCACCAGCTCCTAAGAATGAAGTCTTGATCGCGGCAGTGACTGCAACAGCAGAGCCATTATTGCGCGCAGCCTATCAAATCAAAGAAAAGCAAGCACGTACTGAGCAGTTGAAGGCTGCAAGTGCTGCAGTGAGTGCAGCTTTGGCTGAGCAAGCGGCAGCGGCTGGCACAGATGCGCCTGATTCTGGCGACGTCGGCAACATCATGTTCGAATTGGAATCTAAGATCGTTCGTTCACAAATTTTGGATGGTGAGCCACGTATTGATGGCCGTGATACACGCACTGTGCGCCCAATCACAATCCGTACTGGTGTCTTGCCACGTACGCACGGTACAGCTTTGTTCACTCGTGGTGAGACGCAGGCTTTGGTCATCGCTACTTTGGGTACGGCGCGTGACGAGCAGAAGATTGATGCCTTGATGGGTGAGTATTCTGATCGCTTCATGCTGCACTACAATATGCCTCCGTTTGCAACGGGCGAAACAGGTCGCGTTGGTACACCTAAGCGTCGTGAAATTGGTCACGGTCGTTTGGCAAAACGTGCATTGCAAGCTGCTTTACCATCACCAGAAGAGTTTAGCTATTCTGTGCGTTTGGTATCTGAAATCACTGAGTCCAATGGTTCTTCTTCTATGGCGTCGGTATGCGGTGGTTGTCTGGCTCTGATGGATGCTGGTGTGCCGATGAAAGCGCATGTTGCAGGTATCGCGATGGGCTTGATCAAAGACGGCAATAAGTTCGCTGTGTTGACTGACATCCTGGGTGATGAGGATCATCTCGGCGACATGGACTTTAAAGTTGCAGGTACGGCAGAAGGTATTACTGCTTTGCAGATGGATATCAAGATTCAAGGCATCACTAAAGAAATTATGCAAGTCGCTTTGGCACAAGCTAAAGAAGGTCGTGAGCACATTCTGGGTGAAATGCAAAAAGCGGTTCCAGCAGGTAAGGTGGAATTGTCTGACTTCGCACCGCGTTTGATTACTGTGAAAATCAATCCAGAAAAAATCCGTGACGTGATCGGTAAGGGCGGCGCGGTGATTCGTGCATTGACCGAAGAGACTGGTACACAGATCGATATCAGTGATGAAGGTGTCGTTACTATCGCTTCTGTGGATGCAGCGGCAGGTCAGGAGGCGAAACGTCGCATTGAAGAATTGACGGCAGAAGTTGAAGTCGGCAAGATCTACGAAGGTACCGTATTGAAGTTGTTGGATTTCGGTGCCATCGTACAAATCATGCCGGGCAAAGACGGCTTGCTGCACATCAGTCAAATCGCCAATGAGCGCGTCAATGCAGTTGCTGACTATTTGAAAGAAGGTCAGCAAGTGCGTGTGAAAGTGTTGGAGACAGATGATCGCGGTCGTTTTAAATTGTCGATGAAGGCGGCTATCGAAGCGGCGCCAGCAGCAGAAGTGGCGGCGGAAGCGTCAGCAGCGACTGAGGCTTAATCGTACGCGGAGCGAATTGACTTAAGGGTTGGTTCGCTGCCTGGAATAAGAAAACCGCTGGTCTTGGGATTAGCGGTTTTTTTTATGGAAAATTTGAATGAGGGGGGGGCTTCATGCGTGCGATCGAGATTAGTGAGTTTGGTGCGGCCGATGTGTTGCGTCAGTGTGCGCGACCTGTGCCAGTGCCAGCCGCGGGTGAAGTCCTGATTCGGGTGGTGGCAGCGGGTGTGAATCGTCCTGACGTGCTGCAAAGAATGGGGCATTATCCGGTGCCAGTAGGTGCGTCAGACTTGCCCGGCTTGGAAGTTGCGGGTGAAATCGTTGCGGGTGACTTGGTCGGGAGTGATTTTAGAATTGGCGACGTCGTCTGTGCTTTGGTGCAGGGTGGTGGCTATGCGGAATATTGCGTAGCGCCTGTCGCGCAATGCCTACCTGTGCCGCGTGGTTTGAG
>JACQDW010000083.1 GCA_016200845.1 Burkholderiales bacterium | reverse complement strand
CACTTTATTACAGATTTTATCGGTCTCCGTTTTTGAAAAAACCGAGATTTCATGCGCCTTTCAGACCGATGACTACATTTCTGAAATAACACCCACCGCTAACCAATTGAATTTATTCGATTTTTAACCGGACACTACTGGATCGGAATAGTTGATTGAACGACTGTTCATGGTTTGCTCGTGCTGAGTATCTAGCGAGGCGTAACGCCGATAAAATAGGAGCTGATTTTTGACATGCAGTAGCATTCCAGAATTAAAAATCGCGGGAATTTGAGTATTGGATTGACGGGGTGCTGGTGGGCTAGTCCAGAGAAAAATGAATGCGAACGAGATGCAGATCCACATCAAAAAGAAGGGCAAATGTGTGTACCAAAGTTGTTGCGTCCAATTGCCTGTGCTTGTGATGTCGGTCGCTACGCAATACCAAATTAATCCACCGATCAGCGTTAAGATCAAAGCGCGAGGTGCGTGACCGGTGAATAATAAGTTCAACAAAAACGTGCCGCTCAAGCACAGCGCAGAAATCGCCCACACCGCGCTCCAGTTCGAGATGGCATGATGGGTCGCCTCCAACAGATTCATCGACACAGAAAATACAATCAAGTACAGCCAAGCTCGTTGCACCAGCCCACGCAGCCATGCGCGCCAGAGCTTGTGCGGTGTGTTTGCAGTGTGAAAAAAAGTGGCCGCTTGTAATATTTTTCGGCTCCATAAAAGTCCGGCTAACATCAAACTGACACTGCCAGCGCCAAAATAAATACCTGCATAAAACGACCAGCTAGCGCCTGCTTCTGAAAACAAAACGAGTAAATAGAAAAGCGCCAAAAAGGCGAGCCAAATGCGGGCGATCGCTTTCCCCACATTGCTTTGATACGGCAGATATAGTCGTGACATGGTTGGTATATTGGACACGTCTGCCACCTAGGAATTAAGCGCTACAAACAATTCGTCCAGACTGGCAATTGGCCTGGTTAAGCTGTTGATGCGCTGTCGTTGTGGTTCGCTCAGTGCGGTTGATTGCGCAATCGTACGCAAGTCGATGATGTGATGTTGCGCATTGCTGGCGACGCAGAGTGCAGCAGGCAGCAGCTCGGCAGAACGTGGCAGCAAGCGCATATGGTCGAGCACCGCATCCCATTCTTCAAATAACTGAATTGCACCCGAGCGCATAAAAGCGACATGCGACACCACGCGTTCTAAGTCACTCAGCAAATGACTGGAAATAATAATCGTTGGTGCATAATTGAGAGTGATCGGTTCGTTGTGCTCGTTATGGTCATCATCCAAGTCCGAAGCAAATATACTCTGCCCATTGTGAAACAGAGAGCGCATAAAATCACGCCGCGTCATTGGGTCGAGATTGGAAACAGGCTCATCCAATAAAACTAAATCGGGCTGGTGCGCCAGCGCTAAGACCACAGCGAGCTTTTGCTGATCGCCACCAGACAATTGCGACACTCCACTCCCCATGGGCAGACGCAGACGTAATGCAAGTTCTAGAGCGCGGCGCTCACGCCATTTTGGATAGGCTTGGCCGATAAAACGAATATGATTTTCAACGCTCATCCACGGAAATAAATCAGGCGACTGCGCCACAAATCCAAGACGTTCACGGATGCCATCATCAATTTGCATCGCAGGCGTATCGAACAATCTCACCTCACCCTGATGCGGCACAGCCAAGCCCGCCATGCAACGCAGCAATGTCGATTTGCCCGCACCATTCGAGCCGATTAATCCGACCACAGCACCCGCCGGAATGCGCAGATTGATATCGCTTAATACTGATTTGTATCCATACGAAAAATGCAGATGGTCACAAACGAGCGCGTCATTTAATCGGGTTTTAGTCAGCATATTTTTTCTTTCTCGCTTGCGCCATTGTGTCAGACAAGGCTAGTTCAAATAAACGCATCGCTTCCTCGTGTTCTAAATCCAGTTGCACCGCCACTTGAGCAGCCGACAGCATCGCAGGCATCGCCAATTTACTCTTATCCTTGCGCACACCACGCCGCCCGGCCACCACCATCCCCACTCCACGCAAGCGCACCAACACCCCTTCCACCTCTAGCATGTTGTAGGCCTTGCTCACTGTCATAGGATTAATCGCATACTGCAAAGCCACCGCCCGCACAGAAGGCAAACTATTATGAAATTGTGTTTTTAAAAGAATGTTAGTTAATGTTTTTTATTAGGCATGAATCGCTTATAATGTGCCGCAAAGCTCGATACGCGTTATCTCCAGAAGAATTGTGTGCGCATTGAAATGAGTGGAGAACTTCAAACGTGGGAGTACGTGTGATTTGATGCACCTTTGGTCTAATGCGTGTTTCCTGATGATCTAATGAAAAGGCATAGCATGAAAATTTCCTCTCTCTTATTGTTGTTGGTCTTGCTGACATCCGCTTGTAGTCGAAATCAAAGTGGAGCCTTAGTGGTGGCTGCTGATGTTACTGCTCCAAAAGAAACAAGTGTGTCTATGTTGGCACTAGAACACAGCTTGTCACTTGAAGTTGAAGAGGAACAGCTCGCAATTGTCTTTGAGCGTGGCCTTGCAGCGTGTCGAGAGGCCGTTTCGGATTCGTGCCATGTGCTGGAGTCGCGTATACACTCGGGACGGATGCACTCAGGAATTTTAAAATTTCGTGCGCAACCTGCAGGAATAAAAAAGATTATTAATGCATTGAGTAAGGAATCAAAAGTTGCGGCGCAATCGACAACAGCGGAAGATCTGGCTGCACCTATTGCCGACGGCGCGAAGCGCCTGGCGATGCTCAAAGACTATAGGACGCAACTTGAAACCTTGCGCGGGAGAGCAAATAATGATGTCGATGCCTTGATAAAACTCAGCCACGAACTTGCCCAAGTTCAGAGTGAATTGGAAGCAGTGGAAGGAACGCAGACGCGCTTGAAGCAACGCGTTGATACGGAAATTCTGAACGTGACACTGGATACGAGCACAACGTCTGTGTTTTGGAAACCAATCACTTCAGCACTCGCCGACTTCGGAGGAAATTTATCGCAAGGAGTCTCGTCTGCCATATCCGGTGTCGCCTATTTACTACCTTGGGTGGTGTTGATTTTGTCTGGTGTTTGGGGAGGTAGGAAATTGTGGCGACGTTCGAAGACAAGAAGAAATGATTAGTTCTTTGGCCTTACCTAATATGCTAAGCCTAGTCTCTAAAAGTAGAGGTGTCGGCGATTTTGGGGGTAATTGAAAAAAATTGTGGAGTTTGTTGACGCAATTTGCGACTAAGTCCATTACCTTGTCTGCGGTATCGAACAATTATTGAAGCCTTCATTTGGAAAGAAATATGCTAACAACAAACATGAATAAGAGTGCTATCAATTTATTGGGGGTGCTGAGTTTTACGCCGCTTTTGGCGGTCATATATTTGATGATAGGCCCATTTCTCTTTGATGGTGGAGCGAATATTTTACCGTTCCTGATCGTGGCTTGGTTGACTTGGATAGGTGTGTTGCTGTTATTTGTGATCTTCTTGGCTCAATCCTCAGATTTTTTGGTGCATCAAAAATTGATTTGGATTGCGGTTCTTGTATGTGCGGGCATCATATCTATTCCTGTTTTCTGGTGGATGTTCTTTAAGTCGGCAGATCGTTCTTGTGATATGAAGTGAGGATGTCCGTGAGTGCGAACTGTTCGAATTCTTTTTCGATAGAGTGACACAAGAACTTCTTTGTTGTAGGTGGCGTTCTGTGTGGGAGAACGGTTTGAGTGGATGATCTTTTTTTGGGTTAACTTTTATGGATTACGTCTACTACATGCTTGTTGGGCTACTGATTGTCGGAGTAGTTTTTGTCACATCTCGAACGCAGAGAACTCAAGATCAGGCATCACTATCGGGATGGATAGGATTGATTATTATAGGCGGGCTGATCGGAGGTCTGGTTTTCGCAGGATTTTTGCGTAATGAAAAGTTGGCGTGGTTTTTTGGACTGGCTTTGGCGCTCATTGTTCCGGTTATGTTTTTCGTGGCAATAGGTTTGTCGTTGAGCCCCGCGATTAGGCCTGAAAAAGATCGCGTAGAAATCGCTATAGATAAGAAGTATGACAGAGCGGCATTAATATGCTTTGCACTTGCTATTATGTTCTTCGGATTTCCCTGGGTTTCTGTTGGTTTGATACTGGCCGGTGTTTTCTTCTGGTTTAAGAGTAAGAAAAAAGGCGGTGTATCCGGCAAGACTGAGAGTTGAGTTTTTGTGCATTCGTCGCGAAGTCATTAGTCGTAAGGTCGAAATTACATTTTGCGCAATAAGGAATCGTCATGCATTTTGAATGGGATATCGCAAAATCTGCCACTAATTTAAGCAAGCATGGAGTATCATTTGATGAAGCGTCGACTGTGTTCGCTGATCACTTTTCTGCGACAGTGTATGATCCTGATCACTCACAAGAAGAGAGTCGGTTTCTGACTTTCGGAATGTCAAATACTGGTAGAATTCTTGCTATTTCGCACACTGATCGTGGAACCGCTATTCGAATTATTAGTGCGAGAATCGCGACGCGTCATGAAAGGAAAATGTATGAAGAAGACTGATAAAACCACTGACGATATGCGAGACGAATATAAGCGTGAAGAACTCGGCGCTTTGGTTCGCGGAAAATATGCCGCTCGTTATGCTAAGGCGACAAATGTTGTGGTGATTGATGAGTCTCTCACCAAGGCTTTTCCTAACACCGAGGCGGTTAATGAAGCTTTGCGTAGTCTGCTTACTGTGGCGACCCGTATAGGTCAGTCATCGACGGGGCGAAAACGGACTAGCTGATTCTCATATTTTCTAAAAAAAACGGCACGCTGATGCAATTCAGCCTGCCGTTTTTTTACTACTGTCTTACAACAAATCAAATATGCAAAGCATGCCCCAACGCCCGCAATGCCGCTTCCTGCACTGCTTCGCCCAGCGTTGGGTGAGAGTGGATGGTGCCTGCCACGTCTTCTAAGGTTGCGCCCATTTCCAAGGAGAGGCCGAAGGCGGCGGATAGTTCTGAGACGCTTTTGCCGACGGCTTGCCAGCCTAGGATGCGGTGGTTGTCTTTGCGGGCGACGACGCGTACGAAACCTTCGTTGGCTTCTAGGGTCATGGCGCGGCCATTGGCGGCGAAGGGGAACATGGCGCTGATGATCTCTGTGCCATTGGCTTGCGCTTCTGCTGGCGAGAGCCCGACTACGACGATTTCTGGATCGGTGAAACACACTGCAGGGATAGCGGCGGGGATGAAGTGGCGGCGTTTGCCTGCGATGATTTCTGCCACCATTTCGCCCTGTGCCATGGCGCGGTGAGCCAGCATGGGTTCGCCGGCGACGTCACCGATTGCCCAGACATCACGCATGGAGGTGCGGCATTGATCATCGATTTTGATAGCGCGACCATTCATGTCTAGCATCAGGCTTTCTAGTCCAAAGCCTTGCGTGCGTGGACGGCGGCCGACGGCGACTAAGACTTTGTCGCAGGTGATTTCTGATTCTTCGCCCGCTGCATTTTTGACGCGCACCGCGGTGTTAGTGGCGTTCATGCCTTGCACGGTGACGCCGAGTTGCACTTCTATGCCTAATTGTTTGAGCGCGGTTTTGACGACCTTGGTGAGTTCTTCATCATACACGGGCAAGATGCGATCGAGTGACTCGACCACGCACACTTCGGCACCTAACTTGCGATAGGTGATGCCGAGTTCTAAGCCGATATAGCCACCACCAACGACGACTAATTTTTTCGGGATTTCTGTCGGAGCCAGGGCTTCGGTGGAGCTAATCACTTTGTCACCAAAGGGCATGAAGGGGAGTTCAACTGCGGTGGAGCCAGAGGCGATCAGCAAGTGTTGGCAAGTGATGCGGGTGATCTCTTTGCCGTCTTGCATGACAGCGACGGTTTTGCCGTCGATGATATTCGCCCAACCTTTGACGACTTGTGCGCCATTCTTTTTGAGTAGTGCGCCGACGCCGCCAGTGAGGCGTTTGACGATGCCGTCTTTCCAGCTCACGGTTTGTGTGATGTTGATGCTGGGGCTGCTGACTTGGATGCCGAGTGAAGAGCCTTGTGCATAGTGGCTGGCTTTTTCAAATTCTTCGGCGGCGTGGATCAAGGCTTTGGACGGGATGCAGCCGATGTTCAGGCATGTGCCACCGAGTTGATCGCCTTCGACGAGGATGGTAGCGATGCCTAGTTGCGCCGCACGAATGGCAGCGATGTAACCGCCGGGGCCACCGCCGATGACGACTAGGGTTGTGGATTGTGTTTGCATAGGGTGTTCCAGAAAAATAGTGATTGCGTATGATGCAAAAGACTTTTTTGCCGCAGAGACGCAGAGTAACGCGGAGTTCTTTTTAAGGAATTTCTCTGCGTGCTCTGCGCTTCTGCGGTTGGCGCTTTTAATTCATAACTTACTCAATAAACAGCGTCGCCGGGCATTCCAAATAGCCGCGTATCGCTTGTATGAATTGCGCAGCATCCATGCCATCGACCACGCGGTGATCGAACGAAGACGATAGGTTCATCATCTTACGGGCAACGACTTGGCCGTTGCGTATCATCGGGCGTTCTACCATTTTGTTGACGCCGATGATGGCGACTTCGGGTGAATTGATCACCGGTGTTGAGACGATGCCGCCTAATGCGCCGAGGCTAGAAATCGTGATGGTGGAGCCGGACAATTCTTCGCGGCTTGCTTTGCCTATGCGTGCCGCTTCAGCCAAGCGATTGAGCTCGCTGGCATTGCTCCATAAGTCGCGTGCTTCGGCGTGGCGTACTACTGGCACCATCAAGCCTGCCGGGGTTTGTGCGGCGATGCCTAAATGAACTGCAGCGTGTTGTGTGACCACGCCCGCTTCATCGTCATAGCGCGCATTGATTTGCGGATAGTCGCGCACCGCTAATACGACGGCGCGCATCAAGAGTGGCAACAGGCTGAGTTTGCCGCGCTCTTTACCCCAACGGGTATTGAGCTGCACGCGCAGCGCTTCCAACTCAGTCACATCGACTTCTTCCACGTAAGAAAAATGTGGAATGCGGCGTTTCGCGTCTTGCATTTTTTGCGCAATTTTACGACGCAAACCGATGACAGGAATCGCGGTCTCTTCGTGCAATTCGCGATAGCCGCTGGCCACGCCGCCTGTCGATGCGGGGCCACGCGTGACATAGGCTTCCAAATCTTCTTGCGTGATGCGACCTGCTGCACCGGTGCCGGGCACGTATTGCAATTCCACGCCCAAGTCCCAGGCGCGACGGCGCAGGGCAGGAGAGGCGATTGGCTTCTCGCCATCAGCGCGTGCGGCGCTGGGTGTGCTGACCGCTGAGCTGGACTTTGCTGTGTTGGCAGGTTTGGCCGTGGGTGCTGCTTCCACTACGGCAGGTTTTTCCGCTGCAGGTGCAGGTGTCGCTGCAATCGGAGCAGGAGCGCTAGGTGTAACGGCTGCAGGCGCATTCGCATCCACATTCCCAGCACCTTCAACTTCAATCCGTATCAATTCAGACCCCACCGCCATCACCTGACCAGCCGCACCACCAAGTGCCAATACTTTGCCGTGCACGGGGCTAGGAATTTCTATCGTGGCTTTGTCAGTCATGACATCGGCCATGATTTGATCTTCCACGATCATGTCGCCGACTTTGACATTCCATGCGACCAATTCGACTTCTGCAATACCTTCGCCGATATCCGGCATTTTAATAACATGAATACCCATCTTATTTCTCCATCGCACGTTTGAATGCCGCCGCGACGCGGCCAGGTCCAGGGAAGTAGTCCCACTCTTGTGCATGCGGGTAGGGCGTGTCCCACCCTGTCACGCGCTCAATGGGGGCTTCGAGATGATAGAAACAATGTTCCTGCACCAGCGCAGTTAGCTCCGCGCCAAAGCCACTGGTGCGTGTCGCTTCATGCACCACCACGCAGCGACCCGTCTTTTTCACCGATGCCAAAATGGTTGGCAAATCCAGAGGCCACAAACTACGCAGATCAATAATCTCGGCATCGACCCCACTCTCTGCCGCTGCTGCTTCTGATACCCAGACCATCGTGCCATAGGTCAGCACGGTTAAGTCTTTTCCTTCACGGAAAATGGAAGCCGATTCCAGTGGAACCGTGTAATATCCCTCGGGCACATCACCCATAGGATGCTTAGACCATGGCACCACAGGCTGGTCGTGATGACCATTAAACGGGCCGTTATAAATCCGTTTGGGTTCCAAGAAAATCACAGGGTCATTATTCTCTATCGAAGCAATCAACAAGCCTTTTGCATCATAGGGATTCGAGGGCATCACCGTGCGCAAACCGCAAACGTGGGTGAACACCGCCTCAGGGCTTTGACTATGCGTTTGGCCGCCATAGATACCACCGCCGCAAGGTGTGCGTATCGTTAATGGCGCGGTGAAATCACCCGCAGAGCGGAAACGCAAGCGCGCCGCTTCCGACACGATTTGGTCATACGCCGGATAAATATAATCGGCGAATTGGATTTCAATTACAGGACGCAAACCATAGGCACCCATACCGACCGCAGCACCGACGATGCCGCTCTCAGAAATCGGCGCATCAAACACGCGCGACTTTCCATACTTTTTTTGCAGACCTTCGGTGCAACGGAACACGCCGCCAAAATAGCCCACGTCTTGCCCGAACACCACCACATTATCATCACGCTCCAACATCACATCCATCGCTGAACGCAGCGCCTGGATCATGGTCATGGGCGTGCTTTTTCCTTTTACATCATCACTCATATCGACTCTCGCTTAGATCCCTAATTGTTGGCGCTGTTGACGCAAATGTTCTGGCATGTGTTCATAAATATCTTCGAACATTTCTGCCGGACTAAACACATGGTTATCCGCCAGACTGCCGAGCTCTTCAGCGCCTTTCTGGGCGGCGATGACCATCGTTTCCATTTCTTTTTGCGTGTCTTCATGTTCTTGTTCAGACCACGCGCCTAACTTAATCAGATGTTGTTTTAAACGAGTAATCGGATCGCCCAAAGGGAAATGCGTCGCGTCGTCCATAGGACGATATTTGGAAGGATCGTCCGAAGTGGAATGCGGGCCAGCGCGATAAGTGACCCATTCAATCAGAGTCGGGCCGAGATTGTTACGGGCACGCTCCGCAGCCCATTGGGAAGCCGCATACACCGCGAGAAAATCATTACCATCAACACGCAAAGCTGCAATACCACAACCCACGCCACGCGCCGCAAACGTCGTGTTCTCGCCACCCGCAATCGCCTGGAAAGTTGAGATCGCCCATTGATTATTCACTACATTCAAAATCACAGGAGCGTGATACACGTGCGCAAACGTGAGCGCTGTATCAAAGTCGGCTTCAGCAGTCGCACCATCACCGATCCATGCCGAGGCAATCTTGGTATCGCCCTTAATCGCCGACGCCATCGCCCAGCCCACCGCCTGAATATATTGCGTCGCCAAGTTGCCGGAGATGGAGAAGAATCCAGCTTCTTTAATCGAATACATGACAGGCAGTTGACGACCTTTGAGCGGGTCACCTTCATTCGACATCAATTGGCAAATCATGCCGTGCAAAGGCACATCGCGTGCCATCAAAATACTTTGCTGGCGATAAGTCGGAAAGCACATATCGTCACGATTTAACACCATCGCTTGCGCGGTACCGATTGCCTCTTCGCCCAAGCTTTGCATGTAGAAGGACATCTTTTTCTGGCGCTGTGCAATCAACATACGCGCATCAAAAACGCGGGTCTTGATCATCGCCCGCATCCCTGCGCGCAAGGTTTCTATGCTGATTTCTGGGGCCCAGGGACCGACTGTATTGCCCTGTTCGTCCAACACGCGTATCAACGAGTATGCGATATCGCGGGTATCGACAGGCGTGACGTCCACCGCAGGGCGGCGTACTTCACCCGCAGGCGATAAGCGCAAATAAGAAAAATCGGTGGTTTGGCCGGGACGGCCGGTGGGCTCCGGTACGTGCAAACGTAACGGTTCTGTGTGTGGCATGAAAGTCTCCTTGCTCAATTATGTCGAGCAAAAGTGGTCATAATGTGCGCTACATCGATTGTTGTGATGCAGCATTTTGTGTGAAAGTGAATACCTGTCTTATGGATGGGAATTCGGTGAAAAGCAAATTGCGTTTCCGGGGCAAAGTATCTACAAAAGCGTCTCTGCTGGCAAGAGCGAAACAGGCGGAATTGATGTTTTCTTGAGCAAGATCGACTAATTTTTTTTGCTTGACGACAAGCGCAAAATACGGATCGCCAGATTTAATTTGAAGTGGTGCAGCAAGATTAGGACTGACACAAAATTGCGCTGGCTAAGCGGGGAGGCGAAAACAGCATGCTTGTACGGCGAGCCGAACCCAACAACGCCAGCGTCTGTTTTTCGTCAGTCCTAAAGATGTTTCTGCATGCAAAAAGATTATTGCGATGCATGATCGATTCACCTTGTGTTTCAGAGATTCGTATCCAATACTGCGTGCACGCTAAATTTTCGGGAGAAAGCACGTGATAATCTCAACGATCAACCGTTCCACTCGTCTCAATGATGAAGACATTTTGCCCGTTATCCGCGCCATTAATCGGCAAATACAAGAAGATTTTTATCCGTATTGGAGTTTGAATGCCAGCTTGCGTCTGGAAGGGAAAATCGGCAAGAAGATAAACAAAAATAGTTTAGCGGATATGCGCGGCGATGCTGTTTTGTATTTGGCTGACGAAGCCGATATCAAAGATGCGCTTGGTTATCACGAAGCGAATTTTCGTGGTATCCCTTACGGCTTCGTGTTCATGGATGTTTGCGATAGTCTGGGTGAAACATGGACGGTCACTTTGTCGCACGAAGCGCTGGAACTCATCGGCGATATGCAAGGCAATTTGTTGGTACAAGGCCCTCATCCAGAAGATCCACAAAAAGAAGTCTTTCATTGGTTTGAAATGTGCGATGCGGTGCAGTCACAAACCTATCAAATTGATGGTGTCGAAGTCTCGAACTTTGTCTTGCCCGCTTACTTTACCTTAAGCGAAGAAGAAGGCAGTCGCAACGACTTTTTAGCAAAAAAAACGAAAGGAAAAGGTCTGGCTTCTTTCGGTATTAGTGCCGGGTCATACATAGGTTTTTATAATCCAGAATCAGGTAAGCATGAAACCTGCTGGGGCGCGGATGACGCTGAGGCAAAAGAGCGCTCCGCACTCAAAGCCAAGGCAAAATCCGGACGTGGTTTTATTCGCAGTCATGTCAAAGGTAATGCAGTAAAAGAACTCGGACATAAGCGCGTCACCACTTAAATCCAGCAACGCTTCCCTTAAAAACTCGAGAAAGAACTATGAATGAAATTCTTCAACGATTCGTCGCCATCGCAAAAACACAAGTCGGCGTACGTGAAGGCGCGATCAATAACACCGGCGCTCAAGTGGTCGAATATCAGGGCGCAACTTGGCTAGCACCGGGCGCATGGGCGTGGTGTGCAGCCTTCACTGCATGGGTCATGCGCGAATGGTTGGAAGATGAAGAAGTGCGCAAGGCATTTGATTTCCCCAGTTTTTCCAGCGCAGAAAAATGGCGCTGCCGCGACGCCAGCGCCTTTGGTTGGGAAAAATGGGCGATCAACAAAGGCTTAAAAGTGTTGCCCGAAACCGAACTCGCCAAAGCAGGCGATTTAGTCATCTTCGACTTCTCCCACATCGGCATCGTCATCGAAGACCAAGACACACCAAGCAGCCCCATCAAAACAGTCGAAGGCAACACCAACGGCAAAGGAGAGCGCGACAGCACCACAGGCGACGGCGTCTGGCAAAAAAGCAGAGCGCCGTCGCTGACGAAGTGTTATATACGCTTGATGGAGGGATAAGTTAAGAGCTCATATTGATGGTATCCACGGTATGATCGCGTATCTAGACCCATTGTCTACTGCCATGCACCCCACCAAAGTCAACCGCCAACACCTAAACCAATTAACCGACTTACCCAACATCGGCAAAGCAAGCGCAGCTGATTTGCGTTTGTTGGGTATTACTGTGCCTGCGCAATTGCAGGGGCGGGATGCTTATCAGATGTATGCGTCTTTGTGTGATTTGACTGGGCAGCGCCATGATCCCTGTGTGATTGATGTGTTTTTGTCGGTGATTCGTTTTGTGGAAGGCGAGGAGCCGCAGGCGTGGTGGGCGTTTACTGATGAGCGTAAGAGAACTTTAATCGAACGCGCTTAATTTGCTTGTTATTTTTGTTGTTTGTTTGATATAATTCGTCCTCTGTTTTGCAAATATCTGACTCTTGGTTCATTTATTTTTCAAAAAATTGTGCGCTGCAACTGAATTAAATTTCGATGTTTTGTTTTCGCACATATCAATAATTCTGCACATTGTAAAATACTAAGAATTTTCTTATTTTGTTACAATTTTAGCAGTCTTGCATCTCAACCCATTTTCCCGATCTGGTTTACAATCGCGGCTTTACTACAGAAAAACGAATGTCGTGCCTAATCTAGTTGAAATACGTGATTTGCGATTTGCCTATGGCGAGCGCACTATTTTGTCCGATCTGAATATGGATTTCCCTCGCGGTAAAGTGATCGCGGTGATGGGGGGATCTGGGTCGGGTAAAACGACGATTTTGCGCCTGATTGGTGGGCAGGTTGCGCCACAGCGCGGGCAGATTAGTGTCGATGGTGCGATCGTGCATCAGCTAAAAACTAGTGAGCTTTATGCCTTGCGTCGGAAAATGGGCATGCTGTTTCAGCACGGTGCTTTGTTTACTGATTTGAGCGTCTTTGAGAATGTCGCTTTTCCTTTGCGCGAGCATGCGCGCCTTCCTGAAAGCATGCTGCAAGACCTGGTCTTGATGAAGTTAAATGCCGTTGGCCTGCGCAATGCAGCGAAACTAAAACCGGCAGAGATTTCTGGTGGCATGGCGCGTCGGATTGCCTTGGCGCGGGCAGTGGCGCTCGATCCTGAATTAATTATGTATGACGAACCGTTTGCTGGTCTCGATCCGATTTCTATGGGCGTGACGGCGAAGTTGATTCGCAATTTGAACGATGCCTTGGGTTCGACCACAATTTTGGTGTCACACGATGTGCATGAAACCTTTGTGATCGCCGATTATGTGTATTTCCTGTCGCAAGGAAAAATTGTGGCGCAGGGAACTCCTAAAGAGATGCTGGAATCGAACGATCCTTATGTGAAACAGTTTGTCCATGCGGAGCATGATGGCCCTGTGCCCTTCCATTATCCGGGTAAATCGCTGGCCGACGATTTTGGCGTCAAAGCGCGTGCTGGGTCAGCATCGGGAGAGCAAGTATGATCACCGCATGGATCAGTCAGATCGGACAAAAGACGCGTGAGACCATTACCGATGTTGGACACGCCAGCCGTAGTTTTATGCACATTGTGAGCAGCATACCGGGCTTGTGGCGTCGGCCTCAGTTGGTGGCGGATCAGGTGCACTTCATTGGTAATTATTCGTTGGTGATTATTGCGATATCGGGTTTGTTTGTGGGTTTTGTCTTGGGTTACCAGGGCTACTACACCCTGAATAAATATGGCTCGGAAGAAGCCTTGGGTTTATTAGTTGCCTTGTCACTGGTGCGTGAATTGGGGCCGGTGGTGACAGCCCTTTTATTTGCCGGACGCGCTGGCACGTCCTTGACCGCTGAGATCGGTTTGATGAAGGCGGGCGAACAATTGGCCGCGATGGAAATGATGGCGGTGAATCCTTTGCAAAGAGTGATTGCACCGCGCTTCCTGGGTGGCATTATCGCGATGCCGATTCTGACCTTGATTTTTAATGCCATGGGTATCATTGGTGGCTATCTTGTCGGTGTCGCTTTGATCGGCGTTGATAGTGGCTCATTCTGGTCGCAAATGCAGGCGGGTGTCGATGTCTGGAAAGATTTGGGTAACGGCATTATCAAGAGCGTGGTGTTCGGTTTTGCGGTGACCTTTGTGGCGCTGTATCAGGGATACGAAGCGCAGCCGACGCCAGAGGGCGTGGCGGGTGCGACGACGCGCACGGTGGTGATTTCTTCTTTGCTGGTGTTGTGGATGGATTTTTTGCTGACAGCTTGGATGTTCCAATAAATCTAATAGGAACGTCGCTGTCGCGATTTGAATAAATGAGGTAAATGATGCAAAAAAAATCGATAGACTTTTGGGTGGGTGTGTTTGTGTTGTTGGGCGCGGCATCCTTGCTGTTCTTGGCCTTAAAAGCAGGCAATATGAGCAGTTTCTCGTTTGAGAAAACCTATGATGTGACGACTAAGTTTGACAATATCGGCGGCTTGAAACCAAACGCGGCGGTGAAGAGTGCCGGTGTCTTGGTGGGGCGCGTTGGTGCGATCAGTTTTGATGACAAAACTTTTCAGGCGACGGTCGTCTTAAAGATGGACAAGCGCTATAGCTTTCCAAAAGATAGTTCGGCAAAAATTTTGACAGCGGGTTTATTAGGCGAGCAGTACATCGGCTTGGAAGCGGGCGGTGATGTGAATAATTTGGCCGCTGGTGACAAAATCACGATGACGCAATCGGCAGTCGTTTTAGAAAATCTGATCAGCCAATTTTTGTTTAGCAAGGCAGCTGACGGCAAGGAAGAAAAGAAATGAGTCGGGTGAATTCCATGAAATTATTTGCTTTATCGTGGGCGCGTGGTTCGCTTTTTAGAGTGCTTTGTGTGGCTGTCTTGGCCTTGACTTTGCCAGCTTGTTCTACTGCCTTAAAGGTAAAAACAAAGGCGATTGCGACTCTGGAAAAAGTCAGTGAGAAGACCAATATTGGAAATAATCCAGACGATCCATTAGAAGGTTTCAATCGTTCTGTGTTTAGTTTTAATGAAGGTTTGGATGCGATGGTAATTAAGCCAGCGGCACAAACTTACCATACGGTCACACCAACGATCGTGCAGACAGGCGTCAGCAATTTTTTCAGTAATGCGGGTGATGTCTGGACTTCGGTGAACAATATTTTGCAAGGTAATTTTGCCGATGGCGCGAATGATTTTATGCGCTTCTTGATTAATACGACGATGGGTATAGGTGGCTTGTTTGATGTGGCAACCGAAGGCGGTATGGAAAAACATCGCGCTGATTTTGGGCAGACCTTAGGTGTGTGGGGTGTGCCTGCGGGTCCTTACGTGGTGTTACCTGTTTTGGGCGCATCGACTTTACGCGATACAATAGCGACCCCTATTGATTTCAAGGGCGATATTTTGTATTCGCAGACACCCGTCAATGTTAAAAATACGACTTCGGTGCTGCGCGTGATTGATAAGCGTGCGGCCTTGCTGGATGCGGCAAATCTGATTGAAGAGGCAGCCTTGGATAAATACGTGTTTATTCGCGGTGCTTATTTGCAGAGGCGTGAGAGTCAGATTAAGAAAGACGAGCAACAAGAATAGGTAGCTGCTGTAACCCGGGGGGGAGTAAGTGCGAGGTCAACCAAGTTGGAGCTGATGTGGTTAACCCGCGTGTGAATAATGGGTGTTACCCCTAAATTGGAAAGTAAATAATGAAAAAATTGAGTCGGTTAATTGTTTCTTTGTGTTTGAGCGTGGGCCTTGCATGTGCATCGAATGCGTTTGCACAGGCGAACGAAGCGCCTGATCAATTGATCAAGCGCTTGAGCACTGAAATCATCGATTCCGCTAAAACGGATAAAGAAATTCAGGCAGGCAATCGTCAACGTATTAATGATATGGTCGAAGTGAAGGTTTTGCCGTTCATTAATTTTGACCGCATGACCTCATTGGCAGTCGGCAAAAACTGGAGAGCAGCGACACCTGAACAGCAAAAGCAATTGGTGGCAGAATTCCGTACTTTGTTGGTGCATACTTATTCCGGCGCGATTTCTCAGATCAAGGATCAAAAGGTGGAATTTAAGCCTTTCCGTGCCGCGCCAGAAGATACCGAAGTCGAAGTCAAGAGCTTAGTCGTTCAGGCACGTGGCGAGCCGCTGCAATTGAGTTATCGCTTAGAGAAAACCGCAACCGGCTGGAAGATTTTTGATATCAATGTCTTGGGTGCATGGCTGGTTGAAACCTATAAAGGCAGCTTTGCCGCCGAAGTAAGTAAGACCGGTGTCGATGGTTTGATCAAAACACTAGTTGAAAAAAATAAAAAATTAGCGGCGCTCGCTGCTAAAAAATCATAGTAGATCGAAAAGAAGCGAACGGAGTCGAGCATGGTTCTGAATGAACAAGAGCTAAATTTGCGCAATGCAGTCACTGCCCAACAGGCGGGATTGCATGCCATTGCAGCTGGTGCTGACTCCATTGATCTCGCCGCGCTGACCTCTGTTGATTCCTCTGCAGTGGCGGTGTTACTGTCTTGGGTGCGCGCGGCGCAAGCGGCCAATCGTCCGCTGACATTCACTGGTGCGCCTGCTAATTTATTAAGCTTGGTTTCCTTATACGGCTTTGATGATATCTTGTCTTTCGCTGTTTCCCCTTCTCCAGAGCGACATTGATCCTCTTCTAGTTCTGCTACTGTATCCGTCACTGTTTTCCGACTCAACTGAAAACCATGTGGCGACAAAATCCCCTATAATCGAAGGTTTTCGCGACAGATGTTGCGATTTGCACGATTTGACACTTTTTGCGCGTAAGCGAAATGCCTCATGGCTGCCATACAAATTACCGATGTAAGAAAATCCTATCGCTCGGCAGGTAAGCGCCTGCAAGCCTTGGATGGCGTCTCCTTGTCGATAGAGCAGGGAGAATTTTTTGGTTTGCTCGGCCCCAATGGTGCTGGCAAGACGAGTTTGATTTCCATCATCGCCGGTTTAAATCGCGCCGATTCTGGACAGGTTCTGGTGCAAGGACACGATGTTCTGAGTAACTATCGCGCCGCGCGTCGCAATTTGGGTGTGGTGCCACAAGAGCTCGTGTTTGATCCTTTCTTTACCGTGCGCGAAACCTTGCGATTGCAATCCGGGTATTTCGGCATTAAAAATAACGATGCCTGGATCGACGAGATTATGCACAATCTCGATCTGACCAACAAAGCGGACGCCAATATGCGCGCCTTGTCCGGCGGCATGAAACGTCGGGTGTTGGTGGCACAGGCCTTGGTGCATAAACCACCGGTGATCGTGCTGGACGAGCCGACAGCGGGTGTCGATGTGGAATTGCGTCAGACGCTCTGGAAGTTTATTACGCGCTTAAATCGCGAAGGTCACACCATTGTGCTCACCACGCATTATCTGGAAGAAGCGCAAGCTTTGTGTAATCGGGTCGCGATGCTTAAGGCGGGGAGAGTCGTCGCTTTGGATACCATGTCGGCCCTGATTAAGCGCATCTCCGGTTCCCAAATTAAAGTGCAGTTAACCTCCGAATTGCCTGCCGCTTTGCAGCCTTTGTTGATCGCCCATGAATCCGATGCAGCGCAAAGACAATATGCGCTGCGGGTCAATCACTATGATGAAGTCGAACCGATTTTGACGAGTTTGCGCCAAGCTGGATGCGTGCTGGAAGATTTGCAATTGCAACAGGCCGATCTGGAAGATGTGTTCTTGCAGATCATGGGTAAGGAGGTAGCGCAATGACCGGCTTTCAAACTTTATTCTACAAAGAAGTTCTGCGCTTTTGGAAAGTCGCGACGCAAACGGTCACAGCACCGATCATGACCGCGATGATGTATTTGCTGATTTTTGGTCAGGCTTTAGATGGGCATGTCAAAGTGCATGGCGTCAGTTATATGGCCTTCCTGATCCCCGGTCTGGTAATGATGAGCGTCTTGCAAAATGCGTTTGCGAATGCGTCGTCTTCTCTGATTCAATCCAAGGTGACGGGTAACTTGGTGTTCATTATGTTGCCGCCTTTGTCGCATTGGGAAATGTTTTCTGCCTACGTGTTGGCGGCGGTGGTGCGCGGCGTGGTGGTGGGGCTGGGCGTGTTTGTGGTTACCGCATGGTTCGCTCATTTGAGTTTTACCTCACCATTATGGATCGCGCTATTTGCGTTCTTGGGTGCCGCGGTGTTGGGAACGATGGGATTGATCGCTGGCATTTGGGCGGAGAAATTCGATCAGTTAGCGGCCTTTCAAAATTTTGTGATCGTGCCCGCGACCTTTTTATCGGGCGTGTTTTATTCCATAGAATCGCTGCCGCCAGTTTGGAAAACCATCTCTAGTTTTAATCCCTTCTTTTACATGATAGATGGCTTTCGTTATGGCTTCTCTGGACAGTCTGACGTTAGCCCTGTGACGAGTCTGCTGTTTGTCTTGATTTTTTTAGCTGTGTTGGTCGGAATCGCGATGCAGATGCTCAGAACTGGATACAAACTGCGTCACTGAACCAACTAATTTGACTACAACTTATTTTCCTATTTTTAGAAAGACCGCACCGTGTTACCAACCCCTGAACAAGTGAAGGCTTATATTGCCGCTGGATTAGATTGTACTCATCTCGAGGTTGAGGGCGATGGTCAGCATTTTACGGCGGTCATTGTTTCCCCTGCGTTTGCGGGTAAGCGCTTAATTCAGCGCCATCAATTGGTGTATGCGGCATTGGGGGAGCGCATGCGTGAAGAGATTCATGCCCTGTCGATGAAGACCTTAACTCCCGAAGAATTCCAATAAGAGAACATCATGGATAAATTATTGATTACAGGCGGTCATCGCTTGAATGGCGAGATCAGCATTTCTGGTGCAAAAAATGCGGCCTTGCCGATTTTGTGTGCGGGCTTGTTGACAGCTGGTGATGTGGCTTTGAGTAATGTGCCAGCGCTGCAAGACGTCGCTACGATGTTGAAATTGCTCAAGCAAATGGGTTTGCAGGTTAACGATGAACATGGCGTGGTGACCTTGAACGGCGCGCACATCGATAAGTTGGAAGCGCCTTACGATATGGTGAAAACCATGCGCGCATCGATTTTGGTGCTCGGGCCTTTGCTGGCGCGTTTTGGTGAAGCGAAAGTGTCTTTGCCCGGCGGTTGCGCGATAGGCTCACGTCCTGTCGATCAGCACATCAAAGGCTTGCAGGCGATGGGTGCGGAGATCACGATAGAAGCGGGTTACATCCACGCTAAAGCCAAGCGCTTGCGCGGTGCGCGTATAGTCACCGATATGATCACAGTGACTGGTACAGAAAATCTCTTGATGGCAGCGACCTTAGCCGATGGCGAGACGATTTTGGAAAACGCCGCACGTGAGCCTGAGGTGACCGATCTGGCCAATCTTTTGGTGGCGATGGGTGCCAACATCAGCGGCATAGGCAGCGACAGACTGGTGATTCAAGGCGTAGCTCAATTGCACGGTGCGCAGCATACGGTGATTGCAGACCGCATCGAGACCGCGACTTTCTTGTGCGCAGTGGCGGCAACAGGTGGCGACATTACCTTAAAACAGACGCGCAGCGATATTTTGGATGTCGCCTTAGATAAATTGCGCGAGGCTGGTGTGATTTTAACCAGCGGCCCGGATTGGATACGTGCCCAAATGAGTGGTCGTCCAAAAGCTGTGAGTTTCCGCACCACGGAATACCCCGGTTTCCCTACCGATATGCAGGCGCAATTTATGGCCTTAGATTGCATCGCCAACGGCACCGCACGCGTCACAGAAACGATATTTGAAAACCGCTTTATGCACGTGCAGGAGATGAATCGGCTTGGTGCCCATATCGAAATCGACGGACACACCGCGATCGTTAGCGGCGTCGAAAGATTAGTCGGTGCGCCTGTGATGGCGACTGATTTGCGTGCTTCCGCTTCCTTAGTGATTGCCGGTTTGGCGGCGCAGGGCGAAACGCTGATCGACCGTATCTATCATTTGGATCGCGGATATGATCGTATGGAAGTGAAGTTGTCCGCAGTCGGCGCGCACATACAGCGAGTGAAATAGACATCATGATAGCGACTAGCAATTCGCCACAACTTACCTTGGCATTGTCCAAGGGCCGTATTTTTGAAGAGACCTTGCCGCTGTTGGAAGCGGCAGGCATCCGTGTCATGGAAGATCCGGAAAAATCACGCAAATTAATTTTGGCGACCAATGATCCTGCGGTACAAGTGATTATCGTGCGTGCCTCTGATGTGCCAACTTATGTGCAATATGGCGCGGCAGATTTTGGTGTGGCAGGCAAAGACGTTTTGTTTGAACACGGTGGCGAAGGCTTGTATCAACCGATTGATTTGGCGATTGCCAAATGCCGTATGTCGGTGGCGGTGTCCAAGGGATTTGACTACGCCAATGCGGTGCGTCAAGGCGCACGTTTGCGTGTCGCTACCAAATACACAGAAACCGCACGTCAGCATTTTGCCGCGAAGGGTGTGCACATCGATTTGATTAAGCTGTATGGTTCTATGGAGTTGGCACCGCTGGTTGGTTTGTCTGACGTGATTGTGGATTTGGTCAGCACGGGTAATACTTTGAAAGCGAACAATCTGGTGGAAGTGGAAGAGATCATGGAGATCTCGTCTCGCCTCGTGGTGAATCAGGCCGCGCTCAAATTAAAGCGTGAACGCTTGCAGCCTATATTGGAAGCCTTTGAACGCGCCTCGGAGGGCAAGCGATGACAACAGCCTTGACCCGCTTAGACTCAACACAAGCTGGTTTTGCACAAAGCCTGCGTCAGCTATTGGCGTTTGAAGCGAGTGAAGATGCCGCGATCGATCAGGCGGTGGTGCAAATACTGGCCGATGTAAAAGCGCGCGGCGATACGGCTGTGTTGGAATACACACAGCGCTTTGATCGTTTGTCTTTGGCAGAGAATGCCAGCCTGTGCGACTTGGAAATTTCCCAAGCCGACATGCAAGCGGCATTGGCGAGTTTACCTTCTGCGCGTCGCGAAGCTTTGGAAGCCGCAGCGCAGCGCGTGCGTGCTTATCATGAAGTGCAGAAACGTGAATGCGGCTCGGCAGGTTTTTCATATACGGAAGCTGATGGCACTGTCTTGGGGCAAAAGGTCACGCCTTTAGATCGAGTCGGTATTTATGTTCCAGGTGGTAAAGCGGCCTACCCATCTTCGGTCTTAATGAATGCGATTCCCGCCAAAGTCGCGGGAGTGCAAGAGATCATCATGGTGGTGCCGACGCCCGATGGCGTGCGTAACCCTTTAGTGTTGGCTGCGGCAGCGATTGCCGGTGTTGATCGCGTGTTCACCATTGGCGGTGCGCAAGCGGTGGCGGCTTTGGCGTATGGCACAGCGAGTATTCCACAAGTCGATAAAATCGTCGGCCCCGGCAATGCCTATGTCGCCAACGCAAAGCGCCGTGTGTTTGGCACGGTCGGCATCGATATGATCGCCGGCCCTTCAGAAATTTTAGTCTTGTGCGATGGCACCACTGACCCCGATTGGGTGGCGATGGATTTGTTCTCACAAGCCGAGCACGATGAATTGGCGCAATCAATTTTGTTATGCCCCGACGCGGACTACATTGATGCGGTGCACGCCAGTATCGATAAGCTGATCGCAAGCATGCCGCGCGCCGACATCATACGTACTTCTTTGCGCGATCGCGGTGCCTTAATCAAAGTGCGTGACATGGATGAAGCCTGCGCGATTGCCAATGAGATCGCGGCAGAACATTTAGAAATTTCCGCGACCAATCCGTCGCAATGGGCAGAGAAAATCCGTCACGCAGGCGCGATGTTTTTGGGTGCGTTTTCCTCCGAGTCACTTGGTGATTATTGCGCGGGACCGAACCACGTGTTGCCAACGTCGCGCACGGCGCGTTTTTCTTCGCCCCTGGGTGTATACGATTTCCAAAAGCGCTCGTCGATGATACAAGTGAGCGAACAAGGCGCGCAGAGCTTGGGCAAGATTGCTGCTGAGCTCGCTTATGGCGAAGGCTTGCCTGCGCATGCGCGTAGTGCTGAGTTGCGTTTGAAATGAATTCTTTAAAATCTTTTGCCGCAGAGGCGCAGAGATCGCAGAGAAATGCAAAGAAAAAATCTCTGCGATCTCTGCGTCTCTGCGGTTCAAGCTTTTTAAATCGACGATAGTATGACAACTTTGCTCAATCAAATTTTCAACGAAGACGCCATCACAGGTTTGCAGCGCATTCCTGATGGTAGTGTCGATTTGATTTTGACTGATCCTCCTTACGGTCTGGGCAAAGATTATGGGAATAATTCGGATAAGCAAGAAGCGCAAGATTATTTGGCGTGGACGGAGCGTTGGATCGACGCCGCTTTGCCTAAATTGAAGCCTACCGGTTCTTTGTATATCTTTTTGACCTGGCGCTATTCGCCCGAAATCTTTGTCATGCTCAAGCAGCGTATGACCATGATTAACGAAATTATTTGGGATAGAAAAGTGCCGTCTATGGGCGGAAGTACGCGCAGCTTCACCTCTGTGCATGATACGATAGGCTTGTTTGTTAATTCCAAGCGCTATTATTTTGATCTTGATGCCGTGCGCATTCCTTACGATGCAGCGACCAAAAAAGCGCGTTCACGCTCGATTTTTGTCGGCGCGAAATGGTTGGAAATAGGCTATAACCCAAAAGACTTGTGGAGCGTATCGCGCATTCACAAAGAGAATCCAGAGCGGGTCGATCACCCGACGCAAAAGCCTTTAGAAATTATTGAACGCATGATCAAAGCATCTTGTCCACCAGATGGCGTGGTGCTTGATTTGTTTATGGGTAGCGGCACCACAGCAGTAGCCGCCCGACGTTGTGGCCGGCAGTTTGTCGGCTTTGAATTAAATCCAGATTACTGCGCCATTACCGAGGCGCGCCTACAATCGGCTGAAGCGGAATTACAAGTTCTGAATAATCAACCGACAGAACCTGTACGTGCGAAACCCGTTCGCGCACAGGCAAGTCATAAAACAATCAATGCAGGTAAAGCCAGAAAAAAAGCGGCGACAGGCATTGAAATTTGATTTTTTGAAGACTGTTTTTTTAGAAAAAAGCGAAAGCCTCGTGTCTCTAGTCGAAAAAATTATACGCCCCGAAGTGCGGGCGCTGTCGGCCTATCCTGTGCCCGACGCCACGGGTTTTGTGAAACTCGATGCGATGGAAAATCCCTATACCTTGAGTCCTGCCTTGCGTGCAGAGCTAGCGCAACGTTTGGCACAAGTGGATTTGAATCGTTATCCTGTGCCTAGCTATGCCGCATTAAAAAATGCGATCGCTGAACATTTTGGTGTGCCATCTGGCTATGGTTTGATCCTTGGTAATGGCTCCGATGAACTGATCACGATGCTCAGTACCGCTTGCGCCAAACCGGGGGCGACCATGCTCGCGCCTGTGCCTAGTTTTGTGATGTACGCGATGTCAGCCAAACTCGCTGGTATGGAATTTATCGGTGTGCCTTTGCATGCCGATTTCACTTTGAATAAAGCAGCGATGCTGGCAGCGATTGCCGAGCATCAGCCTGCGATGACCTA
>JACQDW010000080.1 GCA_016200845.1 Burkholderiales bacterium | reverse complement strand
GCAAGTGAAAGCTGTTGTTGTGCCAAAAGGTGTGCGGCATACGGGTCAATTAGCGATGCAAAGCCATCAAGGCATTGCAGCGCCAATTGCAGGAATGACCGAGTTTGAGATTGGTGTCGACGTGATTGACAGCCATAACATGAAATTTGGCAAGCCAAACGTAGTTAGCGCATTCAAAATTTGATTCACCCTTAGGACTTACGTAAAACAGACGCTGGCGTTGTTGAGTTCGCCTCGCCGTACACCCGTACTGTCTTCGGCTCCTCGCCTAGCCAGCGCAATTTTGCGTAAGTCCTAACCCTACTCAAAGTAGAAGTGAAAAATACGGTTCTACCCAATACGTATACTTTTCCTCTTATACCAATCTGATGGGGAGTTCCCACGATTAATCTGGTATTTAAAAAGTTGAATTCCATGAGTCTATCCGTAGCAACCGATAGTACTAATCGAAAAGCGTAAACTCGGTTTGCATATAGAAGTGACACTGCAGCGCTTTCTCATGCGCTTGGTCTCTTTGCGGCTGGCGTGTTTTTCAATCTGCTTCTTTCTCGCTTCTTTATGAAAAAAATCACCGCTCAATCTTGCCGCGCTCCATCGCATTTCTTCGATCACACATCCGGTATATCTTCGAATCAAAGTTTTTATCGACGCCCATTTGCGCACCATTTTGCTAGTGCGATGATGGTACTCATTGCAGCAAGCATTGCAACAAAGGCCCATGCGCAACAACAGGCTGATGAAACTAAAAAAGAGTCCACTGAACAGACTCAAAAAGTTGAAGTGCATGCCACCAAGCCGATACAAGGCACGAATGAAAAAAAAAGTCTCACTGGAGAAGAACTATCCAAAATGCCGGGCTCAGGTGGCGACCCACTCAAAGCCATGCAAACTTTGCCCGGCATTGCGATCAATAATGATGGTGACAGCGGCGCGGCGGTTCGCGGCGCCAGACATTCTGACAATGCTTATTATGTCGATTTTTTACCGGTCGGATATTTGTTCCACATGGGTGGGTTTGTCAGTGTCTTTAACGCAGATTTGATTCGTCGCTTTGATCTCTATAGCGCCGCGTGGAGTCCTCAGTATGGTGATGTGATTGGCGGTGTTTTCGATGCTTCATTACGCAACCCAAGAACCGATCGCATAGGCGGAAAAATACGCACAGGCGTCTTAGACTCCAGTGTGTTGCTGGAAGGCCCTTTGACGAACAACACCTCTTTCTTTTTGTCGGCGCGCCGTAGCGTGATTGATTTGTTCGTGAAAGAAGTGAAAGACGAAAAAGCCGGCACCAGTTTTACCTTTCCTTCCTATAGCGATGTGCAAGGCCGATTTTTGTGGAACATCAACAGCAAAAATCGTTTGCGCTTTGATCTCTCCACTGCGCAAGACAGAGTGAAATTCAATCTTAAAAAAGATTCGATGGACGTACAACATGATCCTATTTTGTTGGGCGAGAGTTCTGAGAGCAGTTCGTTTAACAATATGGCTGTTGTATTGGAGTCTGATCTAGGCGCAAAAACCAGTCATCAAGTGGCCCTAGGTCAAATGGTGACTCATCAAAAAGAGAGAATCGGGAGTGCGGGTGCATATGCGACCACATCAACTTTCAAATATCTGAGAGAGCAAATTACGACCAACATAAACGACAATCATCAATTGACGGCGGGTGTTGATTTGAACTCCAACACCCTAGGTATTGACGTGAATATTAAAAATCCACGTTGCACCGAATTCGCTCCGAATTGTGATGCGACAAGCGCTGACTATTCACGCACCAAGCGCAGTCAACGGGACAATAGCGCGGCCGCCTATTTCAACGATCGATGGAGTCTAGCGCCGCAATGGACACTCACTGGCGGCTTGCGGGCGACCCATGATGACTATTTGAAGGAAACTGTGCTTGATCCCCGGCTTGGACTCGAATACAGCTATTCGCCCCAAACCGTGTTTTTTGTGGGAGCTGGTCGTCATCATCAAGAACCGTCCCAAGAACAAAGCCTGAGTGACATTGGCAATCCGCATTTAAAATCGATACGCTCTAATCAAGTCGCATTCGGTGTGACACAAAATTTAGAGCAAGGCTGGTCATGGCGTGCCGAGCTTTACAACAAGGAGTTTGATCATTTTGTGATCAGTGATCCGCTACTCAACTACCGCAACGGTGCCAGCGGCAGTGCACATGGCTTAGAAGTCTTGGTAAAAAAAGAGATGGCTTACGGCCTTTCTGGCTTTGTATCGCTGAGCGTATCTAAGTCCAAACGCCACAATGACTTCACCGGAGAGAATTTCACCTTTGGCTATGATCAACCCGTGATTGCCAACGCCGTCCTGCAGTATAAAGCTTCGGAAAAACTTCAATACGGCGCGCGCTGGAGTTATCACAGCGGGCATCCAGACACACCCATCATCGGCACGCGCACCGATGTCGATGGTCGTATTCGTCCCATTTATGGCACGCTCAATTCTGAACGCATGCCCGCTTATCATCGCTTAGATTTGCGCGTCGATTACAAGTACAGCGACAAGCTGTCGTATTACGCAGAATTGATCAATGCCTATGCACGAAAAAACACGGGACGCTACGAATACAGTGCCGACTACAAAACTCGCAAACCTGAAGCGCAGATGCCCATGTTCCCATCCATTGGACTGCAGTATAAATTCTGATTTTTTACAGAGAGGCGCGGATAAAAAGTAGGGCGGGTGCAAGCCGCGCCGTCTGAATGTGGTGCACACAAAAGCGACCTATGTGTACCACAACCTACCACGCTCACTAAAATTACTTAGCCAATTCCACCAATACCGCCGTATACATCTGCAAATTTAATAGCAGTTGTTTAGTCGAGATAAATTCATGTTCCGAGTGACCCGTATACACTGTGCCAGGCATGGATGGGCCAAAGCTAACAGCATTGGGGAACAGGCGAGAATTGGTGCCGCCGCCGATGGAGATCGGCTGTGCATTGTGGATGCCTGTGTAGTGTCCAAAGACCGACAACAAAGTCGGAATTTGCGGCGCGTCCTTACGTACCCATGCGTCACTCAATTCGATGGAGAAATCGCGCAAAGCAACATGTTTCGCCTGCCAGGCGTTCAGTGCTTCTTGCATTTCTTGCTGTAATTGCGCGCGGTCTTTTCCTTGTGGGCGACGGATGTTGATACTCAGTTGTATGCCGTCTGCAGTTTGTTTAATCACGGTTGGCGCAACACTCATGGAACCCATGAAATCGTCGTGATAGGCAGCCTGACCAAATTTTTCACCATAGAGGCTGGTGCCTAGTAATTCGTTAATGAGGTTAACCATGCTGCCAGCAGTGGTCTCTTGCCAGGTGCGGAAAGATAAGGCGTCGGCCAACATCGCAATCGCATTGACACCATCTTCGGGCTTGGACGAGTGCGCCGACACACCGCGTGCTTTGATCTGTAATTCACTCTCTTTCCAAGTGAACGCATATTGCATCTTGGCTTGCTTGGCTGCGCGTTGTTTGATTTCTTGTTCCATCGCGGGCGTAGCGTTACTGATGTTGGCATAGGCATCTTCGGGAATCTGACTTCCAAAAAAGCCACCGCCGAAAGCAATCAGATGAGCCTCCGTACTGGCGAGACTTGGGCTTTGCGGAGGCACGGTTAACTTCACCGTGCCATAGCCTTTTTCTGCAATCACGACGGGATATTCTGCATCTAAAGTGATGTTCACTTGGGGTGGTGTGTGCGTTTTTAAAAATGCTTCCAGCGGCGCCCAGTCCGATTCCTCCGCCATGTACACATACAACTCTATGCGCTTACGCAAAGCGAGCTTTTTATCCTTGATCGCTTTCATCGCATACAGGCCGCTGGCAATCGGCCCTTTGTCATCCTCAGCGCCGCGTCCTAACAAACGCCCCGGCTCGCTCTTGCTATCGAGCTTAAATGGAGATTGCTTCCATTTGCTAGGATCGACAGGTTGCACATCACCATGCGTGACCATGCCAACTCGTTCTTCACCCTTGCCATAGCCTATCACCACCACATAGCCATAGTCGGCAAAATCAAAACCCAAGCGCGCTGCTTCGGATCTCAGATATTTTTTGAAGCCCAGATGTTCAGGATTCTTTTCAAAGGCAAGGGCAGGGTTTGCCACCGTGTTAAAGCTCACCATTTTGCTCAAGGTGTGCACGATGGCGCGATCGTATTTAGCCACCGCATAGCGAGCAGTCTGTTTCGCCACGGCGGCAGGCTGTTCTCCCGCATGAGCAGATCCGGTACTGAGGCTTGCGATACCGACAGCTGCAAGCAAGCCCAAACGCTTAAAACTAGAAGGAGCGACGCGAATCGGATTTGCGAATGAAAGTCGCACGTGGTTGGACATGAATTTGAGCATAGGGATTTGTAGGCACAAAAAATAAGAGTGTACGCGCAAATGAAATTGCTTGTTTGCGAGAGCATTGCACGGAAGAAAGTAGGTCTCATTCGCTGTTTGAAAGGATCGCTGATGACGGTTTTTTTATCAAAAAATGTGATTTTAATAGTTGACTTGAAGTACATTCATGCATAATGACGTTTCAAAATTTAACACTTGAAAATTATTATTTATGAACTTTCTCAAACATCTTTTTTTATTTTTTTGCGTCGTTTTTCTTGCAGCATGTGGGGGCGGCTCAAGTAATAGCGGTGACAGTGCATCCAATTCTGGGGTGACCAATAATCCCGCAGGGAATTGGTTAACATTTGATCCCTCACAGATTGAAACCAGCGCTTACGAGGGGGAAAGTGTGGCAGTGAATGTGATAGGGACGGCAACAAAAACCTTTACCAAGACTGCCAACATTGCCATTGTAGATACAGTTGGGGTATTGACCACAAACACGAGTATCGCGGCCATTTCGCAAATGCAATATCGAGTGACTTTGAATAGCAATCCAAGTTTAAAACCTGGCGTCTATTCCTCGAATATTCAAGTGCGGGTTTGTGAAGATGATCCACGAGTTTGTAATACACCCTTTCCCGGATCTCCTTGGACTCTGCCTTACAAAATAACAATCAAGTCAAATGCAAGTGCTTCGCAGCGCTTGACTGTATCGCCCGCTAGCGTCGATCTGGTTGGAACAGAAGGGGATAGCCTGCCTATCAAAATCACCGCAAAAGCAAGCGCTGATCTCCCATCAACCTATAACATTGCGATCATTGATCGTGGTACGGCTACATACTCTTCTTCGAATTTCGGTTTTCAAAACAAACCAAATCAAGAATTCAGTGTTGATTTTATGGTGAAAAATACTCTTTTACCTGGATCGTATTCAGGTCAGTTTGAGGTTAGAGTTTGTGCAGATGACCCAAATTATTGCAATAAACCATTAGCTGGTTCACCATGGCAAGTTCCTTACAAAATCACATTGAAGTCGAAGGCAGCTGGCACAACAATTACAGTCAGTAGCGTTCCTTCGGTACTCGATTTGACGTATTACGAAGGGGAACAGAAACAGTTCACCATTTCTGCTGAGTCCCTTGTTGATAGTGGGAAGGCAATGAATATCGGTGTCTACGATTCTGCACATAATTCAACGTTGAAAAGCACGAGCCAGCAATCAAGTAAAAAAACAGTCGCAACCTTTGAAACTAGCCCCGCATTGAAAGCAGGAGTCTATACAAGTACGCTTGACGTGCGCGTTTGCGCTGATGATCCGATTCAATGTCAGTGGCCGTACAACGGATCGCCATACCAGATTCCATTAAAAATCACGGTGCGCCCAAATACGAATTTGACTACATTGAAAGTTTTGCCGCAGGTCGGTAGTTGGAGCACGTTCCAAGGTAATGCATCCCACACTGCATACGTGCCAGCCACTTTTTACTCCAGCAATTTTTCTCGACGTTGGAGTTGGTCATCTAGTGGTGGTTATCTGTCTGATGTCAGTATCGAGAATGGCAGTGTCTTCTTGAACAAAACGACAGCAGTTTACCCAAGTGGTGGCTATGAGTTGATCGCGTTGAGTGAGAATAGTGGCCAAGCCCTTTGGCGTACCTCTATGGGTGTATTGAGTAAGGCTAATTCCCCAGCCGTTGGATCAAGTAAAGTCTTCATAACTTCAACGGGGCACGATGACACATTCTTTTGGGTCTTTGATCAAGTCAATGGTAGCTTGCTCAATAAAGTTGCTATGAGTTCGCAGTGGGAAACTTATCTTGCCCCGACCGTTTATGGTAATGAGGTGTTCACAGAGAGCGGATATTACGGCGGAATGAGTAAATACGGTATTAGTGAACAAAAAATTGTATGGGGAATTGGACTACCTCAATATGATGGTTGGTCGCCAGCTGTTGATGCAAATTTCGCTTATACCTATTTGTCAGGTAGTTTGCATGCTGTTAGCAAGATCGATGGAAAACTGGCTTACACGATCAAGAATCCAGATTTCTCTTGGGCAGGCTATGGCGGTGGAACGCCAGTCCTTTCCGAGAAAAATATGGCCTATTTGGTCGGGAACGGTTTGCAAGCTTTTGACCTCACCAAGCAAACTCGCCCTTGGAGCGTTACGGGAACGATTTATGGTTCGCCAGCTTACGCGAAGGATGTGGTCTATGTACTCAATGCGAACGGAACAGTACTAGAAGCGCGCTCCGCTTTGAATGGCAATCTGCTGTGGATGGCAAGTGCGATGGCTTCGGACAAGATATCGCGTATTTACAAGTACGTTGTTGTGACAGACAACCTAGCATTCATAAGCTCTACAAATACCACGCTGGCAATTGATCTCAATACCCACAAAGTCGTTTGGGAGCATCCATTCGGCGGCTCTTTGGCAATTTCTGATCGTGCGGTTTTATACATCAGAGGTGAGGGGCGACTTGACGCAATTAATCTTCAGTAAGAAATAGGATTGATGTGATACGGTGTTATTTACCAAGCTACTTTCTATAAGTGGCGAAGTAGTAGCACCGAGTTTCAATGAGATAGGTTTGTAAGCAAACGAGATCTGATCTTGCCCCCATTCTTGCTCGGTCTGTGATCTCGCTCGACCCGAGCAGCGCAGGCAACGAACTATTTCAATACTTGATCAAAACACGCTAGATTACGACCGCCACACCTGCACATTGCTAAATCCACGCTCATGTAAATGCGCCACTTGCATGCTGCTCATCACGCCTTGATCGCAGTATAAAAAATAGTTTTTGGATTGATCAAGTTCAGCAAACTCGGTCAAAATTCTGTAGTAGGGGATGTGCTGCATGCTCTGTTTGGCGTGCATGCGCAATTGGGGAGCGAGTGGGCGAGTGTGGGCGTCGGGTCGTACATCGATGATCACGTCGTTCGTCGTTGGCATATTTGCGTCGACATGCGGGGAAGTGACACAGCGCAAGCCCGTTAGCGGCTGCGCGGTTTTTAACTCCTGCATCACATCTTTAATATCAAAATAGTGCACAGCACCGATCGCGTGCTGCAAAATCTCTGCATCTAAATTCTTCTCATCAAATTCGACTTGAGCCAGCTTCACCCTCGCATTGGGGTTGCTTGAAATCGCCGCGCAAAATTCAGGAATGGACGCGGCCAGCTCTGCTACACCGATGCGCCGCGCCATCTCAATAATGTCTGGTTTATCCCAGCTCACAAGGGGGCGCAACACCACGGTCTCACTCGCACGGTCAATCGCATTCAAATTGGTGAGCGTTTGACTCGACACCTGCCCCAAGGCTTCGCCTGTCACCAAGGCCGGTATCTCCCAGCGCTGCGCCAAACGATCCGCGACGCGCAACATGCTGCGCTTTAAGACAACGCCTTGATTACCCACCGGTATGCGCTCTAGAATCTGCGCCAACACCAGCGCAAAATTCACTTCAAAGAATCGCACTCGATGCGAAGCGCCAAAGCGCTGCCACAAACGTGTCGCCATCTGTTTGACACCGATAGCATGTTGCGCGCCCCCCAAATTAAAGAAGCAATAATGCACTTTGCAGCCGCGTTTAATGAATTGCATCGATGCGACCGCGGAATCAAATCCACCCGAAATCAGCGACAACACTTCTTCCTGCGTTCCCAGCGGATAGCCCCCCAAACCTGGATGCTCAGCTTCCACTAACACCGTATTTTTGGCGTTCACTTCCAAGCGTATCGGCACTTGCGGATTGTCCAAATCTACGCCACGATTGGGAAACTCATCCAGAAGCGCACCACCAATGCGACGCGCTAAATCCAGCGAAGTAAATTCATGCTTGCCGCTGCGTTTCACTTGCACCGCAAAAGTTTTCCCGTTCAACTGATGACCAAAGGCGGTGCGCACCGCAGTCAACATCAGATCAGGATCAAGCGTATCGAGAATACGCACCGCGAGAATTTTCTGTATCCCCGGAATCCGCCCAAGCGCATCAACCAGCGCCACTTGATCAGCATCAGGCGTAGCCTGTACCACCAACCTATCCCACTCTCTTTGCACTTTAATCGCTGGATCGATGGCAGACAAAATGGTATGGATGTTGATCTGCAATGCAGTGATATAGCGCTTTCGTAAAGAGGCGCTTTTTAGATTAATTTCGGGAAAGAGTTTAACGACGTAATTCATGACGGAGAGAGGTTTCAAGCAAGACCGCACATTATAAGGGATGGCAATCTGCATTTTTAAACAGTTTAGATCGCTGTGTGTTGCTCCTCCCCATTGCAGGCATTGGTATCTACGCAAGTTAAAACAACGAAGGAGCTCCTTCTCCCGCAAGTGGGAGAAGGCTGGGATGAGGGGGGGCAGGGTAGGGGAAAGTTAATTCAAGGCTGTGCGTGTGTTGTTGCATTGAATTTTATCGCGTTATTTCCGCTTGTCTGCAAGCAGCAAATACAAATCACGGAAATTTTGTATGCTACGCGCATAACGCCGCGCAATCACATCTCTGGTGGATATTTTACCCACCCATGTTCACCCCTTAGGCGATGCTCTTGTGCGAGTGTGTTTTGTTTTCTGGTACGCATGACAGTTTTGGTCAGAAGTGGCAATTCAAAAGCCATCTCTGTTTGCTGAACGCTTTTTAAATCGTATGTAGAAATAAATCGCACCAAATAACGCAAATGGGCTTGCGAGCAGAAATTCCAGACTTAGCTTAATGGATGCGCTTCTACTTGGATCAAGCTCAATGAAACCAAATAGTCCACCGAGTCCTTCTATCAAAAATAAAGCTGAGAATAGCAAACACACTATGGCTGAAAACGCATGGGTCACGGCAGATCTTCCTATTGGCGTATAGGTGACAGGAGAAGGTTTCTCACTCGCTGTATCTGTGCTTGCCTCAAATAAGTCTTCTGCCACATTCATGGTTTTCTTTAAGTTATTTTCCCATTCCCCTGGGCTCACTTTTTTTCCAGGAGAAACCAAGTAGACATGCTGTTTGTCCACCGAAACATGGAAATCTGCAACTCGTTGGGCGATCCGTGGGTTATTGATTTTTTTGCGATGGGCAACGACAAAAAAAGTAGAAACGGTGGTTCTTTGGTCGCCTGCAAAAAAACCGAATTCATAATGCTGCATGTCGATAATAATAAAGGGATAGTCGCCCCTCTCTCCTTCAATGATCGAGAGGGGCTTACAGTTTTCCATATCCAATAAGTCCCAAAGAGGCGAAGCAAATTTCTCGAGATATTTTTTCGATGGCGTTATTTTCCTTGGCATATTATTTCTTCATAAATTCTTCAAGATCGGTTTCGTCTTTGCCTGCTTTCTTGGCTCTAAAATAGGCGAGTGGAAAAGTCACAAGAGCCACGGCAATAACCAAGATTGATGGTTTTCCATAACCAAAGAAGAAAACGCCAAAAGCCACTAGCAAAAGGGTGATACGGGTGCTGGGGTCTTTGACGAAATGGAAGGTCACACCAAAAACTACACCTGCAATTGCAAGTGTGAGGCAGAATATGAAGGGTATGTAAAGCCAGCTGACCATGATACCGACACCATTTTGCAAGCCAGGGTCGCTTTGGTACATGTGTTTGGAAGCCCAAATCGCATATAAGATTGAAGCAACCGAAAGCCATGCCGCCCATAACGGTTCTTTATCTACTTTCATGAAATCCCTATTTCTCAACCGACGATAGTTACGCAATACGCCCAAAACTAAATTCTGATGATCTCATTAACGACATAGTTTATAAAGCCAATTCGCATGTTTCTCCCCTATGTTAGCCTAGTTGTCCGCAATCATTCTTACGTTTTGTATTCTTCCGATGATTCCCATATTGATGGCGAATCTAAAAATGCTTAATTTGCGCGCCTTTTCGACAGCCTCGACCACTGCTTGCTTAAGCATTTTTTTAAGGGCGACAAATAGTCTGACAGATAGGGGTTTTTCTTGGGATGACGAGGTTTGATTTTTTGGTGCTTTTACGAAAATGTTGGAATGTTAGAACTGACCACGTGTTGCAACCAACGATGCAAGCGCTTCGATCGCCGCGATGCACACCATGCGGTCAATAACAAAAATGGAACCGTAGGCAAACCTGGTACAAATATCCCAATGATGCCCAAGGCTAAAAAGAAGTAAGCGAAAGCTAAGTAGATCAAGCGCATGATGGGGAACCGTTTTTACACCTGATTTATTTGTTTTGTCCCAACTGGTGACTGAGGGTCTAGTTGTCGCTTTAATTTGTTCGGGCGCCAATATTCTCCATCTCAATCGAGTTTCCAGACGTATTGCACCTTCCTTTTTAGTATCTGTACGCGACCATCCACTGTTCCTGGTTCGCCTTTACATTCACCAGCGAGTAAGCGATCGCGAATGGCGTTGTCTAAGAGGGGAAAGCTACTCGATTTCTCAATATCCACACCTGAAATCGATCCATCGACATCGACCTGTACGACGAGATTGACGGTACCTTGTTGTTCGTCACGCAAAGCGGCACGCGGATATTCTGGTTTGCAGCCTGCTTTGCTGAAATCGATGTATGGTAATTTCACGACAGGCATTCTTTGTGTCGCGCAGCCCACCAAACTTAAACTAAATGCCAGCAAGACTGAGAAAACGAAGGACATTTTTGGCTGCAGGCATTGTGTCAAAAATGATGACTGTTGTTTGGAACTAAGCATTCTGGTACTTTCAAATAGTCGATATTGTTAGAGTTTGAATCGCGCATAAACGAATTATTTTGCTTTGTATTCCTCAGCTTCTTCCTGTACTGATGGCGTTTTCAGAAAGCCTAATTTACGCGCCTTTTCAACAGCCTCGACCACTGCTTGTTTAACTACTTTTTTTAGCTCAGCCGTATCACGTAATTTTTCCGTGATGGAGTCAGGTGATGAGCTTAAATTGTTTGAATCTTGTTCCATGATTCCTCCTCGAAAATAGATGCGGGTTGCTTGTCAAAGCCTTCGGCGACCAATAGTGGATTGGCCAATTCCGAATTGTCGAAGATGCTCCATTCGTCTGCTATTGGTAAATACAAATTGCGAAAATTTTGTATGCTACGCGCATAGCGCCGTTCGATCACGTCACTGGGTATGTGATGCCCTCCCATCTGCACTCTTAACGCCACACGCTCCTTCGCCAGAGCGGCACTATTGAGCCAGACAAAACATAGGCCAACATGATAGCCTTGTGATTTAAGTCTCTTCAAAAACACGGAAAACGTGCGGCTAGACAAGGTAGACTCAAACGCAAAACTCTTACCAGAATCAGCCAACTCGTCAAGCCGCCGCAACATAATGCGACCTGCTTCAAACGCCGCACCTTCAGGATTAAATGCCGACAAGCCAGCCGCGATTTGATCGGCATTTGCTTTTTCACTCCAACTTGGACGCGCCCCGGTATAAAAGCCATCCTGAGCCTAGCTGTGAAGCTAAGAAGGCGTCAACGCCAAAGCCGGCAAGGAAACCGGGCGTCGCAAATTCCACACGGCAGTAGTTATCAAAGCGCCGCAAAGCGGGAAGGTAAAGCCGGCGCGGGTGACTGGCGCAACGACTTCATTTCGGACCATGCCGACATACCGGGCGGTCAATCAAAACGCGCTAAATCGAAAGTTTGAGGCCATCGCTTCTTCTTGATCCCGCATAAACGGCGAAAAGCTCATGCCAGAGCGGAAGCATCATCGAAACCATCGAGAACAAAATCGCGCTAAAGGCGGTTT
>JACQDW010000079.1 GCA_016200845.1 Burkholderiales bacterium | reverse complement strand
GTATGGCGGGCGCCATTTTATTGGTCAAAGTTCCCGCGACGATCATTAAATCAGCCTGCCGTGGGCTGGCTCGGGGGATCATGCCGAAGCGTTCCATGTCGTAGCGCGGCATTGCTGCATGGATCATCTCGACGGCACAACAAGCCAACCCGAACGAGAGATACCACATACTATTGGTGCGAGCCAGATCGGCGACTTCATCTAATTTGGCCAGTATCACATAATCGTTTTTAACTAAATCTACAGCGGACATAGCGAACTCCTAAAAAATAAAAGGGATCGCTGTACAGTGTAAAGTCTGATGTAAAAGCCAACTTGTACCAAGGCGACAAATTAGTATGGAGCCGTCATTCCACTGCAATAAAAAGTTTTTTGAAGTCTTGTGGACTCAGCAGATAGAGCCAATAGGCGGGATCTTTGGCGGCGATGCGCTGCAACAGTGTGGTCGGATTGACTCCCGCCAGATCGTTAAATTCTTTATGCATGTGGGCTTGATCGTAATAGCCAGATTCTTGCGCGACACGGGTGAGATCGCCCCAGGTACTGCCCTGATTGATGATGCGTTGTATCGTAAAACCAAAGCGTGCGATGCGCCGTAATTCACGCAAATTGATGCCGAAGCTGGCACGCACTCTGCGCTCAAGTTGGCGTTCGCCTATACCAAAATGAGCGGTCAAATCCATCAGAGGGAAGAAGATTTTTTGGTGTGCCGCCATAAAAGCTTCACCGATGAAATTCCGCTGTTTGGCAACCAATACCTGACTTAAGAAGTGGTGAAAATCGTGGATGTGATGGTCAGCGTCATTGTGTGCATCGATACTTTCCAAAAAACGCGTGACAAGTTGCGCATCAAAAATTTCTTCCAAAGGCACGATGGTATTAATGAGCGAGCCAACTTCAACTTTGCAGTTTTTGGCGAGCATGCCGGGAATAAAACACACCGACATCGCGATGGTGTCGGGCGCATATTCCACATGGACGGGTTCAGTGTACGGCCCGCGCAAAAAAAATCTGGGAGAGGTGACGCGGCTGCCATCTTCCAGCAAGAGCTCGGCGCTGCCGCGCACGATCAGCATAATGGAAGGGCTCAAGCCTGCTGGGATAAACGCTTGCTGAGTTGGAAGGCGCAACCAAAGCGTATGGAGTAGCAATTGGTCGTAGCCCGGTGGCGGCGCTGAGATTCGCAAGTCCATCAATTGCTTGCCTCCGCATCGATAAAATATTCCATCCTGCGCTCGCCTATGAGCCAGTCTTGCATAGCAATTTGGCTGAGCGCATTTGCTAATATCGTTTCAAAATCGGGCGGGATATCGCGATAGATTTCCATCCATGTGATGACTTCACCGCTGACTGGACGCTGCTGCAAACGCAAGGGGACGGCAAGCTGTGACACTAAATGCTCCCGCAATTGCGCGACGCAAGCGACAATGTGCTTGCTATTGTGCGCGGCGCTCTTGTAATAGATGTAGCAGTCCATGGGTGAGCTCGTCGACTTATTCAGTTACGTCCAAATAGGCGTATGGCAGCGGTAAGAATTGAAGCAGCGCTCCATCAACACTTCCCAAATGCACCTTGTCTGGCTCCTGATCGAGCAACTTGATTTCGACCAGGCACAAAGCATCGCCATTAAAATCCGTCTCCACATTGACCACCATGCCGCATGGTTGCGTGGGGTCGTTTGCTGAAAAGATTTCCGCTGCGATATCAACCCTATTGCTCTGAATACGAGCAATAGCCATACGGCGCTTGAGTTTGCCCAGATATTGACTGCGCGCGACTATCTCTTGCCCCGGATAGCAGCCTTTGCGGAAATTGACGCCGCCTATCAATTCAAAATTAATCATTTGCGGCACAAATTGTTCTTTGGTTTGCTCGACGACTTCGGGAATGCCCGCTTCAATCTGAGCTAGTCGCCATAATGCAGGATCGCATTTGATCAAATCGGAAGAGAGCAAACCACTGATTTGTGCAAATTGCGCATCGGTGAACATACACAGGTAACGTGCCGCGCCAAACGCATCGTGCATACGAACCACGCTACCCGACGATGTTTGAACTTGCCCATTGATTTGTTCGGGCACACTGCCAAAAATCGAGGTCAACACTGCTAGCGCGCGCGTTCCGCCCATGCCGATCAAAGCATAGCGATCACTGACGTCTGTGAGTGTGAGCTTGGAACGCATTACAAACATTTGCAGACGCTTTTGCAATGCTGGTTGCAAGCTCTTAGAGCATTGCAGGAAAATGCCAGTCTGCGCACCGTCGTCAATCGCACATTGACGCGCAAAGAAACTAGCCAGCATCCGACCCTTGGGTGTGCAATAGGCGGCATAGCGCACTTCGCTTATCGGCAAATGGCTTATATCGTTGCTTAATTGGCTGTGCAAAAACGTAGCAGCATCGTCACCGCTTGCCAAAATCAGGCTTTGGTCATTGAGCAGACAAATATAGCCAGCTTGAACTTGGTTTAAAGAGAGTTGTGTAGGGCGAGGTAATGTGAGTTCTGTCGAGAAGAAATGCTGCGGTTTGTTCATGGTGGACTCATTTTTGTGGGTTTTTATGCCAATGCGGAAAGTTCCCAATTACAATGGCATCCGTTTTCGAGATTATCGCAGTAATTCGCTTTTTATGTTCAGATGGCTACTTTGAAAAAAATTATCTCTTTTTGCATTTTATTGTTGGTGCTCGCGGCTGCGTTATCTACATGGGGCATGTTGCGCTGGATTGATACACCACTTTTGTCGGATGCCCCTGAGCAAGCGTCTAAAAATTTGGAGTTCACGATTAAGGCCGGCAGCAATGTGCGCAGCGCTGCTCGTCAGATCGCTGACGCTGGTGTGCCGTTGCATCCTATTTTGTTTGAGGTGTTGGCACGCGCCACAGGCAAGGCCAATAAGTTGAAAGCGGGTTCATTTGAAGTGCAGGGGCAAGACACGCCACTGCAGATTTTAGCCAAGATCGTCGATGGAAAATTTAGTATGGCCAGCCTCTCTGTGATTGAAGGCTGGAGTTTTAAACAAATGCGCAGCGCGATCGATGCCCATCCCGCCATTCAACACGACACGCTTGCACTTTCCAATCAAGAACTGATGCGCAAAATTGGTAGCCCCTTTGCGCACCCTGAGGGATTGTTTTTCCCCGACACCTATCGCTTCGCAAAAAATAGCAGCGACCTGCAAATTTATCAGCAAGCGTATCAGGCAATGCAGGCCCACTTAGAGCAAGCCTGGAATCAGCGCGATCAAGATATGCCTTACAAAGACGCATATCAAGCCTTGACCATGGCATCGATCGTCGAAAAGGAAACTGGGCAAGCATCGGATCGCACGATGGTGGCGTCGGTATTTGTGAATCGCCTGCGCATAGGCATGATGTTACAAACCGATCCCACCGTGATTTATGGCATGGGCGAACGATTTCAAGGCAATATCCGCAAGAGCGACCTCACTACCGATACGCCGTACAATACTTATACCCGCGCTGGCTTGCCGCCGACACCGATTTCTTTACCCGGGCTTGCCTCACTCAAAGCGGCACTGCATCCTGAACCTAGTCGCGCCCTGTATTTTGTCGCACGCGGTGATGGCAGTAGCGTGTTTTCAGATAATCTGGACGCGCATAATCGGGCAGTTAATCAATATCAACGATAAGCATCATAACTATGGCACAACGCGGAAAATTCATCAGTTTTGAAGGCATAGACGGTGCGGGAAAGTCTACTCACATCGCCTTTGTACAGCAATACTTAGCCTCATACGACATGCAAATTGTCAGCACCCGCGAGCCGGGCGGCACGCCTTTGGGCGAAGCCTTGCGTCAACTACTGCTGCACGAAAAAATGCATTTGGAAACCGAGGCGCTACTCATGTTTGCGGCACGTCGCGAGCATATTGCGCAAGTAATAGAGCCCGCCTTAACACGTGGAGAGTGGGTAATTAGCGATCGCTTTACCGATGCCAGTTTTGCCTATCAGGGCGGTGGACGTCATTTGGACTTAACCAAACTGAGCGCGCTGGAGCAATGGGTGCATCCCCACTTACAACCCGATCTCACTTTTTTATTCGATGTGCCGTTAGCGGTGGCGCGCGCCAGACTCGATGCGACACGTGCGCTGGATAAGTTTGAGCAAGAAGATGCCGATTTTTTTGCCAATACCCGTGCCGAATATTTGCGTCGTGCGGCTGAGTTCCCAGAACGATTCCGCGTCATTGATTCAACTCAAAGCATAGAGACGATACAAGCCCAATTGCAAACGCATTTGCGCGCTTTGGCTGCATCGACGTGCCAGGCGGAATGAGCGTATGACGAGCACAGGCATCTTCGACTGGCATCAAGACAATTGGGCGCAAATCATGGCGATGGGCGCGCGCATGCCGCACGCCTTTTTATTGTATGGCGCCAGAGGCACGGGCAAGGTGCGTTTTGCCGAACATCTGGCAAAGTCAATATTGTGCGAATCACCGTCCACTGATGGACAGGCTTGTGCCCAGTGTTTGTCGTGTAATTGGTTTGACCAATATAGCCATCCCGATTATCGGCGCGTTCGACCCGGCACCATTGATGAAGAAGATGCTGCCGACGCAGCAGAAGCAGCCGAGGGAAGTGAAGATGCCGGCGATAAAAAGGCAGGCAAAGCAGGGAAGGCCGCCTCCAAAGAAATCGTCATCGATCAGGTGCGCGCATTAGCCCAATTCATGAATGTCTCCACCCATCGGCAAGGTCGACGCGTGGTCTTGATGTATCCGGCGGAGGCATTGAATATCCCGGCCGCCAATGCTTTACTCAAATCGCTGGAAGAACCGAATCCCAATACGGTGTTTATTTTAGTCTCGCATCAGATCGACCGCTTATTGCCAACGATCTTATCGCGTTGCCATAAATTGCCACTGGCTGTACCCGGCTGGGAGCAGGCGCTGGCTTGGCTACAAACGCAAGACATCAAGGAAGCAGCGCATTGGCTGGCGCAGCAGAGTGGCGCACCTTTGCTGGCATTAGAGATGGCGCAGGCTGACGATGCGAAAGAAATGGAGGATTTCTTACGCGGCCTGATGCGCCCTGATATCGATACTAGTTTAAAGCTTGCCGACAAGATGCAGAAAATGGATATGCCCAAAACTGTCTCCTATTTGCAGCGTTGGCTATACGATATTTTTTCATACAAACAAAGTGGCAGAGTCCGTTACTATCCCAAGTATCAGTCAGAAATCACCCAGCTCGCCAGCCGCATCTCTCTGGAACAGTTGATGGGACTGATTCAACGCGCCCAAGAGCATCAGGCAATTGCCAGCCATCCTTTATCGGGTAAGCTGTTTTTGGAAGATATACTGTTAGAATATACATCTCACTTTTAGGCGCGGGTCGCTTTCCATGTTGTCTCATCGTGGACGCCCAACTTAACTCAGGAAATTGTCATGGCTGATTTACCTCAAGATGCTGGATCACCTTTGAATATCCCCAGCCCTAGCCGTCCCTCCGTGCTGTCGCTGGCGATCAAAGAAAAGTCGGCTTTGTTTTCTGCGTATATGCCTTTCCTTAAGAACGGTGGTATCTTTGTACCGACGAATAAATCCTATCGCTTGGGTGAAGAGATTTACGTGATTCTGACTTTACTCGATGACCCCAGCAAATATCCGATTGCGGGCAAAGTGGCGTGGGTGACACCGGCCGGTGCAGGCAACAACAAATCTCAAGGTATAGGCGTTCATTTTCCGCAAGATGAAAGCGGTATCCGTGTCAAAACCAGGGTAGAAGAAGTATTGGGCGCCTCCATCCGTTCTTCACGAGCGACCCACACTCTATAGCCTCGTTACCTCCTCGTTTTAATTTTATGAATTCTGCTCCCCCTGCAGGCATGCATCGCCGTCTTGCGACGCTAGCTGACTTGCCCGCCATCGTTGCCATTTACAATTCCACGATCGCCTCGCGCATGGTCACCGCGGACACCGAAGCAATCTCTGTGGCATCAAAGCTAGCCTGGTTTCACGAACACGATCCCGAAAAACGCCCACTGTGGGTAATGGAAAACGCCAATCAAGAGATTGTGGCATGGCTGTCGTTTTCCAATTTTTATGGCCGCCCCGCGTATTCCGGCACCGCAGAAATTTCGATTTATTTACATGAGTCTTGTCGTCGCCAAGGTGTAGGCAGATATCTGTTGGAACAAGCGATTCAACACGCGGCAAGCATACAGGTGCACACCTTATTGGGCTTTATTTTTGCGCACAATGTGCCGAGCATGAATTTATTCGCATCATTGAATTTTGAAGTGTGGGCGAATATGCCGCGCGTTGCGACGCTGGATGGTGTAGAACGTGATTTGATTATTTTTGGTAAGCGTGTCGCTTGATGTGAAAAGTTCGCACAGGCAAAAAGGAGCTAAATCCGTGCGAACTTGTTTCAGACTTGAGGTCAGTTAATCTTGGTCAGACGGAACCAGTTTAAATTCCAGCCGCCGTTATTGACCTTAATGCCAAATTTGTGCGCTCCTGCACTTAAGCTGACGTTGTGTTTGATTGTTGTCCAAGTTTGCCAGCCTCCTGTCGCAGGAATATTGATGGCCCCATAACTAGGCGTGCCGCCAGCTTCTTCCAGATTGAGATTGCCTCCGCCACTCACACTGGCGACGCGATATTCAACCATGTAGGTGCCTGCACTGGGAATATTCACGCTAGGGTAGGACATCCAGTCACCTGCATCAAGATAGCCCACATTCGCCCCACCACCCTTTTTCGCAGAAATAGCAATGTTTTGCTGACCAGCAGCCAGCGTGACATCGTGACTAATCGTGGTCCAGGTTTGCCAGCCACCTGTGTAGGGAATAGTCAAGCTGCCATACACAGGCGTACCGCCCGCTTGTTCCAGTTGTAGTTGCGCACCACTGGCAGCGCTGGCAACCCGATAGCTGATCTTATAGCTTCCCGCTGCTGCGACATTGATGCTGTAGCTCATCCAGTCGCCGGTATCAATATAACCGACGTTTTGACCGCCGCCTGTGTCGCTGGTATTTTCATTCTGGACGCCAGACATGTTGCACCAAGCTTCTGCCTGTATTGTGTCGGGTGTCGTCACTGTGGTGCAAGTAGGCGGGGGAGTACCTGACCAATTCGAGATGATATTTTTAGCGAGCGTCCCTGAAGGAGTCAATTGGCCGCTGTTCCAGCCACCATTGCCACTGGCACCGGGCGTCAGCGCAGATGCACCTTCAGCTTTATCGTTCAATGCCCAGTTTGCGTTACTAATGCCATTGGCTTTCATGAAGTTAACCCAAAGCGTGGTTTCCCCCGCATTAACGCCGCCATCGCCCGAGGCATCGACACTGCCCCATTCCGTCACAAACAGTGCTATGCCATTGCTCATCGCTGTGCTCGCCCAATCACGTAAATATTGGCCGTGGCTACCCGCATAAAAGTGCAGGGTGTAGGCAATATTACGATACCCAGTAATCGGATCGCGTGACGCTTCATCCACCTGCTGTGACCATGGTGGCGTGCCGACGATGATGAGATTA
>JACQDW010000087.1 GCA_016200845.1 Burkholderiales bacterium | reverse complement strand
CCAAATCTCAATCCTCGTCATTCCCGCGAAGGGGAAAATCCAGTGGCGTAGAGTGGAAAGACACTGGATCCCTGCCTGCGCAGGGATGACGCCTCGATGTTTCGAGCTTGGCTGAGCGGCATTACGTCCGTGCATGGTCTTAAACAATGAGTGATTGAAGTAAACAAGCACATTGGATAAATGTTTGCTGGTATTACGTGACAACGGCTGTGGTGAGCATGGGAGCTATTGTAACAAGCTTAGATGGTTTCTGTGGTGTCAGCATTTCATCGATTGATGAACGCCTTAAATGATTCCCTGTTCGGTGACGATACTGTGCATCGCGATGTCATAGTTTTCATGCGAGAAGCTGACCTGTGCTTGTTGGTAGGCGACCCCTATGGTGTTCACTTGTGGCATCTGTGCCAGACTGCGATCGTAATAGCCGCCGCCATAGCCGAGTCGGTAGCGCTCGGCATTAAAGCCGACGCAGGGAATGATCAGGGTATCGACTGCAAGTTCCTGATCGCGTCGCAAGGGAATGGGAATGCCCCAGTCATCTGGCTCCATAGCGTCGCCCGGTGTCCAGGGAACAAAGCGCAAGGGTAACCCCTTGCCAACGACCAATGGCAAAGCCAATTGCACACCGTAATCGTGCAGCGCTTGATAGCAGGTCTGCAAGTCGGGCTCTCCTTTAATTGGCCAAAAAATCGCCAGGCGCTGACTATGCATGGCTAGCACCTGCGCATAGACTTGCTCGGCAATGCGCCGATCCCATGCTTGTCTGGTCGCTAAGGGTGTGGTCTGGCGCAGTTGCAGAAGTTGACGCCTGAGTTGGGGGCGCTCGCTAGGCTTAGTGGTTTGCATTTGTTCTTTTCCGCTGGTGGATGGCTGTGTCATACTGTAAACCGGATTAAAAAGATGTAATAAAAATGATGGCATTTAAATTGAGTTTGACCCGTTTGCGCGGCTGGCAATACCTTGCAGGGCTCTACGTGCTGACTGGCGTAATGGTAGCAGTTTTGCCTGCGCATGCTGCGAAAGCGATCTCGGCGGCGGGCGAAATGTCTGCGCTGGCCACTGCACCTGAGCCCGGATTAGTGAATGACGATGATCGTTTTATGGCATTGCGCGACGCCGCTTTGCATGAAGATGCCCGCGCCGTGCAAATGCATGCGGCTTTGCTGGGCAATTACGCTGTCCCTTCCTATGTTGATTATTACCTGCTGCGGTCACGTATACGCGCGGCATCTGCCTCCGAAGTACAGCAATTTTTAAAAAAATATGAAGGCAGTGCCATCGCTGATCGTTTGCGCAATGATTGGCTATTGGTGACCGGATTTCGAGGCGAATGGGAGAGTTTTGATCAGACTTTGCCCGCCTTCGTGTTGAACGATGATAGTCAGGTTAAATGCTATGCCTTGTTGTCCAAGGCGGTCAAACAGCAGCGCGTGTCACCCGAAGCGCGGGTTCTGATCACTTCACCCAAGCAATATGGTGATGGTTGCTATCGCTTGATCGATTATCTATATGAAGTCGGGCAGTTTACTGATGCTGATATCTGGGCGCAAATGCGTATTGCAGCGGAGACTTCGGCGCTGCCTTTGGCGAAGCGTTTAGCAAAAATGCTGCACGTGAATGAAAAACGCCTCATCGAAATGATGGACAAACCTAAATTGGTTGTGAAGAAAGCGCCAGCTAATGATCGCGTCAGCAAAGAGCTGTTTCTTTTAAGCCTGGGACGGTTGTCTAAGGTCGATCCCGAGTTAGCGGTGGAAGCCTTCCATCGTCATGAACGTGCCTTGAGCGCGACAGAAAAAGCCCAAGCCTGGGCGAACATAGCGCTGCCAGCCTCGCAAAAATTGCAAGCAGTCGCGCTCGACTATTGGAAGCGCGCTGATGGCGCAAGTTTGTCGTTGGATGGCTATCAATGGCGGGCACGCATGGCCTTGCGCGAAGGGGATTGGAAGTATCTAAAGAGCGCCATCGCGGCGATGCCGATTCAACTAAAGAATCAGGCAGCATGGGTGTATTGGCAGGGCAGAGTTTTGCAGCAGGAAGGGAAGAAAGAAGACGCGCAGGTGCTGTTTACCAGCATCTCAGATCAAATGCATTTTTATGGGCAATTAGCCTTAGAAGAGCGTGGGCAAAAGATAGGCGTACCAGCCTTGGTGCGTGCTGTGACAAATGAAGAAGTGGCGACCGCAAGCCGCAATCCCAATTTGCAGCGCGCTTTAAAATTTTATGCCATGAATTTGCGCTTTGAAGGGACACGTGAATGGAACTGGGCCTTGCGTTCTATGAGCGAGCGCGAGCTGTTGGCAGCGGCCGAGTTGGCGCGGCAAAATGAACTATTAGATCGCATGGTCAACACCTCGGACAAAACCAAATCGGATGTCGACGTGAACCAGCGCTTTCCGACGCCCTATAACGACAGCATGTACAAAGCGACGCAGGCGATTGGTGTCGATATGGCGTGGGTCTATGGCTTAATCCGTCAAGAATCACGCTTTGCGACAGTGGCAAAATCACATGTGGGTGCATCAGGTTTGATGCAAGTGATGCCAAAAACTGCGAAATGGGTGGCGAAGAAAATTGGCTTGTCGAATTACGTGCCGCATCAGGTCAATGAAGTGGAAACGAATATCGCACTGGGTACCAATTATCTAAATATGGTGTTAACCGATTTAGGCGGCTCGCAAGCTTTGGCATCGGCGGCGTACAACGCCGGTCCCGGGCGTCCGCGAGCCTGGCGTGCCAGCTTGAGTCGTCCGGTCGAAGGCGCGATTTTTGCAGAGACGATTCCTTTTACTGAAACGCGTGATTACGTCAAAAATGTTTTATCAAACGCGACTTATTATGCAGCGATATTTGAAAAAAAACCGCAATCATTGAAGGCACGTCTTGGCATGGTTATCCCAAAAGGTATGAGTGCCGACGATGTGCAGTATCCAGAATAACCGGAGAATGTGATGCAAAAAACAGATTTAGAAACCAGCTTAGCACCAATCCATGCGATGAATAAAAAGAGTAATTTTCGCCTGGTGATCGGGAATAAAAATTACTCTTCATGGTCGATGCGCCCGTGGTTGGTGATGAAGGCGTTTGGTATTCCGTTTGAAGAAATTTATGTGCCTTTGTATCAGAGTAATTCTACGCAAAAAATTTCTGAATATTCTGTCTCTGGTCGCGTTCCTGTGTTGCTGGCAGAGGAATTAGTGGTGTGGGATTCTCTGGCGATTTGTGAGTATCTTGCTGAGCGTTTTCCTCTGCAAAATCTGTGGCCGGAAGCAGAAGCAGCGCGTGCCACGGCGCGCAGTATTTGTGCAGAAATGCATTCAGGATTGAATCAATTGCGTGAAGCCATGCCTATGAATATCCGTGCTTTTTTTCCGGGTAAAGGCAGAACAGCGGGCTCGCAGGCGGACATAGGCCGGGTCAGCGAGATATGGGAAGATTGCCTTTCGACTTACGGCGCGCACCGGTTTTTGTTTGGTGATTTTTCAATCGCTGATGCTTATTTCGCACCGGTCGTGATGCGTTTTAAAACCTACGGCGTTTCTTTAGCGCCTGCCTTGCAAGCTTATTGCGAGCGCGTTGAATCTTTTCCGGCAGTGCAGGAATGGGTGCGACTGGCGCATGAAGAACCAGATCGCATTTCTAAGTTTGATGCAATGTAGAACATGATGAAAACCTATGTCGTTGGTGGAGCGGTGCGTGATTCCTTGCTGGGCTTGCCTGTGCAAGACCGCGACTATGTGGTGACGGGCGCCACGCCAGAGTACATGCTGGCCCTGGGATTTAAGCCTGTGGGCAAAGACTTTCCGGTATTTTTGCATCCCACCACACACGACGAATACGCGTTAGCGCGTACCGAGCGTAAAACTGCGGCGGGCTATAAGGGTTTTGTGTTTCATACTGATCCCGATGTCACGCTGGAGCAAGATTTAATCCGGCGCGATCTGACTATCAACGCGATTGCGCGCGATGAAGAGGGACAGTTGTTTGACCCTTATCACGGTGTCGACGATTTACACAAGGGCGTGTTTCGTCATGTCTCTGATGCCTTTGCAGAAGACCCTGTGCGCATCTTGCGTCTGGCGCGTTTTGCTGCGCGTTTTTCTGTCGCTCCGCATGCATTCACCGTCGCTCCTGAAACTATGAACTTGATGAAAGCGATGGTCGCTGCGGGCGAAGTCGATGCTTTGGTGGCTGAACGCGTCTGGCAAGAAATCGCCCGTGGTTTGATGGAGCAAATGCCATCGCGCATGTTTGAGGTGTTGCGTGAATGCGGTGCTCTGGCTCGCTTGATGCCGGAATTAAATGCACTGTGGGGTGTGCCGCAACCACCACAGCATCATCCTGAAATTGATACCGGCGTGCATTGCATGATGGTGATCGATTATGCAGCTGCGCAACATTTTTCTCTGCCTATTCGCTTCGCTGCGCTCATGCATGATTTGGGCAAGGGCACGACAGCGCCCGAGCTATGGCCGCGACATCATGGGCATGAAGAGCGGGGCGTTGAGTTAGTGCAGAATTTATGTACACGGCTCAGGGTGCCATCCGATTGCCGTGATCTGGCGATCATGACGGCACGAGATCACGGCAATGTAGGTCGTAGTCGCGAAATGCGTGCCGCGACTTTGCAAAACTTATTGGAGCGCAATGATGCCTTTCGCAAGCCACAACGGTTTTTGGATATGCTCAGCGCCGCGCAATGCGATTGCTTTGGCCGTGCCAATTTGCCCCATATAGAATTTCCTCAGGTCGCTTTTTTGAGATCAGTGTTGCACGCAGCAGCCAGCGTGAATGCGGGCGACATCGCACGCGCACATGCAGCGCAACCGCATCACATTCCCGAAGCCATTCGTGTTGCGCGTATCGATGCAATTCGCGCTTTGCTGCCTGGCTGATTTCCCTCATTTCTGTAGGCTTGTAACTAAGCTGTCATATCTTTTCTCTACAATCGTCTGTATGTGCTCACTGCAGTGTGACTCTGCGAGCGCATAAAAATCGATTGGGATACACCCAACATTTCCTTGGATGACCGGAACGCGAGTTTCGGTGGCGAATTCGCGAAAGTTTCGTGGTTGGCTGATGTTGAATTTTGGATGATAGAGATGAAGAAAATACCGAGTTTGTTAGTCTTAGTCAGTGTGATTTCTGCGTTCTCGTGTACCGCGAGTGCGCGAGCTGATTTTCAAAGTGTGAGCCCCCCCTTGCTGACGGCGGGGATGTTTCGATTAGAGTCAGAACGTAGCTATAAATTGAGCTTGCAGATGTCACTTGGCATTCTCAATGGACACACCGCGGTTGAGCGTAGTCGCTCCTTAGAAAATTTGGCACGTTTTCGTAAAGAGCTGGCGCGGCAGGCGCGTAGCGACAAAGTGAATAAGGCATTTAATCGTGCTGACCGCGCCTTAAATGATCAGGTGGAATCGCTACCTACCCTTAGCGCAAAAACAGCCGCAGCTTTGTATGACGTGAACGAAGACATTTTGATTAAGATGAATTTTTTGTCGTTTGCCTTGGAGTCCGAGAGTAATGACAACGCAGCGCGGGTGACTGGTTTGGCTTTGCGTCAGGCTTCGCTGGCGCAAAGGATGGCGAAGATTGTGTTGCTGCGCTCCATGGATAAAAGTATGTATGCGCGTCAAGGCTTGCAAGTCGATTTGGCGCAGTCGCGCATAGAATTTATCAATGGTATGAGTTTGTTGGCAGAGCAAGCGCAGGATGATAAAGCATTGAAACAGCGCTTAGATCTCGCCTTACAGCAATGGAGTTTTTACGATAAAGCCTTGAGCTCAAATGGATTTAAACCCGAAGACTTGCGCAATATTTCTTCCACCAGTGATCGGATCGCGCAAATGATGGTGGAAATTGTTCGGCTAGGATATGGCTTGCCACCAGATCCAAGCATTATCGCAGAACGCTAACCCCCTTAAGTTTTTTTGATAGGAAAACTGTATGAAAACAAATCGTCAAGAAAAGTTATTGTTGTCGCTGAGCTTGTTGGTGGCTGCAACCGGTTTCTTTCTTCTATCTACGCCATCACAAGCGCAAACGCTAGTCAAGATTGACGGCTCTAGCACGGTGTTTCCAATTAGTGAGGCGGTGGCAGAAGCGTTTCGTGAAAAGAACGCAAGCGTGAAATTCACCATCGGTATCGCAGGCACTGGCGGTGGCTTTAAAAAATTCTGTCAGGGTGAGACTGATATTTCTGATGCATCCCGCCCAATTTTAAAGAAAGAAATGGTCGAGTGCGCTAAAAATGGAGTGAAGTATGTTGAGCTGCCTGTCGCATTCGATGCTTTGACGGTCGTGGTCAATCCACGCAATTCTTTTCTGAAGAAAATCAGCGTTGAAGAACTCAAGACTTTGTGGGAACCAGCGGCACAAGCGAAAGTAATGAGCTGGAATCAGGTCAACCCTGGCTGGCCTAAGCAGCCGATTAAGTTGGTCGGTCCGGGCGCTGATTCAGGCACATTTGATTATTTTACAGAAGCGATCAATGGCAAAGCCAAACAAAGTCGCACTGACTACACCAGCTCTGAAGATGATAATGTCATCGTGCAAGCGGTGTCGCGTGATGTGAATGCCCTGGCCTATGTGGGTTTTGCTTATTATCTGGAAAACCGTAAAAAATTAAAGGCGATCCCTGTTCTCGCCAATGGTGCAAACGTCGCGGTGATGCCATCACCACAATCCGTGTCCGATGCAAGCTATCAGCCTTTGGCGCGCCCCTTGTTTATTTATGTGAATGCAAAAGCATTGGAGCGCCCGGAAGTGCAGTCCTTTGTCAGCTTTTATCTAAATCAGGCAGAGCAGCTCACTAAGCAAGTGAAGTATATTCCGCTCAACAAGAAGGATTACCAACACACCATCATCAATTTTCAAAACAAAAAACTAGGCACTGCCTTTGGTGGTGAGGCTGAGGTTGGTGTGACAATAGAGGAGTTGTTGAAGCGCGAGCCTAAACAATAAAGTGAGACCTTAAGCACCCCCCACCGGCAAGGCGGTTGTATCCTTGATTTCCTGTAAAGCAAAGCTGGATTTGACGTCAAGGACGGCGGGGTGTTTGAGTAGGGTTTCCATCATAAAGCGCGAGAAGTGATTCATGTCTTCGACGCGCACCCGTAGTAAATAATCCATTTCCCCCGTCATCGCATAACAGGCGACCACTTCTGGCCATTGCTCCACAGAAGCGGCAAAGTCGATGCGCGGTGAACGCTTATTGCCTTTGCTTGGCGTGTCGGTGTGTTTTTCCAGGCGCACATTGATATACGCAAGCAAACCGAGCCCGATTTTTTCTGCTTCTATGAGCGCCACATACTTGCGTATCACGCCTGCGTCTTCTAGTCTTTTAATACGACGTAGGCAAGGTGAGGGTGAGAGATTCACGCGTTCGGCGACTTCCTGATTGGTGAGTCTGCCATCGACCTGCAAAATCGCCAAAATTTTGCGGTCTATCTTATCTAATTCGACGGATGTCATTTTCTGCTCTCAACTTGGTTATGTGCGCAATATTATTGCTCAAATAGTCGATTGTGTGCAGTATTTTGGAATTTTATGGCGTATTCTAGCCTATATACTTGCCGATTGATTTAGCTCAAGAAGGACTGACGCAAAACAGACGCTGGCGTTGTTGTGTTCGCCTCGCCGTACAAGTGTACTGTCTTCGGCTCCTCGCCTAGCCAGCGCAATTTTGCGTAAGTCCTTCAACCTATTGTTAATTTTAAGTGGAGATAAAAATGACATTGCAAACTTGGGAAAACCCTATGGGGACAGACGGTTTCGAATTTATCGAATACGCTGCGCCAGAACCAAAAGAACTTGAAAAATTATTTATTGAAATGGGTTTTGCAGCGATTGCAAAACACCGTACCAAGAATGTCACTTTGTATCGTCAGGGCGATGTGAACTTCATTATTAACGCTGAGCCGAATTCTTTCGCTCAGCGTTTTGCACGTAAACACGGCCCTTCCGTGTGCGCATTTGCGATTCGCGTGAAAGACGCTAATTTTGCGTATAAACGTGCGCTGGAATTAGGCGCTTGGGGCTTTGATAATCAGACGGGCCCTATGGAACTGAACATCCCTGCGATTAAGGGCATAGGCGATTCTTTGATTTATTTCGTTGATCGTTGGCAGGGTAAAGATGGTGCCGAAAAAGGCGCGATTGGTAACATCAGTATTTATGACGCTGATTTTGTGGCGATCCCCGGTGCTGATCCGCATCACAAAGGCAATGGGCTGACTTATATCGATCATTTAACTCACAATGTGCATCGTGGTCGTATGGCGGAGTGGGCCGATTTCTACGAGACTTTATTTAACTTCCGCGAAATCCGTTACTTTGACATCGCTGGTAAATTGACTGGCTTGAAGTCCAAAGCGATGACTTCTCCTTGCGGCAAGATTCGTATTCCAATTAATGAGTCATCTGATGATAAATCTCAAATCTCAGAATATCTTGATCTGTATCATGGCGAAGGTGTTCAGCACATCGCGATGGGCACGGATGATGTCTATAAAACTGTCACTGACATGAAAACTTCGGGTGTGACTTTCCAGGACACGATAGATACTTACTATGATTTGATCGATCGCCGCCTGCCAGGTCATGGTGAAAACGTCGATGAGTTGCGCAAATTGCGTATTCTGATGGACGGTAAGAGCACTGAGACTAGCCGTGAATTGTTATTGCAGATTTTCACAACGACGGTGATCGGTCCTATCTTCTTTGAGATTATTCAACGTAAGGGTGATCAGGGTTTTGGTGAAGGCAACTTCCGTGCTTTGTTTGAATCGATAGAGTTAGATCAAATCCGTCGTGGTGTGTTGAAAGACGATACCAAAACGACTGCCTGATTGAGTGAGCGTCTCTTCTTACAAGGAAGAGACTATCATCCAGAGGGATTCTTAAACTAAGAAGAATGAAAAAAGCTGACAGGAAGGATAGTCGGCTTTTTTTGGGAGATAAAAATGGATACTTCAGTTTCAAATGAAGATTTTTTGGCGACCGTTGCTGAAAAATCGAATGGTGCGGCTTTGCGTGGTGATTACGAGAACATGGATGCGCACTACGTCGTGCAGCAAAATTGGGACGCATATACCGAAGAAGAGCATGCACTGTGGCGTCAACTGTATCAGCGTCAACTCGCCTTGTTACCGGGACGCGCCTGCAATGAATTTATAGAAGCCTTGGCCAAGATGGATGCGGCAGATGGTATTCCTGTTTTTGAAAAGACCTCGCAAGAATTATTTGCAGCAACCGGATGGACGATCGTCGCTGTGCCGGGTTTGATCCCTGAACTGACTTTCTTTGATCATCTGGCGAATCGTCGTTTCCCTGTGACGGTATGGTTGCGCACGCCGGAAGAATTTAACTACATCGTTGAGCCAGATGTCTTCCATGATTTCTTCGGTCATGTGCCCTTGTTGTTCAATCCTGTTTTTGCCGATTACATTCAGCGTTATGGTCAAGGTGGCTTGAAGGCGATGCGTCTGGGGGGGCTCGATGAATTGGCGCGCCTGTATTGGTACACCGTAGAATTTGGTTTGATCAATACGCCAGAAGGCCTGCGTATTTATGGCGCGGGTATTTTGTCTTCTGGTGGTGAAGTCGAGTATTGCTTAACGCCCGGCACGAAATCACGTCATATCCGTCTCGATATCGAACGCTGCTTGCGTACTTTGTATAAGATTGATTCGTATCAAGAAACCTATTTTGTGATTGATAGTTTCCAACAATTATTCGACGGTACCGCACCTGATTTCACGCCTATCTACGAGAAGCTGAAAACCATGGACGTGTTGAGTGCCAATACCTTGCTAGACAGTGAAGTTGAGTTGCTGCCAGCGTAGCAAAACACGGAAGCTTGTGTATGAAAGTGGTAAGCCCCTCAGCGTTTCGGCGCGAGGGGCTTTTTTCTACTCCTAACACATAGCCTTGCTAGTTCGACTGGCGAATGGCGTGGGTTCTTCTTGCGACTTACTATACCTTCAAATTATTCTTTCTGAGGGCAGTATGAAACGCAGACATTTTTTGAGCAGTGGTGCCGTGATGGCACTGGCGTGCGGATTCCATTTCCCGGCGCAGGCGCAGGTCATAAACAGCAGTGATGCGATCAACAAAGCCGGGCGGCAGCGTATGTTGTCGCAGCGGATTGCGAAGGCCTATTTGCAAATAGGTTTGGGGGTCGATCTGGAGCAATCGAATCGCATACTCGATGCATCGTTATCGCTGTTTGACCGTCAGTTGGTGGAGTTAAAAAACTATGCGCCGACCGCAGAAATTAAGCTCAATTTACTCAGCGCAGAAAAAATCTGGTTAAGCTACAAGGATATTTTATTAGGCCGGGCACCGACTACCGCTGATGCAAAGAAAGTGTTGCAAGCGAGTGAAAGCCTGTTGGAAATCGCGGATAAGGTAACGCAGTTGCTGGAAAAGCAGGCGAATAATCGCGCCGGAAAGTTAGTCAATATTTCTGGTCGGCAGCGTATGCTCTCGCAGCGGATGGCGAAGCTGTATCAGGCGATACAGTGGGGCGTGGCACCAAGTGATGCAAATGCGCTGCTAGAAGCGGCGCGCAAAGAGTTCAATGCGAACCTGACTCTGCTGGAAGAAAATCTGTTAAATACCAGACAGATACAGACAGAACTTGGTTTGGCGAAGCAGCAATGGACATATTTTGATCACGCGATACGTCAAGCCCCCGATCCCCGCATGCGCCAGCAATATGCGACCACAGTGGCAACCACTAGCGAACGCATCTTGGCGCAGATGGATATTGTGACGGGCTTGTATCAGGCGATGAAACTGGATTAAGTCGCGACGTTCAAGGCTGCGTATCGTAAAACTGCGGTCGGCTTTCTTGGTAGAGGCTGGCTTCGTTGTTGGGGCGGGTTTTGAAGCGGCGGTGGGTCCAGAAATATTCTGCTGGCATCGCGAGGATTTCGTTTTCTATGTACGCGTTCATCTGGCGTGTGGCATCAGTGAGGCTGGCGTCGGGATAGTTTTGCCATGCTTGGTCGAACTTGACGTTCCATCCGGTGTAGCCCGGGCGTATGCTGGCGATGACGGGGATGACTTTGGCACCCGTTGCGGCGGCGATGCGCGGTAGTGCTGTGAGTGTCGCAGCGGAGACGCCAAAGAAGGGGACGAACTCGGCATCTTTAAATCCAAAATCCATGTCCGGTAACATGAAGAATGGCAGGTTTTCTTTCATGGCGCGGATAATCGGTTTGACGCCTTCTGCGCGTGAAAATAATTTGACCGGACGAAAGCGTGAACGGCCTTTGCGCAAAGCCTGATCAAACACTTTATTTCTTTGTCGTGTGTAGATGGAACAGAGTGACGATTCCAGCATGACGGCAACTCCGGCGACGTCGAGGCTGACAAAGTGCGGGCACATAAAGACCGTTGGGCTGGTGACGATTTCTTCCATGGGCATCGCGTATTCAACATGAATTAAGCGACGCAAACGCTGCTCAGATGCCCACCATAAAATGCCACGTTCTAATACGCTGCGCACATATACTTGAAAGTGACGGCGGGCGATTTTTTTGCGCTCGGTCTCTGGCATATCGGGGAAACATAAACGCAGATTGGTGAGGCAAATATGGCGACGACGGCGCAGCACCAGATAAAACAGACTGCCCAGACCTTCACCGATACGGGCAACGACAGGCAGTGGCAGCCAATGCAAAAGCCACATAATCAATAAAGCGAATCTCATGTTGACTCCTTGGTGTCAGAGTCGACTAGCGGTGCGCTCACGCCTTGCGGTTGTTTGTAGCGGTGGTAGCTCCAAAAATACTGCGACGGAGCTTTGTCTATGATTTTTTCCATGGCGCGATTGATGGCGGAGGCTTGTTGTATAGCGTCGCCATCCAGGCTTTCTTCAAAGGGGAAAAATCGCTGAATGTATCCTTGCCCAAATGGTTTGCGTTCTGCAAAAGTCAAAATAATTGGTGCGCCTGTCATGGCATGTAATTTGGCAGATAAAGTCATGGTGTAAGCCGGTTTGCCAAAGAAATCGGCCCAGACACCTTCGCCTTCTTGTGGCACCTGATCTGGTAGTAAACCGATGGCTTCGCCGCGCTTCAAGGCTTTTGCAAGAGTGCGTACGCCAGACAGATTGGCTGGTGCAAGTTGCATGCCGCTGGAAGCGCGTGCGTCTTCTAACAATGGTTTTAATATGGCCTTGCGCGGCGGGCGATATAACACTGTCATTTGAGTGCGCAGCGCGATTGATTTTCCTGAAAGCTCAAAGCAACCCAGGTGTGGGGTGAGAAAAATGACGCCTTTTTTTGCATCAATTGCCGCCTGTGCCAGTTCCCAGTTATCCAGATGCAGTTTCTTTTCCAAGCGCTCGCGCGAACCTAGCCAGATGAGTGGCAGTTCCAAAATATTTTTTCCTGCTTCGCGTATGGCGGTAGCTAAGTGCGCTTCACACCCTGCCAAACGCATATTGGCACGCATACGCTTGCGATAGGTTGGCGACAATGCATACACCAGGTAGCCAAGGACTATGCCCAAGCCGTGTAAGAGTGGCAGAGGAAAGAAAGATAAAAAACGGAAGATGTGAATCAGCATGGGTGTTCGAGTGAAATTCTTGCGCGAAATCATATCCTTAGTTCGTAAAAATCTAAGGCGATTCGACATGAAAGCGATAAGAGGCGTAAAATAGCACATATTGGCAGCGCAAAACAAATCGCGCCGCCCCCGCAGAGTTAAATAGACAACTTGCGAAGCGGGTAATAAATGTCGCTAAAGCGTCGCAGGACCTATTTTTTACTGCGGCTATTGTTTAATTAACGTCACGATCAATAGGAGCCTGCGATGGCAAATGACTTCCTCTTTACTTCAGAATCTGTCTCTGAAGGTCACCCCGATAAAGTAGCAGATCAAATCTCTGATGCCATCTTAGATGCCATCTTTGAACAAGATCCACGCTCCCGCGTTGCTGCTGAAACTTTGGTCAATACTGGCCTTGTCGTATTGGCCGGTGAAATCACCACCAATGCCCACGTCGATTATATTCAAGTCGCCCGCGATACGATTAAGCGTATTGGTTACGACAATACGGAATTTGGTATCGATTACAAGGGCTGCGCCGTGTTGGTGGCTTACGATAAGCAATCGAATGATATCGCTCAGGGCGTTGATCATGCTTCAGATGACCATTTAAATACCGGTGCTGGCGATCAGGGTTTGATGTTTGGCTATGCCTGTGATGAGACGCCAGAATTGATGCCTGCACCGATTTACTATGCACATCGTCTAGTCGAGCGTCAGGCGCAATTACGCAAAGATGGTCGCTTGCCTTTCTTGCGTCCCGACGCCAAAGGTCAGGTCACCATGCGTTATGTCGATGGTAAGCCGCATAGTATCGATACCGTGGTGCTTTCAACCCAACACAGTCCTGACCAAAGTGATGGAAGTAAGATGAAAGCCTCGTTTGTGGAAGCTGTGGTGGAAGAAATCATACGCCCAGTTTTGCCCGCAGAGTGGCTGAAAGATACCAAGTTCCTCATCAATCCAACGGGGCGCTTTGTGATTGGTGGCCCGCAAGGCGATTGTGGTTTGACGGGACGTAAAATTATTGTCGATACCTATGGTGGTGCTTGTCCACATGGCGGCGGTGCTTTCTCGGGTAAAGATCCAACCAAGGTCGATCGCTCTGCTGCGTATGCGGCGCGTTATGTCGCCAAAAATATTGTGGCGGCTGGTTTGGCAAAGCAATGTCAGATTCAGGTGGCCTACGCGATTGGCGTGGCGCGCCCTATGAACGTGACGGTCTATACCGAAGGCACAGGCGTCATTCCTGATGATCAAATCGCCGCTTTAGTGAACGAGTATTTTGATTTGCGTCCACGCGGCATTATTCAAATGCTTGATCTTCTGCGTCCGATTTATACCAAGACAGCGGCCTACGGTCACTTTGGTCGCGAAGAGCCTGAGTTCACGTGGGAGCGCACCGATAAAGCGCAGATCTTGCGCGCTGCGGCTGGTTTGTGATTTGTTTTTGGTTCTCGGCGTGATCGTTCATTTTTTCGCGAGACTACAAAAAAAAGCGATGCTCCTGGTATCGCTTTTTTTATTGTGCGTTCCAACTTTAAGTGCGCAAGCCATGTCCGCTGCAGAGTGGTGTCTGCAAGTGACGCCTCGCCTTCCCAATATTTCTGATCAAGCGTGTCGCACTGTGAGCCTGAGCGCCAGTGGTGTGCGTTCTGTAAACGGATTTGATTTGATGATGCGCGATTTTCCTCCGCATACGGTCAATACGAATCGGCGTAAGCAAGTGACACGTGTTCTGCTAGTCGGTGGCATTCACGGTGATGAACAAACGGCTGCCGCAGCGGTGTTTAAGTGGATGTCGTATCTTGAGAAAAATAAATCGCAAGAGTTTCATTGGCGTGTTGCGCCGCTCCTTAATCCAGATGGATTGCTTGCTAAAAAGCCGGTGCGTGTGAATGGGCATGGCGTGGATTTGAACCGTAATTTTCCAACTCCGAATTGGGAAAAAGAAGCGAATCAATATTGGAAGGTGAAAACCAAGAGTGATCCGCGCCGCTTTCCCGGAACCGCGCCTTTGTCTGAGCCGGAGAGTCGCTGGGTGTTCGACACCATACAAAATTTTAAGCCCGATGTGATTATCTCTGTGCATGCGCCATTCGGTGTGTTGGACTTAGATGGCCCAGCCAAGCCGCCGCGTCGCTTTGGTCGCTTGCTCTATAATCGCGTTGGTGTTCCCCCCGGTTCTCTGGGCAATTATAGCGGGATGCATAAAGCCATTCCCGTGCTGACGATCGAGCTACCGCATGCGGTCAAGATGCCTGCGGATAACGAAGTGCTTCGCATTTGGCAGGACATGCAGTTGTGGATACGACGCAATATCTCTACGATTTCTGCGCAAAAGAAATAGACAAGCTAGTTTTCCACTTTCTTCTTTCCCTACTCGCTGTCAGCTCATCTTCGCAGAGTATGATACCTTTGCACCTATTTTCCTTTCTCCCCAATCAGCATGAGTTTGTATCGTCTGTTAGCGCAATTTATTCGCCAGCATAAGCGCCATTACGTCGCCGCCGCTGTGATGCTATTTCTGGTGGCCTTGTTCACAGTGTTGATTCCACGTCGCATTGCCGCGATCATCGATGGCATGGTGGCACAGCGTTTGTCAGGTTCAGATTTGCTTGTCGAATTGGGCTTGGTGGTCGCGATGGGCGTGGCAATTTATTTCTTGCGTGTGGGTTGGCGTTTGCAATTGTTTGCGGCCTCGTATCGTCTGGGGGCGCAATTGCGTTTGCGTTTGTATCAGCGTTTGAGTGTGCAAAGTCCGGGATTTTTTCAGCAGCAACGCACTGGCGATTTGATGGCGCTGGGAACCAATGACGCTGATGCGATTGAGTTGGCAGCGGGCGAGGCGGCCTTAGCGGGATTTGACGGGATGATGACGGCGGTGCTGGTGTTGGCGATGATGAGTTTGGGCATCGATTGGCGTTTGGCCTGTGCAACCCTGTTACCGTTTCCATTGATGGCGTGGGCATTCAAGCGGATTACGCATCAAGTGCATGAAGCATCGAGAGAATCCTTAGATAGTTTTAGTCGTCTGAACGACCATGTGCAAGAGACTTTGTCTGGGGTGCGCACGCTAAGGGTGTTGGGCTTGGAGCAGCGCAGCGCGGAGCAGTTTGCCCAATTGGCTGAGCAGGCGGCGGATGCAAGTTTGCGTTCACAAAACTGGGAAGCAGCATATGAGCCTGCGGTGGGGATCGCGTTGACGGCGGCGGGTGCCTTGACCTTGGGAGTGGGTGCATATTTGGTGTGGCAAGGGGAACTCAGCATTGGTAATCTGACCGCATTTAGTATGTATCTGGGGCAGTTGATCTGGCCTATGTTTGCGGCCGGATGGGTGTTGTCTTTGCTAGAGCGCGGCAAGGCGGCATGGGCGCGTTTGCAGCCCGTATTGGAAGCCGAGTTGACAATCCACGATTCGGGGCATTTGCAGCAAGATCCGCAAGGCTTGTTGCGCTTTGATCGCGTCAGTTTTTCTTATCCCGGGCAAGCGGCATTGGCTCTGGATCAAGTGAGTTTTGATCTGACGCCGGGGCAGACCTTGGGCTTGGTCGGCGCGACAGGGGCGGGCAAATCAACCGTGTTGCGCCTAATTTTGCGTCAGTATGAAATCGCACTAGCGAATCAACATGGCGGCATCACTTGGGGTGATCATGCTCTTTCAGCTTATCCCTTGCAGCGTTTGCGACACTCATTTAATTGGGTGGCGCAAGAGCCCTTTTTGTTTTCCGCATCGATTGCAGACAACATTGCGTTGGCGCAGCCACAGGCGAGTCGTGCGGCGATTATGCACGCGGCGCAATTGGCCGCGATCCATGATGACATACTCCGTTTTCCGCAAGGCTACGATACACCCGTTGGCGAACGTGGCGTGACTTTGTCGGGTGGGCAAAAGCAAAGGGTGGCAATCGCTCGTGCGCTTCTCACCGATAGCTCGCTGTTGCTGTTGGACGATGCACTCTCGGCGGTCGATACCGATACCGAAAGTCGTATTTTGCGTCATCTGGCTGATTTGCGCGAGGCACAGCCTGAGCGCAGCGCCATCATCGTCAGCCATCGCTTGAGTGCGGTGGTGGAGGCAGATCATATTTTGGTGCTACGCGAGGGTAGAGTGATCGAGCGCGGCAATCACGAGAGCTTGTTGCAGCAAGATGGCTGGTATGCGAGCCAATGGAAATATCAACAGTTAGAAGCGGCCTTGGAAGCGGCGACTCCTCATGATGAATAAGCCCGCTATGAAAACAGAAGAAGTGAAAAGCGCCGACAAAAATGCCGAGAAAAAACTGGCGATGCAATTGTTGGTGCAGGCGGCGCAACCTGAGCGCCGTCACGTCTTATTGGGTATTGTGATTCTTTTGCTGGCATCGGTGCTGGAAGCGGTTGGTCCGTTTTTGGGCAAGGCATTTATCGATCATTATTTGCTGCCCCGTCACAATGAGATGTGGATGATGGGTGCCTTATTGTTTGGTTTTGTCGTGACGGGCTGGTTGGCGACCTGGTTGCGCTATTTGCAGTTGATGCGGCTGGCAGGTGTGGCGATGCGCTCAGTGCGACGTTTGCGCGAACAAGTGTATGCCCATGTGCTGCGTTTGCCCATGGCTTTTTTTGATAAAGCGATCACTGGGCAATTGGTCAGCCGCGTGACGAATGACACCGAGGCCGTCAAGAATTTGTATGTACAAGTTTTGTTTGTGATGCTAGATTCTTCAATCGTGGTGCTGGGCGCATTGCTGGCGATGGCGGTGTTGGATTGGCGCTTGATGTTGATCGTGTTGGTGTTGGTGCCTGCGGTGTTTGTAATCGTCTGGTTTTATCAGCGCTGGAGCGCGCCTGCAGTGGCAAGAGCGCGTCAGATGCGCAGCGAGATCAACGCGCAAATGGCAGAGAGCATTAATGGCATGAGCGCTTTGCAGGCCTGTAATGCCGCGCGCGGTTTTGGACAGCGCTTTGAGACAACCAATCAAGCGCATTATGGGGCGCGCTTGAATGAGTTGCGTGCCAATGCATTTCTGTTGCGCCCGGCTTTGGATTTACTCAATTCTTTGTTATTGGTTGTCGTCATTTTTGTGTTTGGTCAGCGTCCATATTCTGGTGTTGAAATCGGCGTGCTCTATGCCTTTGTCAGTTACATCGCCCGCGTGGTTGATCCTTTGATTCAGATCACGATGCAGTTTGGGCAGATACAGCAGGCCGTGGTGTCGGCGGCGCGTGTGAATACTTTATTGCAGGAAGCAAGCACACCAGAGCGAGAGAGTGAGCTGCAAATTGGCCGTGGTGAGCTGAGTTTGGAGAACCTGAGTTTTGCTTACGATGGCGTGCATCGGGTATTACACCACATCGATCTGCATGTTCCCGCTGGCGCTTTTTATGGCATTGTGGGACACACAGGCAGCGGAAAATCGACGCTGCTCAGTTTATTGCTGCGTTTTTATACGGCACAACAAGGTTGTATCCGGATTGACGGTGGCGACTTGCAGATGATCAGCGATGCGCATTTTCGTGCCAGTGTGGGACTGGTTCCGCAAGAACCATTTTTATTGGCAGCGAACGCCCGTGAGAACATTGCGATGGGGCGCGACATCAGCGACGACGAGATCGTGGCAGCCGCCAAAGCCGCTCGCGCACACGACTTCATTTTGCAATTGGAACACGGCTACCTGACCAATTTGGGCGAGGGTGGCGCGAAACTGTCAACCGGACAAAAACAATTAATCGCCATCGCACGTGCCTTGGCGGGCAAGCCTAAGGTGTTGTTCTTAGACGAGGCAACCTCGCACATTGATAGTGAGACTGAGCAATTGGTACAACTCGCTTTGAACGACTTGCGTGGTCAGGTCACGATTGTGGCAATCGCGCATCGCTTATCCACCATACGCGAAGCCGATCAAATCATCGTGCTCAATCACGGGCACCTAGTTGAACAAGGTGCGCATACTCAGTTGATGAATATTGAGAATGGTTTGTATCAGAAATTGTATTTGTTGCAGACTTTGGAGGAGTAGTTGCATCAACGAGGGCAGATGACAGGCCGGGCTTCAGCTTGATGTAAATAGGTTCGGCCAGGGTCAGGGGCTTTGTAGCAAACGCCATTAAGTTTTGTAATTTGAGTCCCATCACTCGCTGTATAGGTTTCCATTTGTACGCCTCTCGCGACCCCAGCTTTTTCTATTTTGTGTGCCAGCTCATCCCATTTGTCTTTGTAGGGGTGATTTTGTGCCTCCCAATATTCACGTACTAATTGATTGGAAGGTTTGGCCGCTTGTATTTTGTCTTGTTCAAATTTTGATTCTCGTGCCAATGCTGCGCTGATAGAGGCAATGTCTCGTTTGATGATGGGTTTTTCTTCTGGCGCGAGAGGAGATTGCGCCTCTAGGACGATGGGCGTATAGGCTTCTTGAATGTGAACTATCCGTGGTTTGATATTTTGTTGCCGTGCTTGGTGTGGAAGACGATTGATTTGCCTGGCTTTGATCAATGGCGGGAATAGAAATACTAGCTGGGTGGAACGACTAGCATGAACGTTTGAATGTGGGCGGGACTGTATGGTTTTGAGTAGCGCGAATAAAATTAGAATATGCAGGGCAAAAATAAGAGCGCAGAGGGAAATGCGATGTACGAGTGAGAAACTAAGCATAGTGGACAATTTTTCGCCTCTGTCTTGCCAGTAAATTTTCTATTGTAGATGAATGAAATTTGGACAAGTTGACTCTCTTTTTTTCGATATTTGGCTGCGCCAATTGGTATTGAATCGCGATACTGCAAAAAGAAAAGTCATGTCGCTGGAATGAATCGGTTTACACTCTCACATTTACTTTTTTTGACTCGTCGGTGGTCCCTCATGAAATTTTTGCTCGCTGCTCTTGCTGCAACGATAGTGTTTGTCTTGGGTGTTTTGGCTTGGGTTTTTCTGGTACTCATACCCGATTTGCCGGATTTAAGCGCGGTGCGTGACTATCAGCCTAAGATTCCTTTGCGTGTGTATACCGCCGACAATACCTTGATCGGTGAATTTGGCGAAGAACACAGGGATTTTGTGCCGATTAAAGAGATGCCAGACGCGATTAAAAAAGCGGTGTTGGCGATCGAAGATGCGCGCTTTTATGAGCATCATGGTGTGGATTATATCGGCATGATGCGTGCGATCGTTTCGACTGCAACGGGAGAGACGCAAGGTGGTGGCACCATTACCATGCAGGTAGCGCGCAATTTCTATTTGACCAGAGAGAAAACAATTTCCCGCAAACTGCGCGAGATTTTATTGGCACGGCGGATTGAAGACGCTTTGAGTAAAGACCAGATTCTTGAGCTGTATATGAATCAAATCTATTTGGGACAACGCACCCACGGTTTCTCCAGTGCAGCGCGCACTTATTTCAATAAATCACTGAAGGAGCTGTCGATTGCAGAGACCGCGATGTTAGCGGGCATTCCTAAGAATCCTGCGCGGCACAATCCAGCGGTGAACTTTGAACGTGCTAAGCAGCGACAGCTAGTGGTATTGCATAGCATGTTCAAGCATGGCGATATCAGTCAAGATCAATATGAGCAAGCAAAAAAAGAGCGTCTGCATGTGACAAAGGCACCGCAATTTGAATCGCATGCAGCGTTTGTGGCGGAGATGGTGCGCCAGCAAATGTATGCGCAATTTAAAGACGAGATTTATACCTCGGGCATGAAAGTGATTACGACTATCGATAGGGATGAACAAGAGGCTGCCTATGAGTCCTTGCGTCGCAATGTGTTGGCCTATGATCAGCGGCATGGCTATCGCGGCCCTGAGGCATTTTTAGATATACCAACACGTGAAGACCTGCGCGAAGATGCGGTCGATGAATTTCTACAAAAATTCCCTTCTAGCGAGGGTTTGACTGCGGCGGTGGTGACGGCGGTGTCTCCCAAATTAATCAAAGCAGATTTGGCGACTGGCGAATCGGTGGAAATCAGTGGTGATGGTTTGCGTCTGGTGAGTGCGGCATTGCTGCCGAAAGCCAAACGCGAGATCAAAATACGTGAAGGTGCCTTGATACGTGTGATGCAAGACGCAAAAGGACGTTGGTCGGTCACGCAATCACCGGAAGTGGATGCTGCTTATGTCTCTTTAAACGCCAATGATGGCGCGTATCGCGCGCTGGTTGGTGGCTTTGATTTTAACCGGAAAAAATTTAATCATGTCACGAGCGGATGGCGTCAGCCCGGCTCTTCGATCAAACCATTGATTTATTCGGCCGCATTGGAAAAAGGATTTTCACCAAGCACCTTGGTCAACGATGTACAGCTTTCGCAAACCACAGAAGAGGCTTTGCAGTGGGACCCGCGCAATGATGATGGACGATATGACGGGCCTGTGGAATTGCAAAGAGCGTTGGCACAATCTAAGAATGTGGTTGCGGTACGCGTGCTGAGGGCGATAGGTGCGACTTATGGACGTGATTATTTGCAGCGTTTTGGATTAGATATCGCCAAGCACCCAGTCAATTTGACCTTGGCATTGGGCACGGGTTCAGTCACACCTTTGCAAATGGCTGGTGCCTATGCCGTGTTTGCCAATGGCGGTTATCAGGTAAAACCGTGGTTGATTCAAAAAGTCGTCGATGGCAAGGGCAAAGTGCTGTTTCAAGCGAATGTGCCTGCTGTGCCGCCAGAAGAATCGCGTGTGCTTGATCGCCGCAATGCCTTTGTGATGGATAGTATGTTGCGCGAGGTGGTGCGCTCCGGAACCGGTGCCGCAGCCTCACGTTTGGGGCGTCCTGATCTGGCAGGGAAGACGGGAACCACCAGTGATGCGGTCGATGGCTGGTTTGCTGGCTACGCCGGGCATATCGTAGCAGTATCGTGGATGGGCTATGACGAACCAAAATCACTGGGCGGGCGCGAGTTTGGCGCGACGGTGGCATTACCAATTTGGATGGATGCCATGCGCCATGCGTTGGCGGGTAAGCCTGATGCCAGTTTTGCTGTCCCTGAATATGTCGTTAACGTCGATGGACGCTGGATGTATGCCGAATACGAAAATGGCGCTGGCGTGAAGACGCTGGATCTGGAAGAAAAAGAGCCAACTGCCGTGATTGAACATCAATAAAAAAAGGCCCGCGATTGCATGCATTGCGGGCCAAATCCACACCCTTGGAGGAGTAGTCAGATGAGCCTTCATCTTATGAGACTCATGTGACTCATTGATGACGTCCTCGTGACAAATTAATGACTTAGGGTTTCTTTTCCGCCGCCGCGTTAGGCATTGTCGTTTCTGGCTCTTCGTTCACATCATCAAGATAACGCTCGACCAATTCAAAATAGCGTGCGTAGAGCTTGGGGTCTGACATTGTTTCGCTGGCGACTTTGACCAACGATTCATTTGATTCGCCATAAGGCAGCGAGATCGAGCCCAATCCGCCGACGCCTAAGCTGGCACTGGAACTGCTCTTCTTCAATGAGTAACGATCTTTGACAGCGTTGGCGAAGATGGTGGCGCTATTGCTGCCACGCGAGTTGGAAGCGCAGACGACATTAAATTCGATTTCTACATGCGTTTCTTCGTCAGATTGAAATTTGCGGCGCGCTTTTAGATTACTCTCGTTGGCTTCAGCGATGATGTATCCCTGACTTAAAATCGCCCGCCTGGCGGCCTCGCAAGCGTTCTTGCCACTGCCGGGAACGCTGTAAGTGAACATATCAGCATTGCCGAAATCGTCTTTGTGCAGAGGCGCTTTTTTTGCCGTGTGGCAGGCTGAGAGGGACAGGCAAGAGCATAGCGCTAAGCCGAACAGAATAAGGCGCTTTTGCATAGGCATCTTTCAAATAAGAGGAAAACGACATGGGCTTTGGGCTAACGTTATGCGGCAAAGCCCGGTTGACTCTGTTTGCCTTTACTGATGACGCCGACGCAAGCGGCCTGCCGCCTCGCGTAACATGGTCGCTGTGCTGTCCCAGTCGATGCAGGCGTCGGTGACCGAGCAGCCGTATTTGAGTTGCGATAAATCCTCAGGGATTTTTTGATTACCCGCGACGATATTCGATTCGATCATGACACCTAATAAAGCGTGATTGCCATTGAGAACTTGATTGATCACGTCCGCCATCACTAAGGGTTGCAGCTCTGGTTTTTTATAACTATTGGCGTGCGAACAATCGACAATGATATTGGCGGGCAGACCGGCTTTTTTGAGGGCTTGCTCGGCGATGTTGACCGAGACGGTATCGTAATTGGGACGACCATCACCACCACGCAACACCACATGCCCATATTGATTGCCACGCGTGCGTACGATAGACACGCGGCCTTGACCGTTCAGACCGAGGAAGGCATGCGGATGTGAAGCGGAAAGAATCGCGTTGATGGCGATACTGATGTCACCGTCCGTGCCGTTCTTAAAGCCCACAGGTGTCGATAATCCCGAGGACATTTCTCTGTGCGTTTGCGATTCTGTGGTGCGCGCTCCGATGGCAGTCCACGCAATTAAGTCACCTAAGTATTGCGGCGAGATTGGGTCTAGCGCTTCGGTCGCGGTTGGTAAGCCCAGTTCGCACACATCGAGCAAAAACTGTCTTGCTTTGCGCATGCCCACATCGACTTGAAATGAATCGTTCATCGCAGGGTCATTGATGAAGCCCTTCCAGCCTGTTGTGGTACGAGGCTTCTCAAAATAGACGCGCATCACTAACAGCAATTCGTCTTTGACTTCTTCCTGCAAAGCTTTAAGACGATGCGCATAGTCGAGTCCGGCGATGGGGTCATGAATAGAGCAGGGACCGACTACCACGATCAGTCGTTCATCTTTGCGATCCAAAATTTTCTTGAGCGCTTCACGCCCAGCATCGACGACTTCTGCGGCAGTTTCTGAAATCGGTAAGTCCTTGTGCAACTCTTCCGGCGTCGGCATGGCGGCGAAAGAACTGACGTTAATATTCTCTAAATCCTGGCTATTCATCTTGATCTCAGCTTAATTGAAGGTGGAAGTATTATAGATGATGAATGGCGATGGATGCTTGACGCGAAGGCGATTGAAATCTGCCGATATCGGCGGGTTTGGTGAGGGGAAACGCCTCGCGTGGATACTACAAGGTATAGACGCGAGGCATTGCTTGCCTATTTTACTGGCGTTTCCGCTCCAGAAAGTTTAGCTAGCGCCCGCTCTAAGCTTCCCTTTTTACCCGGATGTGTTTCGGTCTTGAGTAGGTGGGTGATCGCATCACGTTGTGCTAGTTTGAGCGCTTCATTGGCATCTGTTTTCATTTCCGGAACGACGCCTACGCCTTCCCAATTGCTATGAGTAACCGGGCTGATGGAGCGCGCGACCGGAATGATGCCCATGACATGTGCATTCAATCGAGCTGCCGTCACCGGATGAGCGCCGCCGCCAGTGACTTCACCGACCGTGATCGAACGTTTTTGACTTTGCAGGGTATAGGCTAAATCTTCGGCTGCGGAGAAGGTTTCTTTACTGGTCAATACATAGACTTTTTTTGCGGCGTCATAACGAGGGCTGGCGGTGTAAGCTGAGGTCCACATTTGTGTTGTGGTGTTTTTTTCGCGATTGTAAATATCATTGAGATGCGTTTCGGCTGGTAAAAAATAACTCGCCAACATGGCAACCGTGGCGGGCGAACCGCCGTGATTTTTTCTGAGATCGATAATCAAGGCATCGCTTGCGTGGACTAATTGCATCGCTGCACTGAGTGCGGGACCTACAATTTCGGCATTACCAAAGCCCCGATAATCAATATAGGCGATATTGCCCGGCAAGCGTTCCACGCGCTCGATCCCGAAGTTCATCGCTTTCATAAAAGTGATTTCTTCTTGCACTTCCTTAGCTTTTTCTTCTGCGCTTGGTTCGCCTGCGTCATCACGCACAGGGATCTCTTCTTCCTCGAATTCGATGTTGAGATGCTTGTCATGCGTTTCTGCTTGTAATTCTTGCGTGAGTTGCTTGGCGAAGGAATTTGCGTCATTCACTTTCGCGTAAGCCGATTTCTTTAGCTTGTCGGCGAGCATGTGGTTGACCTTTTTCGCGACTTCCGGAAAAACGTATTTATCCGTCATATTTTTCATCAAGGCGTGGATGACTTCGGATTTTTCCGTTTCTGTTATAGGACTAATTTTGCTCGGCGTTTGCTGTGCGAAGCTCAATGCGGACGCCATGCTCAGGCATGCAAAAGCGACGAGCTTGCTGATCGGCGTGGTAGAGAAATTGGATTGTGTGTTCATTTGTTCTTCTTTCAAATGTAGAGTTTAAGGGCGTGTTTTTGGAAAGTCGTTTTGGTTCAATTCAATGCGATGTACATCAAGCTGCATAGCGCCTTGTTGTTGGCGACAGATGCCCGCGTAATAAGATTGTTTTCCCACGCGCCATTGCGCCTCTTGCCCATCTTTTTTTCCTTCGCACGCGCGATGGACTTGTTTTGGAATGACGACTTTGGGTGGTGGAGGCGGTTCCGGTGGCTCTGGTATTTCTGGATACTCCGGCACATCGGGTAGCTCACTCAATCCGGGAGGTGAAGGTGGTGTGGGTGGTGCTGGAGGCGCTGGTGGGCGCTTTGTTCTCTTGAGAATCTGGTCGCAGAGCACAGCTTCTTGATCGCAACGTATGGTGATGCTAGTGTGACCATTTGTGTTTGAAATGTCGATGTGATTTTGCGCTAGGCTTAAACCGGTCGCACCGAATCCAGCGAAGAGTAAAACAAGTAAGAGGGGTTTCATAAATTCTCCTGTATGCAATGAGATGAAGTCCTTGGTCCGCAGTGACCAAGATAGGACTTACGCAAAACAGACGCTGGCGTTGTTGCGTTCGCCTCGCCGTGCAATCGCACTGTCTTCGGCTCCGCCCTTGCAGGGCGCACATAGTCTGGCAAGACTATGTTGTTACGCGAGCAGGCAACATGTTGTCTGAATTCCTCGCTTCACCCTACCCAGCGCAATTTTGCGTAAGTCCTACAGGGCTACATCATGCAAATGCATTGTGGAGAGATTGTGGGGGAATAGTGTGCTTGAATTTTTGTAACTGTTCAGCCTCAATGAAACGAGCATTCTTTGAGTGCAAAAATATTTCTTAACCGTCATGCCGGACTTGATCCGGCATCCAGTTTGAGACTCCTAAAGGTGAATTCTGGATACCGGATCAAGTCCGGTATGACGGTAACGAGGGTATTTGTTCTCGTCATCATGGCGGCTGAATAGTCGCGAATTTTTTTGCTTTGCTACCAAGCGTCGAAACGATATCCCAGACCGTAGATAGAGTGGATTGGCGTAGTGTCAGGCACAATTTGGTTCAACTTTTTTCGCAGATTTTTGATGTGGCTATCGATGGCGCGGTCAGTGGAGTCCAGACTATCTTGATTAGCGATATCGAGTAGCTGTGCGCGCGAAAACACTTGCCCTACATGTGAAGCAAAATGCACCAGAATTAAATATTCGCTGCGAGTGAGCTCTAAGGCTTGAGACTGCAGCGTGATGCGACGCGCCTGCTGGTCGATTTCTAGAATTGGGGTCTTTGTTGGCGACGCTTGTGATACTGATCCTGACACTGAATTTGATGGCTCTGTACGTTTTAAAATGGTCTTGACCCGCGCCATCAATTCGCGTGGACTAAAGGGTTTGCAGAGATAGTCATCGGCGCCTATTTCTAATCCTAAAATGCGATCAATTTCTTCCACTTTGGCGGTGACCATGATGACAGGTATCGACGAAAATGTGCGCAATTCGCGGCACAGGCTAAGGCCATCTAAATCGGGCAGCATAAGGTCCAAAATCAAAAAATCGACAGGCTGTGTTTTGAGATGATCGAGCGCAGCAGCGCCATTGTGGATGACTTGCGCTGCAAAGCCATGTGCGGTGGCGTAGTCACAGATCAATGCTGCCAGATCGGCTTCGTCCTCGACGATGAGAATTTTCTTGAGTGCCATTTTTTATTTTAGAGGGAGTTGTATTTCGATGGCGAGTCCACCTAAATCACTGCATGCAAAGCTTAATCGCCCCTGATGCGCTTGTATGATTTTTTTGCACATGGCTAAACCCAATCCAGCACCACCTTGTTCCCGATTGCGCGATGTTTCCGCGCGATAAAAGCGCTCGCCCAAACGCGCCAGTTCAGATTGAGAGAGTCCGGGGGCGCTGTCTTCAATGCGCAAGTGCAGGTTTTGTTTGTGGGTTTTTTCATCTGCCTGATATCCATCTCCTGTCTCTATGGTGAGGCGGACAAGGCCGCCTGCCTGCGTGTAGCGCACGCTGTTTTCCAATAAATTGATCAGCACTTGGCGCAGCCGGTCTGCATCAGCTTGCAACCAGATTCCATCTTCGCCAAGCTGTAATTCCAAGCTGAGTTGCGCCTTCTTGAACTTCTCAGAAAAATTGGCGCATTCTTCTTGCACCAAGGTGCGCAAGTCTACCTGTTGAAAATGGTAGCTCAATTCTCCCAGATCGGAGCGCGCCAATAAGTAGAGCTCATCGATGAGTTTATTGAGCGACAAAATTTGCTTGAGCATTAAAGCGATATTCTCGGGATTGGCGCTGCGTATGCCGTCTTGTATCGCTTCCAGTTGCGCCCGCAATACCGAAATCGGTGTGCGTAATTCGTGCGAAGTATCCGCCACCCATTGCCGTCTGCTTTGCTCTGCTTGCTCCAACTTGGCGGCGAGTTGATTAAAGCTGCGCGCCAGTTCTCCCAGCTCATCACTACGCTGCTCGGGCAGGCGTGTCTCGAATTGCCCGTCTGCGAGTTGTTTAGCGCCGTTGGCTAAGCGAAGAATGGGGCGGCGAAAATGATAAGCGAGTAGCGTCGCCACAAGGGCGCTGAAGATAATACTGGCGATGATGCTGAGCATGATGGTCTCGGCTTGCGCCGTCAGAAAATCTTTGGACATGACATCGCTCGGCAGCTTCGATTTTTGTATGCCGAGGTAAGCAATGACAGCGCCTTCATAGAACAAGGGTCTGAGCTTGTCGGGCAATTGCGACAGCTTTTGCCCTGCCAGATAGTGCTCGTCCATGTCGAACAAACTGATGCGGCTAAAGAAATCAGGCAGTTCCACCGCATTGCTCAATGCGAGTTGATCCGGCGGCGATGGTGGCGGCGGTGGCAGAGGTGGGAGCGGCGGTATTGGTGGAATGGATGGTGCGGAGAGCCGGGTGATTTTTGGTTCTTCGATTTCTGGTTCTACCGGGGCGTTATTGAGTATTGGCTTGGCACTGAGCTCGCGCTCTAGTTCGATTGATTTGTCATGCAAACGCAATGAATACAGTCTCAGCAACTCCTCTTTGATCCAGTCTGATTTCTTCTCTGGCATTTGCGGCAAAAATCGCCAATCGCCATGCCGTGCATATTGTGATTCGAGCGCATCACTGAGCTCTTGCAGGCGATCCAGTTCTATCCTTTGCGTATACTCGGCAAAGCTATCACCAATTTTCTCGCGCATGAGCAGCAGTATCAGGACGCTGACTGTGATCATAGAAAACAGTACCGCAAAAAACAAGCGGACTCCGATAGAGAATTTCATGACGATACACGTGGGGCTAAAGAGTTTGAGTGTAGTCGTATCAGCTTGCTGATGACAAGCGGAATGAAAGCGTGTTTTGGGTGCTTGTTGCACTTTTCCTTCAATTGCAGAGAGCTCTACATTTCTCCATCATTTCTCCACAAATCAAAGTCAATAAACGCTAACGCTTTAGCTCCACCACAAAATCATAATAATCACTGCGGCAATAAGAATGTGTGAGCTCGACTGCGGCACCGCTGGGAAGGTAGGCGATGCGTGTGATGAGAAGCATGGGCGCATCGGTTTTGAGTCCGGTGATGCGCGCTTGTTCGGCACTGGCGTTGACGGCGCGTATGCGTTGCAGGGCGCGACTGGGGGCGAGTTGATTGAGATCGAGATAGTCGTAGAGCCCGTCGATCTCGACTTGCGGATCGGGAAAATAAACACTGGGGATGGTGGTACTTTCTATCGCCATCACAACGCTGTCGGCAGTGCGCAGACGTTTGAGGCGAGTGACCATGGAATAAGGCGACAAGCCCAGCGATAAAATTTCTTCGGTCGAGGCAACACCGGTGTCGCGCGACAGCCATTGCGATCCCGGAGTGAAGCCGCGTTGCCGTAACTCTTCGCTGAAGTTGGTCAGACGCGAGAGTGCCTGTTCCAGCTTCGGCGTGATGTAAGTGCCAGAACCATGTTTGCGAGTGAGTAGTCCGATTTCACACAGACTGAGCAGAGCTTTGCGTGCGGTCACGCGCGACAATTGCAGATTTTGCGCCAGCAAGCGTTCTGAAGGCAGAGTTTGATCAGGCTGCCAGTAGCCGCTGCGAATGTGCGTGGCTAGCTTGTTCGCCAGTTGTAGATAGAGGGGCGTGGAATTGTCGCCATCTGGCTTGAGATCGGGCAGACTTGCTTGCATGCTTTCCCCTCCTGCGGGTGCGTTAGACTTCTCAATTTCAAATTTGTAAATCTAGACTAGGTACTTGAAAAGTGGATGTCAATAGGCATTTAACTGGTATGTCAGCTTCTATCATTCACCCATGCGTGACGTAGGCATGCTTTATGGCAACAGGTCTGTTGTAAAGTCGCTGCGCTGCCTGAATTCATTTCAGACCGTCACGTTCATTACTTGTTTCATCGCTTTCCTCCTTCGCTTCCCCACTATTTTTTGTGGGAAAACTCTATGCAGTCCTCTTGCCGGATTGATGTTTTTTAGCACAAGCTGATTTGCTGAAAATCTCCATACCATTAATAAATAAGACAAGTTTTTGCGAAAAAAACGACCAAAAATCAAGGATTTAATGATTCTGTCTGCACGGAAATTTTGATACCAGTAAAAAGTTCAATTTAATACCAATCAAAATTATTTAATACCACATAGATACCGATTGACAAGCACATAGCGTGAAATTACAGTGAAGCTCTTCGAGAATTTAGTTGCTTTGCTTGCATTTTGTTGAATGCATGATTTGAAGCAGTTAGCCGTGGGGGGATTTCCGAAGTTGCTATTGAAGTTAAGTTTTAAATCGAGCAGCGCGAGGCGAACCAAGTTTGCATTGCCTGCATTGTTTGTTATCTGGACGTTTTGGGGGATCACATGAAGAGAAGTAGTTCGAAATTAGGCTTGACGCCAATCGCCGCTGCTGTGGCAGTGCTGGTGATGGGCGTTTCCATGCACGCGCAAGCACAAGACGCGGGCAAAAAAGCCGAAGTGAAAGAAGAGGCGCAACAAGTGACCGTGACCGGTATTCGCATGGCTTTGCAATCAGCGGTGAATATCAAGCGCAATGCGAATGCAGTGGTCGATGCGGTGTCTGCAGAAGATATTGGTAAATTGCCAGACACCGACGTCGGTGAATCCCTGGGCCGTATTCCTGGTGTGACAGTTGGTCGTGCCTTTGGTCAGGGTGCATCAGTATCTGTGCGCGGCTCTGATCCGCAAATGACCTACACCACATTAAACGGGCAAACAGTTGCATCGACTGGTTGGTATGACCAGCAGGCAATCGATCGTTCGTTTAATTATTCCTTGTTGCCATCTGAATTAATCGGCGGCATGGATGTGTATAAGTCTGCACAAGCTGATCTGACAGAAGGCGGTATTGGCGGCACGGTGATCGTGAAAACACGTAAGCCTTTGGATTTGAAATCAGGGACTGCGTTTGTTGGCGTGAAATTGGGCAAGGGCAGTGTCAGTGACAAAATGACGAAAGATCTGTCTGGCTTAGTGAGCTGGAAAAACGATGCAAATACTTTTGGTATTTTGATTGCTGGTGCTACTGAAAAAGGCGACTACATCCGTCGCGGCGTTGAATCCGATGCGCGTTGGTCGGCAGACGTTGCGCCAACTACGTTCGTACAAGAGCGCAAACGCGAAGCGCTGAACATCAATTTGCAAGCACGTCCTGCCAAGGGTGTTGATCTTGGTTTGAACTATATGAAACTGGAACTGGATGCGAATAACTCCAACACCAGCCATTATATTTTTCCAGATCCAAACTGTACTTCACGCAATACCAGCGTTAAATCTGCGTTTAATCCAAATGGTGTTTGCGTCGCCAGCACGACGCCTGCTGCGAAAGCATCGGACTCCTTCATTCAGACTTGGGCGCGTACTGGCAAGATGACGTCAGATAGCTTCACGCTCAATGGTAGTTATAAGGGTGACGGCATTAAATTTGATGCTGTGGCTGGTAGCACGAAGGCGGACGGCGGCACTTCTAAGACCACCAACTATTCATATGGCTGGTGGACAACGGGCGCAACTTTGCCGAAGTGGACAGGCAGTATCGATGCGACAGGTAAGCAAATTGTGATCAACCCTGCGTCGAGTCAGGATGTGACTTTGGCGAACTTACCGAAGATGATTGGTCCGGCTGGTTCATGGGCAACGTCACGTGGTCCGAATAGCGACAAAGAAGACTATGCACAAGCTGATTTAAGCTTGAACGTGGATTGGGGTGCAATTTCTTCCTTCAAAACAGGTTTCCGCACGTCTCAACACACTTTCACCAAAGGGACTGACAGAGCCGTGTTCGCAGCAACCGCCAAAGAAACAGCAACGGCAGGTTTGTACAACGGCAGCATCGCGATGGGTACGTTGGGCTGGGCTTCACCACGTCCAAATATCGATGCGATGATGGCCAACACAGACGCCAACATCACAGGTTGGGTAGAGCAGCGCGGTGGTTATGGTGTCTTGAAAGAAGACAATACAGCACTGTACGGCATGTTCAACTTCGAGCAAGATAAATTGCACGGTAATTTTGGCTTGCGTTACATCGGCACTAAAGTCACGTCCGAAGGTTATAAGATCGATGGCACACCAGTGGCTGCTGGCGACATCGATCAGAATGCTGGCTGGGGAAAAGGCAAAATTCAAGAAAAGGCCAGCTATCACGATGTCTTGCCTAGCCTGAATTTGTCCTACGACACAGACAAAAATACCATCGTACGTTTCACGGCTGCACAGACAATTACTCGTCCTAACTACGACAATATGTTCATCGCGACTCAGAACGGCTTCCAGGACACGGTGGCTGGCAATGAGAGCGTGACTTATGGTAGCGCTGGCTTAAAGCCGATGAAGTCGAGCCAGATTGATTTTGGTGTTGAGTATTACTATGGCAAAGGTGATTTGATTTCCTTGATGGCTTTCCACAAGAGTATCAACAACTTCATCACGACCAATACCAAGATTGATCAAAAAATCGGTGTTGTCAGCCCAGACAGCAAGAAGGATAGCTGGACGGTCAATCAGTTCGTGAATGCTGGTGGTGGAAAAATCACAGGTATCGAAGCGCAAATTAATCACAGCTTTGATCAAGGCTTTGGTCTGGCTGCCAACTACACCTTGTCTAACGCAACAGCACCAGCCGCCAGCTACCAAGACGAGCTCAATGTGTTCACACTGTCTTCTAAGCATAATGTGAACGTAGTTGGTTACTGGGAAAATGCATCGTACAACGCACGTCTGGCTTACAACTGGCGTTCTAAGTACATGGTGCGTGAGACTGGCTGGTACGGCAATCGCATGCACGATGCCTACGGCACTTTGGATGCGAGCGTAGGTTGGAACATCAATAGCCAGTTCCGCCTGCAATTCGAAGCGACCAATTTGCTCAAGCAAGATGATGTGCAATACGGCGCTGCCGGTGTCAACTCGACAGTCAAAGATCCTTTGAAAGCGGGCTACCCAGCTTGGTCTTTCTTGGGTGAGCGTAGTTATCGTCTGAGTTTGAACGCGAAGTTCTAAGACGCGTGTAGCGAATAAAAAACCCGGAGCGATCCGGGTTTTTTCATCTTTACTCCACGGATGAATCGGGATTAAGCTTCACCAAAGTCGTAGAATGTATTCACCGTCAATCTCCCCGAGCGCGGATCAGCGCTAATACTCCTTTGCGGATGTATGCACGCCGTATGCAAAAGGCTGCCGCGATAGATCACTAGACGATTGAATTTTGCGGGTATCATCCCCAAAAACTCAAACTGCTCGTTGGACGCATCAAAATAGCGTTGTGCCGGGCTGATTCTATTCACTTCCTCGTAATAAGTATCAAGATAGTGCTCACGGTTGTTTGCCGTGATTTGTTGTAACCCGGTAGCACGATGGCGATAGAATCCTGTGCCACCGTGACGTTCATCGCAGAGATATAGTAAGACTGCAAAATGATGCGGCGTGCTGGCATCGAAATGCGGTGTTCTTTGTAGCGCGCTCAGCTCGGAGGCTGGAATCGTCGTCAGCGAAAATGCACAGACGCTTTTGCGCAGCGGCAGCTCTTCTGAAACATCAAAATTTGCTTTAATCACAGGCTCCAATAACGCCGTGATGGTGCTGGAATAATCAGCGGGCGCATCGGCGCGTATGCCGGGATAGCCTTTCTTGTTGTGAAAGTTAGGATACTCACTGAACTGGCTTGCGATAGCGATGGCTTTGAGCGTTTCGGGATCATGCAAAAAATCATCGATGATCAAGGCTTGATGTTCGCCTATGGTTAACGCCTGAATATCGGGTGGCATGCGGATAGCAAAAGGTGCGCTCACATTTTTCCTTGATAAGCCAAATTAAACTGATGCAGCCAATCGCGGTGATCTAATAATTGCGTGGACAAAGCGTGTTTGCGTTGATCGATGGCGGCGATTTCGTTTTCAAAACAGCGGCGTTCATAGTCGCTGATGTTTTTCTTCATGGTTGGATAATTCATGCCGTACAGGACGAACAGAAAATTATCGACGTCGAACAAATCAAAGCGGCTGAAAAAATCCGATTTTTTTGGCGCATGATGACGCCAGATTGCGAGTCGTTCGGACAGTACATCAGACAGTGTCGCTCCCTCGGTATTGTCGCGCCAGAACGCCGTATCACGTCGATCTGAGATGCAATAATGCAGCTGCACAAAATCCATCACTCTTTCCCATGTATAGGCCAGCACTTTGTTGCAATATCCGGCAGCAACCGCCATGCCGTCTTTGTGCACAGAAAAATTGCGCGCAAATAATTCAGCGGCAAAATCGGTGACAAAAATCGAGGTTGCTTCCAGTGGCTCGACAAAGCCTTGCGCCAAGCCCAGTGACACCGCATTCTTTACCCAAAACTGTTCGCGATAACCGATGCGCATAGGAATCTTGCGCGGCGCATAGCGCGAGGCATCGACTTTCAAATAAGAAGACAAACCATCCAGTGCTTGGGTCTCATTCATGTGCGCACTGGAATACACAAAGCCGACCCCGCGCCGCTGAGTTAAGGGAATATCCCACAACCAACCCGCGCTATGCGCCTTGGCCAAGGTGTAGGGCGCGAGCTTCTCCTGTGATGTCTCATAGGGAATCTGCACCGCAAGCGCAGAGTCCGATAAAATTTGCTTAGACTTGTCGATAAAGGGCACGTTCAAAGTCTTGCCAAAGATCAGAGAATGAAAGCCCGTGCAATCGACATAAAAATCAAACTGCAAAGTTTGACCATCTTCCGCGATTAGGTGCGAGACTGCGCCGTCGTTCCCCAACACCGCAGCGCGCAAGGTCGTCTTCACATGCTGCACACCAAAGCGTTCACGCGCATTTTTTGCCAGCAATTGTCCAAATTTGACGGCATTAAAATGGTAAGCATAGTTCACCGCACCTTGGTATTCTTGCGAGGCAGCATGCTTGGGCGACTTCATCGCCTCAGCTAAAAATGGCGTCTCACATACCTCAGAAAAGCGCATGGAATCAGCGCGCTGCAAATACAGGCTATTCACGTCGAGCCCGCCGGGATAAGGCGAAGCGAAGGGGTGGTAATAGAAATTATCAGAAGCTGGATGCGAAGTCTGCATCCAATCTTGAAACTTAATTCCCATCTTAAAAGTCGCATCACACGAAGCCAGCAAATCGGCCTCAGCAATACCAAACTTCATCAAAGACTGCTTGATATGCGGCACCGTCCCTTCACCGACGCCTATGATGCCGATCTCCGGCGATTCGATCACAGTAATAGAAATATCCGGCTCAGAGCGCAACTCCACTGCCAAATGATTCGCAGCCAACCACCCCGCCGTACCACCACCAATAATCGCTATCGTTTTTACTCGCATATCGCTCACGCCAGTGCCTCCACAAAGACTTGTTTGTGGCACTTTACGGAGATCAAAATGCAAAGTCAATCGGTATTAAAGTGGTATTGAGTCTGGTGATTTTGAGTTATAAGTATGTTGTTGTGAAGAATTGAAAAAATAAAATTGAAAAATCCACAAAAATTTATAAAAGTATGGTCTAATAAACCATCTTTTATCGAAATGCACATACTTCTCGACATCATGGATCGCAATAATGCAGCACAACACAGACGATAACAGCCCCTTATTCCGCCCCGAAGTCACAGCCGCATTAAGCCAGCAATGGATGGGCGCGATTCGTCTGGCACAGCCTATCTCTGGCTGGTTGATCGCCGGGGTTGCTGCTTTGGTCGCGATAGCCCTTGTTAGTTTCGTCAGCCTAGGCGCAATGACCAAAAAAGCCCGCGTCACTGGTATTACCATCCCCATCACAGGTTCGATTAGTATTGCAGCACCGAGCTCTGGCCTTTTGATGCATAGCCATGTCAAAGAAGGCGATGTCGTCCATGCGGGACAAGTCCTGTTTGAACTCTCCAATGAGCGTCAGGGAGAAAAAGGTGAAATCACCGCCTTAGTTGCCCAACAACTCGCAACACGTCAGCAAAGCCTGGAGTCTGAGCAGCGCCTGCGTCATGTCCAAGCCCAAGACAAACAGCAAGCGCTCAACTTAAGGCTTAATAACCTTACCAACGAAGCCGCGCAGCTAGAGCAAGAAATAACCCTACTCCAACGCCGCCACACACTCGCCCAAGAAAGCGTCACTAAATACCAAACCCTGCAAACCAATGGCTACGTCTCCGCTGCACAAACCCAACAAAAACAAGAAGACCTGATCGACATCGCCACGCGCTTAAGCACCTTAAAGCGAGCAAGCCTGCAGCAACAAGCCAACAAACTCGCCATCGCAGCCGAGCTACAACAAGTCGCCAACAACCTCGCCACCGACCAAGTACAACTAGAGCGCGCCCTCGCCAGCCTGCAGCAAGAAATGGCCGAAAATCGCAATCGCAAAATGAGTTTGATCACCGCCAACCAGACAGGCACCATCACGGCAATGAGTGCGCAGGTAGGGCAAATCATCAATGGCGGGCAAGTCTTAGCTACTCTCATTCCCAGTGATGCGAATAAAAACGAAGGTGAGCAACTGAGCCAACTCGAAGCCCATCTCTACGCACCCAGCCGCACCACAGGCTTTGTCGCCAAAGGCCAAAAGGTGTTGATCCGCTATGCAGCCTTCCCCTATCAAAAATTCGGGCTACAACAAGGCACAGTGATCGACGTCAGCAGCACCCCATTTGCACCGAACGAATTGCCACCTAACTTGGCCACCACCATCCTCAGCAACGCACAACAAAACATACAAGGTTTCAACAGCAACGAAGCCCTGTACCGCATCAAAGTCAAATTAGACCAACAAAGCATTCTGGCCTATGGCACAGCACAACATCTGAAATCGGGCATGACCTTAGAAGCGGATGTTGTGCAAGATCGACGCAAGATTTGGGAGTGGATATTGGAGCCAGTCCTAGCCGTTGCGTATCGATGACCAAATTGACGGTTGTGTTGACAGCATGATTTTTGAAACATTGAGACCTCAAAGCAAAACCTCATTGCCCTCACTACTGACTTGATCCGCAATCCAGTATTGACACGCTTCAAGCTGTTCACTAGCTATTTGGAAATGGGGCATAAAATCGATATTGGTAGCATTAGAAAGTTTTTTAGAAACTATCACATCAGTTTAAAATATGCTATTAAAATAGTTCACAAAATTCATTATCAGAGAGAGGATCTGCATATGAAAACCTAAATCTTACTGCTGGAAAATAGTATTTCACCGTTGTACTTGCCATAGTGGCAATATTGTATTTAAATTTAATTTAAAGGAAAAAAATGAAATATTCAGAATTATGTGCGTTCCTCAATTCTTCAAAAAAAAGAATGAAGAACGCCGAACGTTGCGTGTTATTGATAGTGAGTTATTAAGCCATATAGCAGGTGGGATTGAAGTGTGCGTCAATAATGGACACCACTGATTCATAAAAATACTTCTCGCGCATGTTCCCAATATTGCCGAGCAAAGGCTGCAGGAGCGACATCTCCCAAACGTGAATGCCTTCTTTGCCGGTTGTAAAAAATTTCAAT
>JACQDW010000078.1 GCA_016200845.1 Burkholderiales bacterium | reverse complement strand
CAAGAATTCTTCATATAGAGTATCGTGCACATAAAAGCGATTGGTGCAGACACAAGTTTGTCCGGCATTTCTAAATTTAGACTGTAGCGCCCCTTCCACCGCGGCATCCACATCGGCATCTTCAAACACAATAAACGGCGCATGCCCGCCCAACTCCAATGCCAGCTTTTTCAAAGTCGGCGCGCACTGCTGCATCAAAATCCGACCCACTGGCGTCGAACCGGTAAACGACAAATGCCGCACCACCGAACTTCCACACAAAATGCGCCCCATCACGATCGACTGTTCAGCGTCCCCCGTGATCACATTCAACACCCCGGCAGGCAAACCCGCACGCAGCGCCAAATCAGCCAGCGCCAAAGCACACAAAGGCGTTTGCTCGGCAGGTTTAATCACGATGGTACAACCCGCGGCCAAGGCAGGCGCCACTTTGCGCGTGATCATCGCCAAAGGAAAATTCCAAGGCGTGATCGCAGCACACACACCAATAGGCTGCTTCAACACCATGGTGCGCTTATCCACCCAAGTCGAAGCCAACACATCGCCAGAAACCCGCTTCGCCTCCTCGGCAAACCACTCGACAAAACTCGCTCCATACAAAACTTCGCCGCGCGCCTCCGCCAAAGGCTTGCCCTGCTCAGCCGTCATGATGGCGGCAAGTTCATCCGCATGCGCCACGATCAAGTCAAACCACTTGCGCAGCGCCGCCGCCCGCTCTTTTCCCGTCAATCCAGACCACGCTGGCAAAGCAGCTTGCGCAGCATGAATCGCATCCTGCGCGTGCGTGGTGTCCAAATTGGCGACTTGCGCAATCAAAGCGCCAGTGGCCGGATTACGCACATCAAACCGTGCGTCAGTCGCTAACCATGCGTTCTGCACAAATGCCTGTTCGTGTATCAGTGTGGGGTCTTTTAGCTCGGGGCGGGTGGTGGATGGGGTCATGGTAGTAGATGAAGATAAGGGTACAAAAAACAAATTAAGCGCAAACAACTCGTGAGGCCGAGTCGCAAATTTGCTTGATGGAAATATGTAAGGATACGCTAAAAGTTCGTGGTTTGCTGAAGGAGAAAGGCGCACTGCGAGCGCCTTTGCATTTCACCAGCAATCTCAAAACTCATTCATCACTTCGTCGAACAAGTCAGTACATCCCCCTTGGCTGGCGTCAACTCAGCGAAAGTCAGTTTGTTTGCCTGACTCACGCCTATCCCCACGCCACTACCATCCGCTTTATACATGCTGTAAACGATAGCAGCGCCGTCTCTATGAGGATCGATACTCCAATTCTCCGAATGTTGCGCATCCGCTTCCGTAAACCGGTGCTCGCCTGCCGTGATGACTTTCCCATCAAACGCAAAGTCCACATCCATAAACTCGAACTTCCCTAACCGCACGCACGACATCGTCGTTTTTGGCACCTGCAGATATTTCACCGCTAATTGCCATGCACCTCGGCTTATAAGTGGCGGCACGGTTTTACCGACGCATAAGTTTCCTGTCGTTTGATCCGAGTTTCCATCCACCGCCTTGGTTTCATCGGTGACAGTCGCATTCAACGAAGCACCGTTTAACTGACTCAAACCCGCGACATAAAGACGCTCGTCTTTTTTGTCATAAATATCCACGCCAAAGCTAAAGGTCTTCTCAGATCGTGCATTATTCAACATCAATTTTGCACCGGGCTCTTGCACATAATTGAAGCTTCCCTTACCCCAAGAAATCACACCATCAGCCGAATAGTTCATCACCGAACCATTCTTAAAATCAGGTACCTCTCGCCCCTTCACATAGCCACAAGCTTCGCGAGCGTCTGCAGCAAACATCAACGCAAAATCGCGTTTTGCGGCTTGCGCATACTCATTGCTTGACATGTCTATTTTCGTATTTTCCAACTTTCCAGACAAAGAAGCGACTGAAGCTCCAGATACACCGTTAGAAACATCAGAACCGCCGCCTGACCGAGAACAAGCAACCACAGCAAAAACACAAGCTGCAATTAAAACCAACTTACGCATAGAGACTCCCATCATTGGCAAAAGGAACTCATTATAAGCAAAATGACTCATTTTGCCTGACCAGCCTGATCAAGCCATTGGCTGTCTACAGCGCTCTTCACCGCCATCATAACGAGCTATTCCGACAGGCTGCCAGGCATCGAGGTGATACTACTTGCGTTAGAAGGGATGCAAGGGTGCAATATGACATATAAATATCGTTGAATTATCTTAAAATTCAAACATGTCTTTTATAAAAAAAGTTATAATTTTAACCTCATCCTCAACTCTCCTCTAACATTTATGAGTTTCCTCGTTCGCATCGTTTTTTTCAGCCTCATCTTTGGCCTGATCCCAGTAGGAAAAGCACAAACAGTCAAGCTACAGACGCCAATCAAAACCGATAAAAGCATAAAGATAGGCAAGCTTCCAAATGGGCTTCAGTATTACATCAAACCCAATCAATACCCCAAACAGCGGGTTGAGTTGCGTTTAGTTGTCAATGCGGGATCGATCGACGAAGATGATGATCAACAGGGTTTGGCTCACTTTGTCGAACACATGGCTTTTAATGGAACCACTCTCTTCAAAGACAATTCTCTGATCGACGCTCTACGTTCCATGGGTTTGCAATTCGGTGCGGATCTTAATGCGACAACCAACTTTGATCATACGATCTATATGCTACCGATACCGACCGACAAAAAAGAAAATCTCCCGCTCGGGATTAAAATTTTAGCCGACTGGGCAAGTGGTATCCGTATGGAAGATGCTGCTATCGAGAGTGAGCGCAAAGTATTATTGGAAGAATCGAGACTCAGGAAAGGTGCTGGAGAGCGCCTTATGCACGCTCTACGCCCACATCTTTTCAATCACTCAAAATTCGCCCAGCGTATGCCCATCGGCCTTGACAGCGTCATTCAAAGCGCAAAGCCCGAAGTGATACGTCGCTTTTATCAAGATTGGTATCGACCAAATAATATGGCCGTGATTGTCATCGGTGACATTTCAATTTCGGCCGTTGAAAAATTGATTATCGAAAATTTTGGGACACTGAAGAATCAAGCCAATCAACGAAAAAAGAAGACGGAAGTGATCTTACCATTTGAAAAAGACCTGGCGTTGGCACTGACAGACAAGGAACAAACACAGAACGTAATGCTATTCGCCTACTCCCCGGAACGCTACAGAATTGACCGTACACTCAAGGATTTTCGACAAGGTATTATTGAAAATCTCTATGAAAAAATGTTCAATAAGCGTCTGAGAGACAAATCAGAATCAATCAATCCTCCGTTCAATGCGGCGAATATTCATGACTTACGCTTTCTTGGGAACTATGCCAACATGAGCTTACTTTTGTCTCCTGGTATCTCCGGGCGGCGAGCAGCTATCGATGCGCTGATGAAGGAAAAAAAATCGATCTCTCAATTTGGTTTTACCGCGGATGAATTTGAACTAGCCAAAACAAATATTATTGCCAACCACGACAACTCATTAAAAGAATCTGGAAATACCGAGTCCAAAGCTTTCATTTCCGCATGTACTGATCATTTTCTGTATCACTTCAATATCACCAGCACATCACAAGATATCGCGAATTGGAGACAGTTACTGCCCACGGTCAGGCTTGCAGAAATTAATAGCTATGCGAAAACAGCCTATCAAGATACTGATCATAAATTGAGCATTTACGTTGGTAATAGCGCAGATACCGAAAGCACGCCGACCGAACAAGAGCTCAGCGACGAGGTAAGCGAAGCAGAAAAATTACCTGCGGTAGCACCCGAACATAAGCTGCATAAAAAAAATCCACTAAATAAGAAACCTAGTGCAACATCGGGCACAATTTTAAGTGAAACCTATCATGCACAATCAGGGACAACAGAAATTCACTTATCAAATGGAATCAAAGTGTTGCTCAAACCTACCGACTTCAAGAAAGATGAAGTCCTATTTAGTTTGCAAAAATTCGGCGGCACTTCAATATTTCCAGTCCAAGACGAGACTGCCGTAAAATACGCAAATAGCTTTGTCGTTGGCATGGGGCTCGATACGCTCACACCAATAGAATCGAACGATCTACTTGCAGGAAAAAAAATCTCGTTGTCATTCAGCACTTCGAGCTACACCGACGAAATTCAAGGTAGCAGTAGCACCAATGATTTAGAAATGGCTCTTCGCCTACTCTACTTGAGAACGGCACGCCCTAGAGAAGATAATACCCTCTTCGTCCAGCACAAAAAATCAACGCAAGAAATTCTCAAGCACAACAACACAAGCCCAGAGGTCATTTTTGATGATCAAGCTAATGCAATTATTTTCGACCATCACCCCCGAACACCTTCTCAACCCAAGTCGTCGGACTTTGACGATTTGACGATGCAAAAAGAATTGGAAATTTACAAGCAACGCAATCAAAATTTCAATGGTGCCTCTGCCGCGTTTATCGGCAACTTTTCACTTGCCAAAATTCGCCCATTACTCAAGAGTTACCTTGGCGCGCTCCCTAGTACAAAAGAGCCGCTACAATTTCGCGATCACAAACTCAATCCCGTCAGAGGTATCGTCAAACAAGAAATTTTTGCGGGGAAAGAAAAGCAGAGCGTCGTCAGGCTGATTTTCTCTGGAGATGCTAATTATTCTCGCGAAGAATCATCCCGATTCTATGCAATGATCGAAATTTTACAAATCAGATTAGAGAAAAACATTCGTGAAAAATTAGGCTTAGTTTACTCGCCTAACGTCTCTGGCTCATTCGAGAGAATACCAAGTGCTCACTACGCCGTCTCACTCTATTTGCCCTGTGCGCCAGAAAATATAGAGCAACTTGTAAACGCGGTTTTCACGGAAATCGATACGTTAAGCCAAACCGCAACAATTACGGACGCCGCTGGCGAAGCTGCACAGCTTCAATTCGAGAATGAATTGTCAGGCATTAAAAAAAACTGGTTACTTAGTCACCAGAAAAGCCTCACAAATAACAACGATTGGTTGGGCGAAATGAACTTTGCGTTACTGCATGGAGGTGACCTGAAACAATTTATTGATGCTCCCAAACGCATCGAAATACTCAGCACCCAACAAGTTCAAACGACGGCAAAGCGATATCTAGACAAGAACAATTACATACAAATCGTGCTCAAGCCCGAAAATGCCGAATCAAAGTAACTCAAACTATGAGTGCGAATACGCTATGCTATTCGCACCTACGAAACATCCAAATTACTCAGCATCCTTAGGCTTAGCCGCTTCTCTCCGATTAAAACCAGCCACCATATCGAAACGGAACAAGCGGCATTCAAGTGCGCCGTTGAAGAATGGAGTTTTGCGCGATTCTTTGAGACGTAAGAGTTTAGGCAAACCCAAGTCGGCTGTGAACAGAAATACGCTCCAGCCTGCGAATCTTTGCTTGAGGGTGGCGCTAAACGCCGCGAAAAATTCGCGAGCCAGATCATCGGGTTCAAAACTTTGATCGCCGCGCACGCCTATGCGTTCGCCGTACGGTGGATTGGTGAGTAAGATGCCTGCTTGTTCGGTCGGTGCTTTGATTTCTTGGGCTTCGATTTGCTTCAAAGGCACTTCAAATTTGATGCCAGCTTTGTTCAGATTGTTGCGCGTCATGCTGACCATGTCGCCGGAAATATCGCTGCCGAAAATCGTCGGTTCGGTTGGCAGTGGATTGGCGCGGATGGCGTTTTTGATGGCTTGCCATTCTTCTTCGACAAAGCTGCCGAATTTTTCAAAAGCAAATTCGCGACGCATGCCCGGTGGGATGCCTGCCACCATTTGTGCCGCTTCAACCAGAATAGTGCCGGAGCCGCACATAGGGTCGAACAATGGCATGCCTGGCTTCCAGCCTGCAGTGCGGAGCAAGCCTGCGGCGAGGTTTTCGCGCAAGGGTGCGTCGCCAGTTTCCAGACGCCAGCCGCGTTTGAATAAGGCCTCGCCTGAAGTGTCGAGATAGACAGTGTAATTGTGCGCATCTAAGAAGCCGACGATGCGCATATCGGGTTGTTTGGTATCGACTGAAGGACGCTGCGTGAATTGATCGCGGAAGCGGTCGCAGATGGCGTCTTTGATTTTGAGCGTAGTGAATTCTAAGCTCTTCAACGGCGACTTCACCGCCGTGACATCAACGCGTATGGTGTGGTGATAGCCAAACCAGTCTTCCCAAGGTTGCGCTAGGGTCATGTCGTAAATATCGTTTTCGTTACTGTAACCGCCATGCGCCATACGCATTAAGACGCGGGAAGCAATGCGTGAATGCAGATTGACGCGATAAGCGTCGGTCAGCTCACCAGAGAAATGCACACCGCCCGGTACTTGGGTATGTACGTGTATGGTTTTTGGATGAGCGAGCGCGGCGATTTCGCCTAGCTCTTCTGCGAGTGCAGTTTCCAGGCCGCGTGGGCAAGGGCAAAAATAGGAATAACGTGTTTTCATGGGGGACCTTTTTTCCGTCATGGTTTTTAAAACTATCACTGCGCTGCGCGGTGATAGGTGCTAGGGACTACTTTTTACTTCTTTGATTGTTAATGTAAATTGATTGCGGGATAGGCAACGCCGAATCTCTCGGCTAGAGATGCAAGACGTTTATCAAGCGTCCACAGTTCAGTATTTGGAGTGATTAGTGTTGATGCTAACAAGATTAAGTCCACTAATCCGCAACCTAATCCATATAATTTTTCACGCTCAACGAAATCCATCACTTCGCGCAAGCTAGCTTGCTTCGCTGATTGCAATCGTTCGATATTTTTGAGTGTCCTCAGTCGCGGCGCGGGTGGGGTTCCACAGGTGAGTTCAGCGACGATCATAGGATGCGTCTGCACCGAATTAGCATGAAGCAAATTCACCAATACTTCATTACCGCGCCGAAAATGATCAACCCAAACTGAGGTATCAACCAATACCGACTTCATCGCGCAAGTTCTTCCCGATTCCTAGGGATATCTTTCATTTCAGGCATGGTCGCGCCCAAGGCAGCTAGACGCTTCGCGGCTTGTACACGCACGAAGGTCTTCACTGCTTCTCGAAACAAGTCAGCTTTATCCATCTCGGGATCCGCCATTTCCAATGCTTGCTCATACAAGTCATCGTCTAGTGTCACTGTTGTTCTCATATTACCTCCAGCATCCAATTAGATGCCATATTACATCTATTGAAGCATCACGGCAAATGCAATATATCCCAGCTTTGAAGTCTCTTATTTCACGTGGTGATAGCCGAGTAGTAGAACCACGATGAATAACTTGGCGTGCATCCAGCCATTGCCTGCGCCCTTTCCTATGCCATAACCCAACCAAAGCCAGACGCCCAATCCGATTGCGGGCACCGATAGTAGCGTCATAAAACGATATAACTTACGCGCCATCGTCAGCAAGCGTTCGATGGCAATAGGGTGCGTCTCCATCGCCAGATTGACGAAAATGCGCGGCAAATAAAACAGGCCTGCGAACCAGGATGCGATGAAGATGATGTGGAATGCTTTGACGTATAACATAGTTTCCTACTTTCTAATTTCGCCGTGACCGAACACGACGTATTTCATCGACGTTAATCCCTCTAAACCAACCGGACCACGTGCATGCAATTTGTCATTGGAAATGCCTATTTCAGCACCCAAGCCATATTCAAAGCCATCAGCAAATCTGGTCGAGGCATTGACCATCACTGAGGCAGAATCGACTTCACGCAAAAACGCCATGGCGCGGCTGTAATCTTCGGTGATGATAGACTCGGTATGTTTGGAGGAATAGGTATTGATGTGAGCTATCGCTTCCTCCATATCATGTACCACTTTGACCGCCAAAATCGGCGCCAGATATTCTGTGCTCCAATCTGATTCTTGTGCGCTGGCCAAATATGGGTAGTCATGCAAAATCGCGTGGGCAGCACTGTCGCAACGTAATTCGACGCGTTCGCTTAAATAACGCTGCGCCAATTGCGGCAAAACTTGCTTTGCAATGCCCTCGGCAACGAGTAGCGTCTCCATGGTATTGCATGTGCCATAGCGGTGGCATTTGGCATTGAAGGCGACCGCAATCGCCTTTTCCAGATCCGCTTTATCGTCGATATACACGTGACAAATGCCATCCAAATGTTTAATCATAGGCACAGTTGCTTCGCGCATTAAGCGCTCTATCAAACTCTTGCCACCACGCGGCACGATCACATCAACATACTCAGGCATGGTGATCAAGACGCCGACTGCCGCCCTGTCCGTGGTATCAACCACTTGCACTGCTTGCTCGGGCAAACCCGCTTCACGCAAACCCTGTTTAACCAAATTCGCCAGAGCGCGATTACAGTGTATTGCTTCGGAGCCGCCACGCAATATGGTCGCGTTGCCGCTCTTAATACACAAGCCCGCCGCATCGACCGTGACATTCGGTCGCGCCTCATAGATGATGCCGATCACTCCCAAAGGCACACGCATCTGCCCAACTTGTATGCCAGATGGGCGGTATTTCATATTCGAGATTTCACCAATCGGATCAGGCAGGCGCGCGATTTGTTCCAAGCCTTCTGCCATGGTGGCGATGGCTTTATCGCTCAATGCCAGCCGGTCTAACATTGCCGCGTCCATACCTGCGTTTTTTGCTGCCGCTAAATCGAGTTCATTGGCAGCACGCAAGGCCGCAGCATCGTGACGTATCGCAGCAGCAATCGCCAACAGCGCTTGATTCTTAGTCGCGGTATCGGCCTTCGCCATGGCACGCGACGCCAAGCGCGCTTGCTGACCTAGCGTTTGCATGTAGGTGGTGATGTTGTTTGTCGTCATTTCTGTGTTCATTTTTTTGGATTCTTATTCAGTCTTGGAAAGCCCAAAGTGCCGCTCCCCATTAGAGCGATGACATCTTCGCGAGCCCAAACAATTCAAACAATGTTGCTCCCTTCTCCCGTTTGCGGGAGAAGGGTCGGGGATGAGGGCGGTTGAGCTTCGAATAAGCATTTCGCTAACCTGAACCACCCTCACCCCAACCCTCTCCCGCATGCGGGAGAGGGAGTCTTATCTGTCTCTCGACCTGTGTAAACTTAAGTAGCCTTAGCCACGCGCAAACCTAATTGCAACAACGCATCCCAGGCATCACCAGCAAACTTAGGGGCACGTAAACCCTTTACCATTTTGTCGATTTGAGCAGCGTCTTGTAGCGCTGCTTGCAAGGTCGCGAGGCTGACGCGACGTAGTGCGGGTTCCATCAGTTTTTCTCTGG
>JACQDW010000069.1 GCA_016200845.1 Burkholderiales bacterium | reverse complement strand
CATACGTATGCTCTTACTTGTAATCTGAAACACGCCACTCGTGCCATCTTGTCCGCTCGCTTGCTGCATGCTGCGGCGGACGTTGGCTTCGGCGCGTTCTTGCGGACTTAAACCACGATTACCTTGTTGCGCCGCCTGATTTTCTGCCGCTGCCTGCGCTTCCGCTTGCTGGCGTTTTTCTCGCGCTGCTTTGATCATTTCCGCCATGTCCATAGGCGGCGTTTCGATTTTCTCGGGAGGTGGTGGCGGCTGAGTCCGGTCGACAATACCGTTAGGATTCTGTGCCAAAGTGATGGTCTTTTTGGGCTTGCTCACACTGGTTTTGGCGGCGGCTTTCTTAGGCTCCGGTTCACCCTTTTTCACCAGCTTGAGCTTTTCCATCACAAACACCATAGGGCCGCTCACAGGCCGACCATTCTTGATATCCGCACTGATCTTCATCATAAGATAGAGCAACAGCGCGTGCATCAACAACACACATGCGATCGTGATCAAACGCTTAGGTCTGATTCGTATATGTATTTGTATAACGCCCTGCTCTTCCAGCTCACGTTCTCTTGACTCGGTGTACAGCTTCATGCGGTTTTAAAGGTGCTTTTCAACGAAGGTGGCAAGCATACATCAAACCGGGGCGGCTTCGTGCAGTTCTATGTATCAAAGCTTTGCGCAAGTGAAGAACGCACATTTGGAAACATCTGTAACAAAACGTTTTCTGAGGCTTGACTACCTCCATTTTCTACTCACATCTACTTACAAATCGATCTGAGCACTCCCTTGTGACTGCGAATTGTTCTGGTTACGCTGGAACCCAGCTCCCGCTCACTCACATAAGGTGATTATTATGCCCTACGACGAATCAGTCTCCCACTCGCGCCCTGCAACTCTGACGGCCGGACTGGGCTTACTTGGCGCTCTCAGCGCCTGCGGCAAGGAAACCACTCCCCCTGTCGGTATAGAAAACAAACCCCTCGCAGCTCCACCTGCGCTCGCCAGCATCAGCGAACAAGACGCGGCACGATTCTTAATGCAAGCTTCGTTAGGCGCCACTCGCGACGAAATTGCACGTGTGCAGATGATGGGTTACGAAGCGTGGCTCGACGCACAATTCGCACAGCCAGCCACAGCAACGCGTTGGGACTGGCTTATATCGAAAGGGATGGATGATCCGGCTTTCCACAATTCTCAAGCTGGATTTGATTCCTGCGCCTGGCGCAAATTAATCAGCTCACCTGATACGCTGCGCCAAAGAATCACGCTCGCCCTGTCCGAAATCATCGTCGTCAGCATCAATGGATTAGTGCAAGGTGGCGGTTGGCGCGCCTTTTGTGCGGCCTATTATCTCGATCTGCTTGAGGCCAATTGCTTTGGCAACTATCGCGATCTTCTCTACAAAGTATCGCGCTCTGTGCCCATGAGTTTGTACCTGACTTATCGCGGCAATAGCAAAGCCAATCTCGTCACAGGTGCGATGCCAGATGAAAATTATGCCCGTGAGATTATGCAGTTATTTAGCATAGGCTTACTCAAGCTCAATCTCGATGGCAGCGTGGTCACGAGCAACGGCGCTCCCGTCGAGACCTATACCAATGATGACATTACGGGTCTGGCGCGCATTTTTACCGGTTGGGATCTTGACCTCAGCGGTAGTAATACCAGCACGCCCGATTATCATCGCCGACCACTCACACAAATTGCGTCTCGCCATGAAACTGGTGCCTCACAATTCTTAGGTCAAACTATACCCGCCGGCATAAGCGCGGAGCAAGCACTCAGCATGAGCATCGATGTGATTTTTGCGCATCCTAATGTCGCTCCTTTTATCTCTCGCCAACTAATCCAGCGACTGGTCACAAGCAACCCTAGTCCCGCTTATATCAGCCGCGTTGCGACTGTGTTTAACAATAACGGTGCAGGCGTCAAAGGCGATTTAAAGGCGGTCGTCAAAGCAGTTTTACTCGATAGTGAAGCGCGCACCACGCCCAGCAGCGCATCAACGCAAACCGGCAAAATCCGTGAGCCGTTATTACGCTTTTTGGCATGGGCACGCGCTTTCAAGGCGAACTCCGCCACCGACACGTGGAAGCTAGGCGACACCACCGATGCCTCCACCAAACTTGGTCAAAGCCCATTGCGTTCACCCACCGTATTTAATTTTTTCCGCCCCGGCTATGTGCCACCAAACACCTCGATTGCGCGTGCCAATTTGCTGGCGCCTGAAATGCAAATCGTCAATGAGACTTCTGTGGTTGGCTATGTCAATTTCATGCAAAGTGCGGTCAATGGCAGCAAAGGGGTCGGTGATCTGGCAGCGGATTACAACAACTTGTTGGCATTTGGCGAAAACAGCAATGCAGTTGTCGATGAGATTCATTTGCTGCTCGCCGCGGGGCAAATCAGCACTGACAATCTGGCACTGATCAAGCAAGCCATCAGCAGTATGCCTGCCACAACAGATCGCCAAAAACTATCGCGCATTTATGCTGCTTTAACTCTGGTGTTAGCTTCACCCGAATTCATCGTATTTAAATAAGGGAGTTTTCCATGAGCTCAAATAACACACCCAACGCCTCGCGCCGCGCTTTTTTTAAACGCGCATCGGCACTCTCCCTCGCTGGTATTGCCACCCCTTGGGCATTAAATCTTGCGGCCATGGCAGAAGCCTCTGCCGCCACCGCGAACGACTACAAAGCCATGGTGTGCATTTTTTTGTATGGCGGGAATGACTATGCCAATACGCTAGTGCCCTACGACACCACGAGCTACAATAGCTATCAAACATTGCGCCCTGCGCTGGCCTATCAACGCAGCAGTTTAACCAACACTCTGCTCACACCAACATCGGCACCGATAGACAGCGCCGGAGTCAGCCGCCAATTTGCATTAGCACCAGAACTTGCACCGCTACTACCCTTGTTTAACACAGGAAAAATGGGCGCTTTACTCAATGTCGGCACGCTGGTACAGCCCACCACCAAGGCGCAATTTCTCAACAAATCCGTACCGCTGCCACCCAAATTATTTTCGCACAACGACCAGCAATCGATCTGGCAATCTTCCTCACCCGAAGGCGCGACCTCAGGCTGGGGCGGACGTATGGGTGACTTGTTTGAAGCGGGCAATGGCAATGCCACTTTCACCTGCGTGAACGTGTCGGGCAATGCAGTTTTTTTATCTGGCAAAGAAGCTGTGCAATATCAGGTCAGCAGCAACGGCTCCGTGCCTTTCACCGGACTCAAATCGCCCCTATTCGGCTCCACCGCTTGCTCAGATGCTTTGCGCAATTTGATCACGCAAAATCGCAACCATCTCTTGGAAAAGGAATACAACATCGTCACACAGCGCTCGATCAATGCCGATAGCGTATTGACCAGCGCGCTTGCCAGCAGCCCGCCGATCACCACGCCCTTCCCCAGCAATAATAGCTTGGGGGCACAGCTCAACATGGTGGCACGCATGATCGCCAGCGCCAGCACGCTCGGTGCAAAACGCCAGGTATTCTTTGTGTCACTGGGTGGGTTTGACCTGCATGACAGTCTGGTCGCAGAGCACCCAGGCCTACTCAAAACAGTGGCCGACGCGATGGCTGCGTTTTACCAATCCACTGTCGAGCTCGGCGTACAAAATCAAGTCACTAGCTTTACCGCCTCTGACTTTGGTCGCACTTTAAGCGCCAACAACGACGGCAGCGATCATGGCTGGGGCAATATGCATTTTGTCCTGGGCGGCGCGGTCAATGGCAAACAATACTATGGCACAGCACCTATCCTCGCTAACAACGGCGTGGACGATGTAGGACAAGGCCGCCTACTTCCCACCACTTCCGTCGATCAAGTCGCTGCGACTCTGGGGAAGTGGCTGGGAATTTCGGACAGTGCGCTCTTAGATTTGCTGCCTAATCTAAAGAACTTTGACGTGAGCAAACGGAATTTAGGTTTTGTTTAAAATCGTTGATCACTGTTGCTGAGGTGGAGTCGCATCAACTGAAAAATTTCGCCTCAGATCCATGCTGAACAACTTACATTTGACTCAGTTTAAATACTTGAACAACTCTTGAAAGCTGCGCCGCCTGCTCTTGCATGCTCTGGGTTGCTGCGGCAGCTTGCTCAACCAAAGCAGCATTTTGTTGAGTCACATCATCCATTTGAATAATCGCCCGATTAATTTGTTCAATTCCCGAAGTCTGTTCATTACTAGCGGCGGTAATTTCACTAAAAATGTCAGTGACGCGTTTGACGCTCAAGACAACGTTATCCATGGTCGCCCCGGCCTGATCGACCAATTTGGTTCCAATGTTGACCTTATCGACGGAGTCACCAATGAGAGTTTTAATTTCCCGCGCGGCGGCGGCCGAGCGTTGTGCCAAATTTCTTACCTCCGAGGCGACAACAGCAAAACCACGCCCCTGTTCACCTGCACGCGCTGCTTCGACCGCCGCATTTAAGGCCAGAATATTGGTCTGAAAAGCGATCCCATCGATCACTCCGATAATATCGACAATTTTCTTGGACGACTCGTTGATCGATCCCATCGTTTGAATGACTTCAGAAACCACGCTGCCAGCTTTCACCGCGACGTCAGAAGCGGACATCGCCAACTGGTTAGCCTGTCTTGCATTGGCCGCGTTGTGCGATACCGTACCAGTGAGCTCCTCCATAGAAGAGGTGGTTTGCTCCAAGGTGGCTGCCTGATCTTCGGTTCTAGAAGATAAACTCATGTTGCCTGCTGCGATTTCACTCGATGCGTTTGCTATCGTATCCGTCCCTTGGCGGACTTGCGTCACAATCACGTGCAGGCTTTCGTTCATGGACTGCAAGGCCTGCAGCAGCTGACCTGTTTCATCGGTAGAAGTGATTTCTATTTTCTGACGAAGATCACCGATTGCCACCGATTCTGCAAATTGAACAGCCGCTCTGAGAGGAGTAACGATACTGCGGGTAATCAACAGCGCCAGCACAATTGCTGCGCAAAGCGCCAACAAGCCCAGAAGGAACATCTGGTTTCGTCCACTCTGATAATTTTTATCAATCTCGATTGCGGTTTGATTGATGCTGCGCCTCTGCTGATCAAGCAATGCTTGCAAGCTATCTAAATAATCGACGCCGGCTGGTTGAAACTTGCTCTGAAATAGCATCTCAGCCTCCTCGGCACGATTCTCAACTTTGGCGGCACTGATCGCATCTCTCGCTTTGATGTATAGCTGTCGCTTCTTTGTGAGGTCATCAAATAAGGTTTTTTCTTCCGGAGTTTCCAGCAAACTCTCCAGTTGCTTTTGCTGCTCATTGGACATTTGCGTTGCCTGTTTCGCTTCTGGCGCAAAAAACAGCGCTAAGGCAGGATCTGAGCTTTTGGCAATGGCTGTCGTCCTCCGAACACTAGTGTGAATTGTACGATACCAATCCGACACCATGCGTTCTTTTGCCAGCGGTTTCTCCATCATCAACGCTGTTCGCGTGGCGACATCTTGCAGACGATAGATGCCGACAGCCAGTATCAGGCCAATCACAACAATCAAGAATCCAAATGCTAAAAACAGACGTTTTCCTATCTTAATGGAGCTCAGATTCATAATGTTTCCTTTGAGTTTTTGATGAACTAAAAAGCTAAACTGAATAGGGGCTGTTAACATTCAAACTGCATCAGTAGTGTCCGGTTAAAAATCGAATAAATTCAATTGGTTAGCGGTGGGTGTTATTTCAGAAATGTAGTCATCGGTCTGAAAGGCGCATGAAATCTCGGTTTTTTCAAAAACGGAGACCGATAAAATCTGTAATAAAGT
>JACQDW010000084.1 GCA_016200845.1 Burkholderiales bacterium | reverse complement strand
TGGCAATATCGCTTTCAGCTTTACCCAATCCTCATCAAACAACTCTTTAACTCGACTATTCATCTCTCTTCTGTTCTTTGTATTTACTCTTATCCTAAAGTTTACAGACTATTTCTTATTTTGGTTAGCGCCTATGGGGTTACACCCGCCCTACTTTGGAGTGAGATTGCAAGCGGTGCATATTTACTTTACTTCCCTAACTGCTGCGTCACTTCCACCAGTTGATTTAGCTTGGCTAATGCTGCGCCAGAGGCGATTGCGGCCTGTGCTTTTTTGACGCCGTCGGCAATCGACTCCGCGATGCCAGCACCATACAAAGCGGCACCAGCGTTGAGGCTAACGATGTCTGTAGCTGGCCCCGGCACGTCATTGAGAACATCTAAAATACGCGCCTTTGATTCTTCTGCGCCCGAAACTTTCAAGCTACGGTTCGATACCATCTGCAAACCAAAGTCTTCAGGATGGATATCGTATTCGCGTATCTCGCCATTGATTAATTCACCGACCATGGTCGGTGCGCCGAGTGAGACTTCGTCCATATTGTCCCGCCCCCACACCACGATCGCATGTTGTGCGCCAAGGCGTTGCAATACACGTACTTGTATACCCACTAAATCCGGGTGAAACACACCCATCAAAATATTCGGTGCGGCGGCTGGGTTGGTCAGTGGCCCCAAAATATTAAAAATCGTGCGCACGCCCAATTCTCTGCGCACGGGGGCTGCGTGCTTCATCGCCGCATGGTGATTCGGTGCGAACATAAAACCGATATTAGTCTGTGCGATTGATTGTGCAATTTGCTCTGGCTGTAAATTGATATTTACGCCTAAAGATTCCAGCACGTCGGCACTGCCAGAAGACGATGAAACACTGCGTCCGCCATGTTTGGCAACGCGTGCTCCAGCAGCTGCGGTGACGAACATCGACGCTGTGGAGATATTAAACGTGTGCGCGCCATCGCCACCAGTGCCAACGATGTCGATCAGGTTTTTGGTATTCGCCATCGGCACTTTGGTCGAGAATTCACGCATGACCTGCGCCGCCGCGGTGATTTCACCTATGCTTTCTTTCTTAACGCGCAGCCCCATAGTCAGTGCTGCGATCATGATGGGGGACATTTCTCCGCCCATGATTTTTCGAAACAAAGACAACATTTCATCATGAAAAATTTCGCGATGTTCGATTAAACGGGTGAGCGCTTCTTGCTGTGAGATCGTCATTTTATTTTCCCATCAAAAAGTTTTTTAACAAGGCATGACCGTGTTCCGACAAAATTGATTCAGGATGAAACTGCACTCCCTGCAAATCAAAATCTTTGTGCCGCACACCCATGATTTCACCGTCTTCTGTCCATGCAGTCACTTCCAGGCAATCAGGCAAACTTGAGCGCTCTATCGCTAGCGAGTGATAACGTGTCACGATGTATGGCGTAGGCAGATCGCTGAAAACGCCAACGCCGGTATGCGCGATCGGCGAAGTCTTACCATGCATGACTCCTTTAGCTCGGATGACTTTGCCGCCAAAAGCCTCAGCAATACTTTGATGGCCAAGACATACGCCAAGAATAGGAATCTCACCAGCGAAGCGCTTCAACAGCGGCACAGAAATCCCCGCCTCCAAAGGAGTACAAGGCCCGGGTGAAATACAAATCCGATCCGGCTTCATCGCTTCGATTTCTGCCAGAGTGATTTCGTCGTTACGAAATGTTTTAACGTCTTCCCCTAACTCAGCAAAATACTGCACGAGGTTGTAGGTGAAGGAGTCGTAGTTGTCGATCATGAGTAGCATTTATATTTCTCCGTCTAATCCATCTTGCACTTGTTCGGCTGCGCGTAACATAGCGCGCGCTTTGTTCTCGGTTTCCTGCCATTCCATTTCAGGTACGGAGTCAGCGACCACACCTGCGGCGGCTTGCACGTAGAGCATGCCGTCCTTTAATACGCCTGTACGGATCGCAATGGCGAGATCCATTTCGCCACCGAATGACAAATAGCCGCAAGCGCCACCGTAGATGCCGCGCTTGACTGGTTCTAATTCGTCGATAACTTCCATCGCACGCACTTTTGGCGCTCCAGATAAGGTGCCCGCAGGGAAAGTCGCTTTGAGTACGTCAAGATTCGACATATTCGGTTGCAGCAAACCTTCGACATTCGAAACGATGGATCAGCATGACGTGTTCAGCGATTTCTTTGGGATCGGCGAGTAATTCAACGGCCAATTCTTCATCGCGCTCCTGCGTTGCGCCGCGTGGACGGGTGCCAGCCAAGGGACGTATCGTGACTTTCTTATTGCCGTCGGCCAGCTGTTCATTGCGCACTAAAATTTCGGGTGACGCGCCGATGATGTGCATGTCGCCGAAATTGTAGAAATACATATACGGTGAAGGATTGATAGATCGTAGCGCACGATACAAAGACAAAGGCGAATCAACATAAGGCTTTTTAATGCGCTGTCCAATTTGCACCTGCATCAAGTCACCCGCCATGATGTATTCCTTGGCTTTGAGCACGGCATTCAAATAATCTTCTTTGGCGAAATCGCGTATCGCTTCAGTGCGTACCGAGGCCGATGTCACTGGCACATCGACGCTGCGACGTAACATGGCGCGTAAATCTTTCAAGCGTTGCCGCGCTTTGCTCCATGCTTCAGACTGTGTGGGATCGGCATAAACGATTAAATAGAGTTTGCCAGAGACGTTATCGATGACGGCGAGTTCTTCGGTGAGCAGAAGTTGAATGTCAGGCAGGCCGAGATCATCTTTGGGGGCAGTTTTTTCTAAGCGCTTTTCGATATAACGGACAGCGTCGTAACCAAAATAGCCCGCTAGACCGCCGCAGAAACGGGGTAAGCCGGGGCGCAAGGCAACACGAAAGCGAGACTGGTATTGCGCAATAAAATCGAGAGGGTTGCCTTCGTGGGTTTCGATCACTTGCCCATGTTTGATTACTTCGGTGCGAAAACCGGTAGCGCGAACCACGGTGGAAGCTGGTAAGCCAATGAAAGAATAGCGACCAAAACGTTCGCCACCTTTGACCGATTCTAAGAGAAAGCTATTTTTGCCGCCATTGCTCGCTTGTGCCAACTTGAGATAAAGCGTGAGCGGTGTTTCCAGATCGGCGAAGGCTTCGGCAATCATCGGGATACGATTGTAGCCCTGTGCAGCTAAGGATTTAAATTCGAGTTCAGTCATGATGGTCATTGCTCAGGTAAATGTCCTGACGGTGCAGCTCAGCCAAATAGTCGCGACCAACGTCTTGGTGAGACGCAGCGCAAGCCTATGCAAGATACAGCCGGTCAAACAGTAAAGCGAAATTGATAGAAACTTGTCAAAAATGACGAGAGATGAAAAAACGTCGTCGGTGTGATTTGTGTTTGGTTTGAGACTCAAACGCTGCAACAAATGCGCACCCACGCTGGGCTTAAGATTGCCAGCGTCGCCATAGCCAGGCCTCAAAAGTGCCTGGAATTGTGGATGGACGTTTTTTATCGAGAAACATTCTAATTGTGTTAGAAGTTATGTGAATTAATAAAATTATTTGTTGAGTAAAATTTGTGCAGCACTCAACAGGGTTTCGACTATACCATCACTTTCTATGGTTTGTACAGCTTCGCCGTGATTGTAACCATAAGGCACGATCAACACCGGGCAATTAGCCGCACGTGCGGCCTCGGCGTCATTCGAGGAATCGCCAATGGCGAGCACCTGTGCTGGCGCTAAATCAAAAATTCGACAGACTTGCAACATAGGGAAAGGATGTGGCTTTTTGTGTGCAAAAGAATCGCCGCCATGGATCAACTCAAAAAATGACTTCAAGCCTTTTTTCTCCAGCAAAGGCAGAGTGAATGCAAGCGGCTTATTGGTCACGCAGGCTAGGCGCAGCCCTTGAGTTCTAAATGCCTGCAAACCTGCGATGACGTCGGGATACAGCTCACTATAGTCACCATTAATAGCCAGATAGTGGCGCTGGTAGCTCTCTAAAGCGCGCGCAAAATGCGCTTCGACTTCTGCGTGGTTAAAGTCCATCGATAAAACCCGATGAATCAAATTCTCCGTCCCCTTGCCGACAAAATGCGTGATGGTCGTGATGTCCAAAGGCGTGAGCGACAATTCTTCGCGCATGCGATTAATGGCGACTAAAAAATCGGGCGCAGTATGGAGCATAGTGCCGTCAAGATCGATGATAACGGCGCGGATGTTTTTAAGCTTGGGCATGTTAAAAGTGATGTGTGCGCGAAAAAGACTGAAAACCTTAAGCTACTAAAGCCAACTCGCCCCGCATCGCATCGATCACTGCCTTGTAATCGGGTTTGCCAAAGATCGCCGAGCCAGCCACAAAGGTATCTGCGCCCGCCGCTGCGATTTCGCGGATATTGTCAATTTTCACGCCGCCATCGACTTGCAGCATGATGTCGCGACCAGATTCATCAATCATCTTGCGCACCGCTGCGATTTTTTTCAATGTATGTGGAATAAATGACTGACCACCAAAGCCAGGATTGACCGACATCAGCAAAATCATGTCTAGCTTATCCATCACGTGTTCCAAAACATGCAAAGGTGTCGCTGGATTAAACACTAAACCTGCTTTGCAACCATGATCGCGAATTAATTGCAGACTGCGGTCGACGTGCTCAGAGCCTTCGGGATGAAAGGTAATGATATTGGCTCCTGCCTTAGCAAAATCGGGAATAATGCGATCGACGGGTTTGACCATCAGATGCACATCAATAGGCACTTGCACATGTGGACGTATCGCTTCGCACACCAATGGGCCGATAGTCAGATTGGGAACATAATGATTGTCCATGACGTCAAAGTGAATCATGTCGGCGCCAGCGGCGACCACGTTACGGACTTCTTCGCCCAGGCGGGCGAAATCGGCAGATAAAATACTGGGGGCGATGCGGAAAGTGGTCATAGTGTGCGCTCTGTATAATGTGCAAAAGTTAAGCAAATTGGCCTGTGCCAAGTCAAGTGCGCTATTTTACCTCTGCGGACAAGCGCGTGCTCTTGTAAGATACTTGTTTTTCCCGATGGTGATGTCCACGTTTGCGTTAGTTGAAAAGAGGATGTATGGCAAAGTATGAATATAAAGTGTCGGTAGTCGCGCGTTATCTGGAAGAGCAGTCTCATCCCGATAAGGCTAATTTTGTGTTTGCCTATACTGTCACGATCAAAAATACCGGAGAAATTCCCGCGCAATTAATTTCCAGACATTGGATTATTACCGACGCGAATAATAAAGTGCATGAAGTCCAGGGTTTGGGCGTGGTCGGTCACCAGCCCTTCTTAAAGCCGGGCGAAGCGTTTGAATATACCAGCGGCAGCTCTTTAGAAACACCACATGGCACCATGAAGGGGAGTTATTTTTGCGTTGCAGAGGATGGGCATCGATTCGATGTGAGTATTCCAGAATTTGGTCTGACCTTGCCTCGCACGCTCCATTAATTGGGATCGGTTTCCTTCTTGGTATCGCTCTTTTTCTTGGTGTGCGCTGGTTTTTTTCCAGAATACATCGTCCACCAAACGATCAGTACAAATAAAAAAAACGCACCCAAGGCTTCGACGGCTAATAACCACATATGCAATCTCTCAGTAGTGTCCGGTTAAAAATCGAATAAATTCAATTGGTTAGCGGTGGGTGTTATTTCAGAAATGTAGTCATCGGTCTGAAAGGCGCATGAAATCTCGGTTTTTTCAAAAACGGAGACCGATAAAATCTGTAATAAAGTG
>JACQDW010000073.1 GCA_016200845.1 Burkholderiales bacterium | reverse complement strand
GGCGATGCGCTCTGAGCCTTAGGCGAAATCAGGTAAAAAGGAAGACGATGGATAACTGTATTTTTTGTAAAATCGTAGCGAAGCAAATTCCAGCGACGGTCTTGTACGAAGACGATGAATTGATGGCGTTTAACGACATTAATCCAGTCGCTCCGGTACATTTCCTTATCATCCCCAAAAAACATATTGCGAGTTTGAGTCATGTGGCTGCGGAAGATGCTATGTTGTTGGGTAAAATGATGGGCTTGGCACCCAAGTTGGCCGAGCAAGCCGGATGTGGTTTGACCGAAGACGCTGACGGAAGTCGACATGGTGGATATAAAACGCAGATCAATACCGGACCGGCTGGCGGGCAGATTGTTTATCACTTGCATGCGCATGTGATCGGTGGAAAAAAATAGTTGTTAATTTTAGCGTAGCTCTTCGAAGGAAATAAAATGGGTTCATTTAGTATTTGGCATTGGCTGATTGTTTTGATTGTGGTTGTCTTGGTGTTTGGGACAAAAAAAATTCGTGACATAGGACCTGATCTGGGAAGTGCGGTGAAGGGCTTTAAAGATGGCTTGAAAGGCGAAGATGAAAAGTCTAAAGCCGCCGCCAAAAAAGCAGCAGATGAGAAGTTGATCGACGTCGATGCAAAGGAAAAGTCAGATCACTAATCTGATGCATTTATGATAGATCTTGGATTGACCAAACTCGCTGTGATCGGCGCAGTTGCCCTGATCGTGATCGGGCCTAAAGATTTGCCGAAAGTGGCGCGCATGGCTGGCACTTTGCTGGGGCGCGCGCAACGCTACATCAGCCAGGTGAAGTCAGAGGTGAGTCGCGAGATTGAGCTGGAAGAGTTGAGGAAGATGCAAAGCGAAGTCGAAACCGCAGCGCAAAATTTTCAGCAGTCTGTGGGCAGCGAATTAAATGCACTCGACAAAGAATTTGCACACGAGCAGATGATAGGTGGCGGGCATGATTATCTATATGCCGATCAGCCTTTGCCATCCCTGAGCGCTTTGCAAGAAAAGGCACGTAGTTTCCGGCGACGTAAAGTTGCTAAAACCTCGAATCTCCCTCAGTGGTATAAGAGTCGTCATGGTCAGCGCACACAAGTGATGTCGGGCTCGGCGAGGATGGCAAAACACCGCGTCAAAAGCAAAGTCACGGCGAGCTTTTTTTAAGCGTAACGAATAAAGACCCACCATCACACTAGAGCGGATTCAAATGAGCGACGATTTTGTCAGCGGTTTTCAAGAAAGTTTTATTTCTCATCTGGTCGAGTTGCGTGACCGGTTGGTGAAAGCCTGTGCCGGCATCGCCATCGTATGCGCCGCCTTATTCGCGTGGCCGGGGCCTTCGGCTATTTATGATTTTCTGGCGCGTCCCATGATGGCGGCGTTGCCAGCTGGCGCGAAGATGATTGCGACTGGCGTGATTTCTCCTTTTTTAGTGCCGATGAAAGTGACCTTGTTGCTGGCGTTTTTGTTGGCGTTGCCGTGGGTCTTGTATCAGGTATGGGCGTTCATTGCGCCCGGTTTATATGCGCATGAAAAACGTCTGATCGCGCCATTAGTTGTGTCATCTTCTGTGTTGTTCGCAGCCGGGGTTGCCTTCTGCTATTTCTTTGTGTTTGGACGCGTATTCAAGTTCATTTCTGCATTTTCCCCGACCTCAATTATGGTCGCGCCAGACATAGAAAATTATCTCGATTTTGTGATGTCGATGTGCTTGGCATTCGGACTTACATTTGAAGTCCCGGTGGTGGTGGTGGTCTTGGTGCGCACAGGCTTGTTGACCGTAGAAAAATTAAAGGCGATCCGCGCTTATGTCATCGTCGGCGCTTTTATCATCGCCGCGATTGTCACGCCACCCGATGTGGTCAGTCAGCTTGCTCTGGCAGTGCCGATGTGGATGTTGTTTGAACTCGGTTTGTTCGTCGCTCCCATGTTTGTGAAAGCGACGCAGGCACCGGAAAACTTTGATTAAGCTGCGCGTAACCACTGCACCAGCGGATACGCCTTCTTGAAATGCTGAACCAAAGTGTCGCGCACATCGTCGTGCAGCATGCCTTTTAGAGGGCACTCTGCCCACACCATCATACTTTTCAGTTTAAGATATTCAATGTGAGGATGGGCGGCATCGTAGCCTTTCGGTGGGCGCTGCAATTTGCCTTCTTCTTGCAAGTTGCCGAAGGCTTCCTTGAGACCTTTGTTCTTGAGCAGTTTGCTAAAGCCAGCGGCGTCCGCGATGATATGTTCACGCAGGCACTTGAGTCGATCTGCAGGTGGCATGTATTCGCCCACGGCAAAAAATAAACGTTGATCTGCCCCCATCTGAAAATAATACGCAGGGCCGCCGCCCTCGCTGGGTTTTTTGCGTCCGCTGGGAACTAGGGATGCTGAAAACGTCGTTTTATACGGTGATTTGTCTGCACCAAAACGCACATCGCGATTGATACGGAATAGCGCTTTCTTGGGATCACACTGCGCGATTTCAGGATCAGATTTCGCCAGCGCTGCAATCACTTCCGTGACCAATGCCAGAAACTCGGCACGCAAGATATCGTAACGCGGTTTGTTCATAATGAACCAGGGGCGTTCGTTGTTTTCAGAGAGTTCCAGCAGGAAGCGGCTCAGTTCGGGAATGTGCATGATGATTATTCCTCAGACTTAAATGGCGGACGTTTGCCGACAAGGATTTCCAACGACAATTCTTTGGCTTGGCGAAACACTTTGAGTTTTGCTTTTGAATTGGGTTTGAGTGAGGCAATACGATTCATCATTTCTCTGCTGTTTTGAAATGCCTTGCCGTCGATCTCGGTGCAGATGTCACCCGGCTTCATGCCTGCCTGATCAGCCGGGCCACCGCGCACGATGGCGGCGATGATAGAGCCTTTGGTCTGCTGAATATTAAAGCTCTCTGCCATTTCGCTAGTGATGTCTTCTGGGCCGATGCCGAGGTAACCACGCACGACTTGACCGTCGGTGATGATCGCTTCCATCACCATTTTGATGGTCGAGACCGGGATCGCAAACCCAATGCCGAGCGAGCCACCATTTTGCGAATAGATCGCAGAATTAATGCCCAATAAATTGCCCGCTGCATCGATTAAGGCGCCACCTGAATTGCCGGGATTGACTGCTGCATCGGTTTGAATGAAATTCTCATAGGTGTTGATGCCGACACTGTCGCGACCCAGCGCGGAGATGATGCCCATGGTGACGGTCTGACCGACACCAAAGGGATTGCCAATTGCGAGCACAACGTCACCAACGCTAGCCTGATCGGAATGGCCAAGCGTGATGGCTGGCAAATCTTTTAAATCGATTTGTATGACTGCCAGATCGGTGTCGGGATCGGTGCCTATGATTTTTGCCTGCGCCTGACGACCATCGGCTAAAGAAACCTCAATAGAATCGGTGCCTTGAATCACGTGATTATTGGTCAGGATGTGTCCCTGAGGGCTCATGATGACGCCCGAGCCACTGCTGGAAGGGCGTTCACTGCGTGGCTTAATCTGGTCGCCAAAGAAGCGTTTAAAAAACGGATCATTGTGCATAGGATTTTTTGATTGCCCGCCAGTGCGGGTGGCATTGATATTGACCACCGACGGCATCGCGCGTTTGGCGGCGAGGTGATAGGAATTTTGATTTTGCGCGGAATTGATGGGCGCTTCGATCAGGGTGGCGGACGAACTTAAACTGACACTCTTATTGATCGAGAAGCTATGTCGCACCCACTCGGGCTTTAAGGTGGTTACAATAAACCACAGGGCCAAACCGACAGTCACGGTTTGCGCAAATAAGAGCCATAAACGACGCATGATGAGGACACTATGTTAAAGACTTCGGTGGATAGAGAAACGCTGGTGCAATTTCTGGCGCAAGAATTACAAGTTGCGCGGTTTCGTGATTATTGCCCAAATGGGCTTCAGGTGGAAGGGCGCAATGCAATTAGCCGTATCGTCAGTGGGGTCACCGCATGTCAGGCCTTGTTAGATCAGGCGGTGGCATTGAAGGCTGATGCGGTGCTGGTGCATCACGGCTATTTTTGGCGCGGTGAAGACATGCGTTTGGTCGGTCATAAAATGCGCAGAATTCAGACGCTTTTGACGCATAACATGTCGCTGTTTGCCTACCACCTGCCTTTGGACTCGCATCCCACTCTTGGCAATAATGCGCAACTTGCCGCCCGCCTGGGTTTGCAGCATGAGGGGCATTTTGGCGAGGACAATCTCGGTTGGCTGGGGCAGGTCAATTTGCCTGAAGTGACAACGGTGGGGCAATTTGCCGCGCATATCGAAGCGCAATTGGGACGCACACCGACCTTGATAGGCGACCCTGATCAGGCCTTGGGTAAAGTCGCCTGGTGCACAGGCGCTGCACACACTATGCTGGCGCAAGCAATTGAAGCCGGAGCGAATCTGTATCTGAGCGGAGAAATTTCAGAACCCACCGTGCATCTGGCAAGAGAGACGCAGACCGCGTATTTAGCCTGCGGTCACCATGCCACCGAGCGCTATGGTGTGCAAGCGTTAGGCGAATTATTGCAAGAGCGCTTTGGCATCGAGCATCACTTTGTGGATATTGATAATCCAGTGTGACCTAGTGATTAAGCCATATTCATAGAGAGCGTAGAGTGTGATGTGCGAACAGTGCAGAGTTCGCACATAAGCATCTCTCTACACATGTGCGGCTCATTTTTTTGAACTGAATTTGCCTTATTTTTTCAAAGCATCACGGATTTCACGTAACAGGATGACGTCTTCTGGTATCGGTGCCGGAGCTGCTTCACTCGCAGTCGCTTCCTCTTTGCGCTTCATCAGGTTGAATAAGCGCACCATTTGGAAGATGATAAAGGCGAGGATGATGAAGTTGAGTGAAATCGTAATGAAATTGCCGTAGGCAAGGACGGCGCCCGCTTTTTTTGCTTCGACCAGACTCAATGCGCTCGATTGGCCATTGAGCGGTAAATAGTAATTGGCAAAGTCGAGTCCGCCGAAAATTTTGCCAACGATGGGCATCACGATGTCCGCAACCAATGAGTCCACGATTTTGCCAAATGCGGCACCGATGATGACACCAACCGCGAGATCGATGACATTACCTTTGGCGGCGAAATCCTTAAATTCTTGCAACATAGCCATAGTTCTCTCCAGAAAGTAAACAATAGTAAAACGACAGTATGGTAGTCAGAAAACCTGCGCTTGTGCAGAGATTTTTTGCAAACCATTGTCAATCGAGACGCAATTTTTCACGAAAATCACTTGCTTTTGGATAAGTTTTTGGGAATGTGAAGTTTTTCCGAGCGACGCTTTCGTCGCATAAAGTTGCATTCAGCGAGGATTTGGCGCGTAAATTGTCCTCTAAAGCATCTTTTTCTTTAAATCACTTCGCTGCTCCTTTATAATTTAAGGTTGTTAGAGGTGCGGGGATAATATCCCTAAGCTTCGTCAGGTTTTGATTTTTGATAGATTGGGGTTTGTATGAGTATCGAAAAGCAGGTCGATCCAGGCCGTCGCGGCTTACTCGTTGCAACATGTGCGGCAGGTGGCGCAGCAGGTTTAGCAACGGCAGGCGCGCTAGTGAGTACTTTTCAACCATCCGAGCGCGCAAAAGCGGCGGGTGCACCGGTAGAAGTGGATATTTCCGCTTTGAAACCAGGTGAAATGACGACAACAGAATGGCGCGGTAAGCCAGTGTGGATTTTGAAGCGCACGCCAGAGATGATGGAAAGCCTGAAGCAGACCGAAGGCAAAGTGGCCGATCCAAAATCCGAAAAGCCCTACACTATGGGCATGCCAGCGTATTGCGATAAGCAAACACGTTCGCGCAAAGAATATAGCGATATCTTGGTGACCGTGGGAATCTGCTCTCACTTGGGTTGTTCTCCAAGTTCAAAATTTGCTCCTGGCGCACAGCCATCCTTGCCAGACGATTGGGCTGGCGGCTTTTTGTGCCCATGTCATGGCTCTACGTTTGATTTGGCTGGTCGCGTTTACAAAAACAAACCAGCTCCACAAAATCTGGATGTGCCACCTCACATGTTTTTATCAGATACCAAAATCATCATCGGTAAAGATGAGAAAGGCGAGGCTTAATCATGGCATTTGTTGAGAAAAAACTCCCGGACGACGCCCCAGCATTGGATAAGGCATTGAACTGGGTTGATGCCCGTTTTCCACTGACCAAATTGTGGAACGACCAATGGGGTCAATACTATGCACCGAAGAACTTTAACTTCTGGTATATCTTCGGCTCGCTGGCGATGCTGGTCTTGGTAATTCAGATCGTGACCGGTATTTTCCTGGTCATGCACTACAAACCAGATGCAACTTTAGCTTTCGCTTCGGTTGAATATATCATGCGCGAAGTCCCGTCCGGCTGGCTGGTGCGCTACATGCACTCCACTGGTGCTTCTGCCTTCTTTATCATTGTCTATTTACACATGACACGCGGTTTGCTCTACGGTTCTTATCGTAAGCCACGTGAATTGGTTTGGTTGTTTGGCTTTGCAATTTTCTTGTGCCTGATGGCCGAAGCTTTCTTCGGTTACCTCTTGCCTTGGGGTCAGATGTCTTACTGGGGCGCACAAGTAATCGTGAACTTGTTTGGTGCGATCCCATTCATCGGTCCTGATTTGTCGTTGTGGATTCGTGGTGACTATGTGGTTTCTGATGCGACCTTGAATCGTTTCTTCTCCTTCCACGTGATCGCAATTCCTTTGGTCTTGTTGGGCTTGGTGGTAGCGCATTTGATCGCCTTGCACGAAGTCGGTTCAAACAACCCAGACGGTATCGAAATCAAAGAAAACTTAGATGCAGATGGACATCCTGTGGATGGCGTTCCTTCTCATCCTTATTACACTTTCCACGATATTTTTGGCGTGACTGTGTTCCTGACTATTTTCACAGCGATCGTGTTCTTTGCTCCGGAAATGGGCGGCTACTTCCTCGAATACAATAACTTTATTCCTGCTGACTCTTTGAAGACGCCTCCGCACATTGCACCAACTTGGTACTTCACACCGTTCTACTCAATTTTGCGTGCGACGACGTCTGAGTTCTTGTATGTGGTTCAATTTGGCGTGGCTGCTTATGTAGCTTTGATCTGGTTGAAGTCGAGCTTGAATTTCATGGTTAAAGCGGCGATTGCAGGTGTTGCTTTGTTGGCGATTGTTGGCATGATGCCTTTCGGTCTCGATGCAAAATTCTGGGGTGTGGTCTTGTTCGGCGGCTCTGTCGTGATCCTGGCTTTCTTACCTTGGATCGATATGTCACCTGTGAAGTCGATACGCTATCGTCCTGACTGGCACAAATACGTGTATATCGTTTTCGGTATTGCTTTCGTGACTTTGGGCTACCTCGGCGTAGAGCCACCATCACCAACACGTGAACGCATTTCTCAAGTATGCGCATTGATCTACTATAGCTTCTTCTTATTGATGCCTTGGTGGAGTGCAATGGGTACGTTCAAACCTGTGCCAAAACGCGTCACGTTTGCAGCGCATTGATCAGATTAGCGAGGAAGAAATAGCATGAAATTACTTAAAAAATTGCTCGTTACTTTGGCATTTGTTCCTGCATTGGCATTTGCTAATGAAGGCGGATTTCCCTTAGATCGCGCTCCAGATCGTTCGACTGATTTAGTGGCATTGCAAAATGGCGCTAAATTGTTTGTCAATTACTGCCTGAACTGCCACTCGGCAACGTCTATGCGTTACAACCGTTTGCGCGATATTGGCTTGACCGATTTGCAGATCAAAGAAAATCTCTTGTTCACTGGCGAAAAAGTCGGTGAATTGATGAAGACTAGTTTGAGCGCAAAAGATGCCAAGACCTGGTTTGGCGCTGTGCCACCTGATTTGTCGGTGATTGCCCGTGCCAAAGCATCTGGCGAAGGCTCTGGTGCTGACTGGTTGTACACCTATCTGCGCACTTACTACAAGGATGAAAGCCGTCCTACAGGCTGGAACAATATGTTGTTCCCGAATGTAGGTATGCCGCACGCTTTGTGGGAGTTGCAGGGCGTCCGTTCCGCTAAGTTTGAAGAAGTAAAAGATCATCACGATGCTTCAAAAACTGAGCATAAATTCGCTGGCTTTGAAACGATTGCGGCTGGTAAATTAAGCGCAGTTGAATACGACAATGCAGTTGGTGATCTGGTCGCCTATTTGCAGTGGATGGGCGAGCCTGCACAAAATAATCGTAAGCGTATCGGTGTGTGGGCATTGTTATTCATGTCCTTACTGGCTCTTCTCGCATGGCGCTTGAATGCATCGTACTGGAAAGAAGTGAAGTAATCAGTAAATTCGTTGCCCGCGTCTTTGTTTTGAAGCTTGCGTGGGTGTGTTATTTTGGGGTGAGGCACGCTAAAACAGGCGCCTCGCCCTCATCGTTTTAAGGAACACCAACAATGATGGTCCTCTACTCGGGTACTACCTGCCCATTTTCTCAACGTTGCCGCTTAGTCTTGTTTGAAAAAGGCATGGACTTTGAAATCCGTGACGTTGATTTGTTCAACAAGCCAGAAGATATCTCGACCATGAATCCTTATGGTCAGGTGCCGATCTTGGTTGAGCGCGAATTGATTTTGTACGAATCCAATATCATCAACGAATACATTGATGAGCGTTTCCCACATCCGCAATTGATGCCTGCCGATCCTTTGCAGCGTGCACGCGCGCGCCTGATGTTGTTTAACTTTGAAAAAGAATTATTCGTTCACGTCCACACGCTGGAAAACGAAAAGAACAGCTCTTCTTCTAAAGTGTTAGACAAAGCACGCGCCGAAATTCGTGATCGTTTGACGCAATTGGCACCGCTGTTCGTCAAGAACAAATATATGCTGGGCGAAGAGTTCTCTATGCTCGACGTGGCGGTTGCTCCTTTATTGTGGCGCCTCGATCATTACGGCATTGATTTGTCCAAGACTGCTGCGCCGCTGTTGAAATACGCCGAGCGTATCTTCTCCCGTCCTGCTTATATTGAAGCGTTAACGCCATCCGAAAAAGTGATGCGTCGTTAAGATTCAGTCTGAAACTCTATCGATGTGCAAGTGGGCATCGATAGAGTCGTCGTTTTAAATTGAAAGTTGTTTGCGTATGTCAGAAATCTCGACCAAACCCTATTTTTTGCGCGCCATTTACGAATGGTGTACGGATAATGGTTTTACCCCTTATGTCTCCGTGAGAGTGAGCGGCGCGGTGCAAGTGCCGATGGAATTTGTGCGCAAGGGAGAGATCGTTCTCAATATTAGTTTTGGTGCGACCAGTGGTTTGAAAATGGATAATGACGCCATCAGTTTCAAGGCGCGCTTTGGCGGCGTGTCACGCGAGATTCGCGTCCCTGTCAGTCATGTGCAAGCGATCTTCGCCAGTGAAAATGGTCAGGGCATGGTGTTCGATGCGGTCTCTATCGAAGAAGAGAGTGCTGCTGATGCAATACCAGAGGCGAGCAAACCAAGCTTGGGCTTGGCGGCTGTTTCTGTTCCTCAGGAAAATGCAGAAAAAGAAGTTTCGACAGAAGTAACCGAAGCGGGAACAAAAGAAACACAAAAAAAATCAGAAAAACCTTCCCTAAAAGTCGTAAAGTAGTCTATAATTTTGTTCTTCAAGATTCGTTGCAAAACAAATCGAATTGCAAAAAGTCTTGAAACGATTTCCGCCGGCTTAGCTCACTTGGTAGAGCAGTTGACTTGTAATCATCAGGTAGCCAGTTCGATTCCGGCAGCCGGCACCAGTAGGAAGAAAAATGGCTCACAGCGATGTGAGCCATTTTTTTTGCCCGCGATTTTCTCGGGGAAGGGCGGATGTTTTCGATAAACGCGCTTCCCTGATCCTCTATTTTCCCGATCCCAAACTCTCGTAGAAATGTTTTTGAAAGCCGCTGCGGAAATTGCTGTGGCAGGCGAGGCAGTTGGTTTGAATTTTTGCGTAGGCGTTGATCACGGCCTTGCCATCTTGTTTGAGCGCGGCTGAACGCATTTCATCGGCGGCTTCGTGCGTTTGGTGATCATAGCCGCGAAAGCGTGCTGCGTCTTTGCCTAAGTAGGCGAGGATGCGCAGTTTTTCTGAAGCCGGTGGTTCCTCGTGCTGGCCAATTTGCGGAGCGAGCTTGACCACCATCTCCCAGTCTTCGAGGGCGATGGCGTCAGTGGTGTTTTGCATGTGCTTGCTTAGTTCTTGCCTCACGTGTTTCAGATGCAGGCTTTGCGTTTGTTGCGCCATGCTAGTCGAACTGATTAAGAGCAGGCTGGTAAAGGTCAATAGGGTTTTGATTTTCATGTGGCTTCCTCAGTCGTTTTAGTTGTGTGATGAAATCGTTTAAGAATTTTCTCTTGTAGTGCAGCCACATAGGTAAATACCACAGGCACCATCAGCAAACTCATGGCGGTGGACGAGAGCAAGCCACCGATGACGGCGATCGCCATCGGCTGCCGGAAGCTGGCGTCAGCACCGTAGCCGAGTGCGATGGGTAGCATGCCTGCGGTCATGGCGACGGTGGTCATGGTGATCGCTTGTACCCGTTTCTTGCAGGCGGTGAGGAGCGCAGTGTGTTGATCCATGTCTTGCTCCATGGCGACGATGGCGAAGTCCACTAATAGAATAGAATTTTTAGTGACGATGCCCATCAACATCACCAGACCTATCATGGTCGGCAAACTCAGTTCACTGCCAGCCAACAGCAGCGCGGCGAAGGCACCGCCGACTGAGAGCGGCACAGCGGACAAGATGGTCAGTGGTTGAAACCAATCTTTAAATAAGAGCACCAACACCGCATACAGACTCAGGACGCCGACGCCCATCGCCATGCGCATACCCTTGAACATTTCCGCCTGCGTTTCCGCGTCTCCCGATTCCAGCAGGTGCACTGAGGCCGGTAAATTTTGCAGGGCGGGCAGGGCTTTGGCGGCCTTCAATGCATCACCTAAAGCGGAGCCGCCCAGATCGGCGGTGAGCGTGATTTGTCGTTCGCGGTCAAAGCGATCGATTTGCGATGCGCCACTTTCCACGCTGAGATCTGCAACGCTGTGGATAGGCACCAACGCGCCGCGACCGGGCACACGCAAAGCAGCTATGGCGTTGATATCGCTGCGTATGTCGGCCGGTAGCAAGACGCGGATATCGATTTGTCGTTGATCTAAATTGAGCTTAGGCAGCGCCATCGCGCGGTCGCCACTGAGGGCAACCCGCAGCGTGTCGTTAATTGCTTGCGTGGTGACGCCACGTTCGGCCGCGAGTAGGGGATTGGGGCGCACTACGATGTCTTGGCGTTCCAAGCTAGCGGTGGAGATGATGCTATTCAGTTTGGGCAGCGTCCGCAATTGCGCTTCTAAAGCGCGTGCTGTCTCGAGTAAGGCTGTCTGATTGCTGCTGGACAGCACCAGCTCTAATTTTTCACCGGAACCACCGCCGCTTAAGGAAATTCTTGCGCCGGGGAGGCTGTCCAGTCTTTCGCGTATCGCTTGCTCTATCACTTGTTGTTTGGGACGTTGGTCGCGTTCACTCAGGACCACGACCAGACTAGCACGGCGCAGCTCACCGGCTTCTATGCGATTGCTGTCGCCTAGTTGTGTGAAGATACTGCGCACACCTTTGATGTTGCTAATCGCAAGGCGGGCGCGTTCACTGGTTGCCAAGGTTTGTGCCAGACCTGCGCCGGGCGGAAGCTCGATATTCACCGTGGTGGTGCCACGGTCAGCGGCGGGCATAAAGCCAGTCGGCAGCATGGGGATCAGCGCTAAGGAGAGTGCGAACAAGAGCAGACCGGTGAGCACGGTTTTGCCGGGGTGCGCGAGACACCAACTGACGCAACGCACATAGCCACGCATCAACGCACCTTCATTCGCTTGCTCGTGATGCTGCCCAGGACGAATCAACCACACCGCCATCATAGGCGTAATAATGCGCGCCACTAAAAACGAAAGCGCCACCGCCACCACGATACTCCAGCCAAATTGCGTGAACACCAGCCCCGGCACGCCCGGCATGAAGGCGGTCGGCAAGAACACCACGATCAGGCTGGCGGTGGTGGCGGCGACGGCGAGGGCGATTTCATTGACGGCTTCTTCGGTCGCCTCTCGCACCGGTTTGCCACTGTGCATGTGGGCGGCGATGTTCTCGACTTCGACGATGGCATCGTCGACTAGAATCCCGACGACGACCGCGAGTGCCAGCAAGGTAATGGTGTTGAGTGAATAGCCCATCCACGCCATGAAGGCAAATGCCGGGATGATGGAGAGCGGTAGCGCAACTGCGCCTATCAAGGTGGCGCGCCAGTCGCGCAAGAACAACCAGATCACCAAAACTGAGAGCAATGCGCCTTCAAACAACATGTGCATCGAGCCTTCGTATTGCTCCAATGTGTGTTCAACTTTGCTGCTGACTTTGACGAATTGCAGACCCGGTGTTTGCGCTTGTAGCTGCTGGAGAACTTGCTCTATGCCAGCGGCGATTTTCACTTCATCAAAACCCTTTGTGCGCCAGACTTGAAAGCCGACGGCGGCCTTGCCATCGAGTAGGGCGACTTGCGTGCGGTCGGCCGTGTTGTCCTCGATGTGTGCGACTTGATCCAAACGTAATTTGCGACCATCAGGCAGCACGATGCTCATGCGCGCTAAGTCGTCTGCGGTCTGGCTGGCGGCTAGAGTTTTGACGCTTTGCTCGGCATGATCGAGTTGTCCGCGTCCACCGGAAGTGTCGAGCTGCATGCGTTTTAAGGCGCGCGAGACATCGGCGGCGGTGGTGTCGGCTTCCAGTAATTTCCCCGGGTCCAGTGTCACGCGCACTTCGCGTTTGACGCCACCGACGCGACTATAATCACCGACGCCAGGCACAGCTTGAATCGCCTTCGCTAAGGCATCATCGACAAACCACGATAGCTGTTCTTCATTCCAACTGGCATGCGATAGCGCATAACTTAGCATGGCACCGCCGGGCCCAACTTGTACTTTGGTGACGCGCGGTTCTTCCAACTCTGGCGGAAGTTCATTGCGAATACGGGCTATCGCATCTTTGCAGTCGGTCAGCGCTTCGTTGAGATTGCGATCGAGCATAAAGCTGATCGTCATGCTGACCACGCCATCATTGATCTGCGTTCGCGCATGTTTGATGCCGCGCAGACTGGCGAGGGCGTTTTCGACTTTGCGCGCGACTTCTGTTTCCAGTTGGCTGGTGGCAGCGCCCGGTTGGCGTAATTCTATCTTGACCGTGGGCAGATCGAGATCGGGTAAGTCTTGTTTGGCGAGCTTAGAAAAGCCATTTAATCCCGCCAGCACAAGCACGACAAACAGCAATACCGAAGGAATAGGATTGCGGATAGACCAGGTGGCGAGATTCATTTTTTCACCGCTGCAGATGCGTTGTTGGCTTGTGCCGCGTCGTTCACGACCTGAATGCGATCACCATCAATCAAAAATCCTGCGCCTTCGACTACCACGCTATCCTTGCTGTTCAAGCCCTTGAGAATTTCTATCTTGTCTTGATAACGCTGCCCTGATGTGACGCTGACTTGGGTCACTTTGTCGCCATCGACGCGGAATACCACGCTGCGCCCATCGCGCAATAAAACACTGGCGGCGGGGACTAAGATGGCAGCGTCTTGGCCCAAGATTAGTCTGCCGCTGGCGACCATGCCCGCCTTCGCCTGACTGCCTTTGGCGATGTCGATATAGGCGATGCCGAGTCGATTAGGATTATCTAACGCTGCGCCCAGTTGACGCACGTTGCCTTGCGCAGCGCTGCCATCGGTCAGACGTAATTGCACAGACATGCCGACTTTGATCTGATTCATCTGGCTGGCAGTGAGCTCGGCGCGCCATTCCAGGCGCTGCTGACGTATCATGCGAAACAGCTCGGCACCCAGTGGCGGCACTTGTCCCAGCATCGCGTTGCGCGCTGTGATCACGCCATCGTCGGGTGCCAGAATGCGCGTATCGTCTAATCGAATTTTGGCAGTGCGCGTGCTGGCATTAGCGCTTTGTAACTGTGCCTGCGCGATGGCGAATTGCGCTTCGGTGTGCGCCATGTTTTGCGCGCTAATCGCACCTTGCGCTTTTAATTCGCGCATGCGCCGCAAGTCGGCCTCGGCTTGCTGAAAACTGGTGCGTGCCTGTGCCTCTTGCGCACTGGCTTTATCAAATTCCGCTCGCACACCGCGCTCATCAAAATTCGCTAATAATTGCCCCCGCTTGACTTGCTCACCGACAGCCACGTGCAAATCAGTAATCGCTGCGCCAGTGATGCGTGCGCTGACGATGGCTTCTTGCCAGGGCGTGATCAGACCTTGCGTCTCGATAAATCGCGGCAGAGTTTCACTGCTCGTGCGGCTGATGGTCACGGCGCGTGGTGTGGATTTGGCGGGGCTGGCGGCCTGTGCTACCGGAGTGGCTAGGCAAAAAGCGAGCAGCATGGAGAGAGATTTTTTCATGATAGGAAGGCGAGACGAGTGTAAAAAATTAGTTCGCGATAGCGCGACGGAACAACAAAAACAAACGCGGCGCTTCGTCTTTGATCCCCGCCACATCGGCACTGAGTAAGCCTTGCACGGCCAAGCCTTGCACCATGCCAAACAACAAGGTGGTCGATGCTTCGATATCGAGATCGGCACGGAAGATGCCTTGCTCCACACCTAGTTTCAACTTGTCAGACAAGCGACTGCGATAAGCCTGACTCAAAGTACGCGCCAAGCGCTTAGGTAAGGAGTCGCCCGATTTTTGCAATTCACCCAGCATCAAACGCGGCACGCCCGGATGCTCGACGATGAACTGAATATGCGCCATAAACATCGCTTCCAATGCCTGATCCGCCTGCGACAAACCATCAGCAGCCGCCTCCAAGCGCCCCAGCAAACGCGCCGACACCCACTCCATCACCGCACTTAATACCGCATCTTTAGACGCAAAATGCCGAAACAAAGCCCCCTGCGTCACCCCCATCTTGGCCGCAATCGCCGCCGTCGTGATATCAGTCGGATTATGTTCAGACGCCAGCTCAACAACAGCAGACACAGTCGCGGCACGACGATCTTCGGAGGACATGGGGGTGGAGGTAATCGGTTTCATGTGGGTGTAATTGCTTAAATTGTATTGGATAGTAAACGATTACTAGCTTGCGCTTTTGGGCTTGCCTTGTCAAGAAATTGGTGATGAAAGCGCTCAAAAAATAGTCGCTATTAAATTTTAGTCAAGCATGCTATATTTTTAAATTGGCAATGTTTGAATTTTTGTTCATGACCATTTTTAAGAAAAGGAAAAACCTATGCAAGCAAGAGTTATCATGTGGAACGGAGAGCGCGGCGTGGTTGCAGCCTCGGGACAACGTCATGAATTTGACATCAACCATTGGTTAGGGGACTTTTCTCCCAAATCGGATATGGACGTCGTTTTAGCATTTGATGAGGGGAATCTGAAATCGATCACCCCGCTTGAAGTCGCCAATCCAATTGCGCAGAATGCGGGTGCGAACGCGATCATAGAAACGGCTAAAAACATCGTCATGAGCGCAGGCAAAGACGTCTCTATCGCTTATGGCGTCTTCTTCGTTTTCGCTTTTTTTGTCGGGATGGTAAAAGTCAGCGCCATGATGGTGCCCATCTCTCTGCCGCTGATCACGATACTCAATGGCATCACCGCACTGTCGAGTGGGCAAGGCGGATTTGGCACCGTACTAGGGCTACTCGCTGTCGGAACTATCGCGGTACCCTATTTTTGGAAACATAAGCTGGCACCACTCGCTTTGTGCGCGCCACTTCTCCTGACGCTATATGCCTATCTGCAAATCTATCTGGCCTATGCCAGCACCAAAGAGCAACTAGCGCAGGTACAGACTCAAATGGCTAACAATCCTTACGCTGGCATGATGGCCGGCGCGATGGAGCAAGCTTATTCTGCGTTTAAATTCCAAATCGCATTTGGCGCTTATGTGACGACGGCGATTGCTGCTTTTATCGCTTATCGAGGTGTGATGTGTTATTTGGAGTCAGGGAAATAAACGTCTGTTTAACTCGTACAGTGAGATTTATCTTTTTCACTGCATTTCTCGCTTAAATTCGGCTCAGATTATTTACTCAAAATTAGCGGTTCCGAGATCGCGAGCAAGCTGAACTCTTGCCGTGATTTCCAAAACAAAATTGGCATAGTCTTCCAAGCTCATAAAGTTAGACGCTACTACGCAAGCATTGCCCAGCGGTGACGTGATTGTCAATGTTTCGTGTACATTGACAATCTCACGAGAAATTCTTGTTATGGCAGTGTAGGGGATAAATATTTGACCGCCAAATAATGACGCTTTGGGAAGGTCTGCAAATGAAGCGAATAATTCAACATGCGTGGCTTCTTTTGATGCCCATATTTTCTGAGATACAATCAATCCAATAGCAAATATAAATAACAACGTCATACACCAATAAAATACATTCGCGCTTCTTGATCCTAGCGTAAAAAATAGAATTTTCAATTCTGCGCGATTTGTTATCGCCAGGTAGGTGAAACCAAACCCAAAGACCAATGACGCCAGAATCATTCCCGTGAGACTCCCGTTATTCTTCTCGTACGCATAAATTTTTTTGTCGATTTCTATCACATTTTGTGTGCTGCGAACGAATTGGGTATTTTGTACAATCATATCCAGAATAGATAGAGATTACTCGATAAAAAGACTTGATGCGGAAAAGTAAGACTGACTGTGACTTGAAGTTTCAATTTGTTTGTCGTTACTATTTTATAGAGCTATACAGCCCCAGAAAGAGACAAACTAGACCTGTAAAAATGAATGTGTAAGCGTGTATTACAGTGCGCGGGTTTACTTTGTTTACCACGGTAGCTTTTTGGGGATTTTTGGGATTGATGAAGATAGGGATTTCTTTTTCTGTCATTAGTCCTGAGACAATCGACTTCATTGCTATTTGATCCAAGCTCCAAACAGTCGATCTATCGATCGCATAAATTGAGCTGATATAGAGCGAGTTTTCAAATAAGTATGAAAACTCAATGCGTGGGAAGAAGTATTTTTTTACACGAAAATGTGTGGCAACATCTTCGTGACCGACTTCACACCAACTGACTGTGCCAATGGCAGGTACCCAATTAGTTCGTAAGTTCTTTAGCTTCCATACTCCAAATATTAGCGATGGCAAACCAATTAAGAATGGCGCGGCGTTCGGCCATTTAAGCACAACCACGGACGCAATTGCAGTAAGAACGAAAATGATGATATGCATGGCGAAGCGAGTAAGTCACGGGAAGCGTAAATATATAGTAGTGATTGGGTTTATGCCATCTCATTCGTTCTGACATTCGTTGGCATATTTGTGTGAGATGCATAGAAAATGAATTGACGTTTTTGTGCATTGTTCAAAGGAATCCTTGTTTTGCAGCCTTTAACAATCCCGATTCTCTTCACCTTTTAACCCACTCCAACGCGGTGCAAGCTGATGTTCCACGCTGAATAAATCCAATACACGCGCCAGGCTGTGATCGACCATGTCTTCAATCGACGTGGGTTTGTGGTAGAAGTTGGGAAGGGGCGGGAAGATGATGCCGCCCATTTCTGTCACTGCGGTCATGTTGCGCAGGTGAGCCAGGTTGAACGGGGTTTCGCGCACCAT